>CAJUOT010000065.1 GCA_910588135.1 uncultured Oscillospiraceae bacterium | reverse complement strand
CGAGATTTGGCTTGGTGACTGGAGTTCAGACGTGTGCTCTTCCGATCTCAGTAGGAAAGTTCAGCGAATATTATAGCGAACCGGTAGGCCTTTTTCAATAGAATATTTGTGAACGACTGCCGACTTTCGACAAAAAAGAAAACCAATTGGAGACCAGTCTGGGAAATGGGGTGGAAAAGCTGGGGCTTCTGTGTTATGATGTGGACGATGAAAACCATTTGGGAGGAAATCTATGGAAAATCCCTGGAGAAAACGTCTGCCGTCTCTATGCGCTGTGTCAGGCGGTGTGCTGTTGGCAGGAACAGTGTGGGCTTGCGCCTTTTTGGAGCGGGGAGACAGGGAAGCCCGCCTGTTTACAGCGCTGGCCCTGCTGGCCCTGGCTCTGCTTGGGCTGGCGCTGGTGTGGCTGGAAACCCGTTGCAGGAATCAAGTGCTGCTGGCCTTGCTGCCCATTGGAGCCGCTATGCTGATTCGGGTTCTATGTCTGGATCACGCCAGCTTGGACTATGAGGATTTCTTGAGCAAGTGGTACGCATATTTTAAAGCAAACGGAGGGATCAGAGCAATTGCGGGCAGCGTAGGAGACTACAACGTGCCATATCTTTATTTTATAGCTGCAATTTCCTACTCCAATATGCCGGACCTGTACCTGATCAAGCTGTTTTCCATTCTGTGGGACGTACTGCTGGCATGGGGGTGTTTCCGGCTGGTGCGTTCCCTGACCAGGGAACGGCAGGGGAGCTGTGCTCCCCTGATTGCCTTTGGAGCGGTCCTGCTGCTGCCCACTGTGATTCTCAACGGGGCCTTTTGGGGCCAGTGCGATGCGATTTACGGTGCGCTTTGCATACACGCTGCGGCTTTGACTTTGGATGGAAAAAACAAGCTTGCGGTGGCGCTGATGGCGGCGGCATTTTCGTTCAAACTCCAGGCCGTTTTTGTGCTGCCTCTGTGGGGAGTGCTGTGGCTGGCGGGGAAGGTGAAGTTCCGGGAGCTTTGGATGTTTCCCTTAGCTTATCTGGTGGTGATCCTGCCTGCTGTGGTGATGGGTAAACCGCTGGGAGATATTCTGGGGATTTATCTTCGCCAGATGGGGGAGTATCCCCGGTTGGTGCTTAACGCACCTTCGGTTTACCAGTTTATCCCCTATGGCATTCAGGTGGACGAAGCGCTGGCGTCCATGCTTGGCATCGTTTCCGCGGGGATATTGGTGCTGACCCTGCTGGCGATGGGGCTTTGGCTGCGGGGCCGGCTGAACCGGGAGCTCATTATGGCCGTGGCGGTAATCCTGTGTGTGGGCGTACCGTTTTTCCTGCCCCATATGCACGAGCGCTATTTTTTTCTGGCGGACGTGTTTACACTGTGCTGGGCCAGCGCCAACGTGAAGCGGCTCCCGGCGGCAGTGCTGGCGGCAGGGGCGTCATTGGCCAGCTATCTGGTTTACCTGCGGTTGACGTACAACTGTGTTTTGAACCTGGGCGGCCATACGTTTGTCATGCCATTGGAGACGCTGGCCATGCTGGCGGCACTGATATTCGCAGCTTTGGTGTTGCTGCGCCAGCTTCCTGAAAAAGAAACAGGGGAGAGGCTGATATGAAATTCATATCTTGGAACGTAAATGGCCTGCGGGCGTGTCTGAAAAAAGGGTTTGTGGAGTCGGTGCTGGCGCTGAACGCTGACTTTATCTGCCTTCAGGAGACCAAAATGGAGCGGGGGCAGGCCGAGGTAGAGCTTCCTGGCTACTATGAGTACTGGAACTCGGCGGACAAAAAGGGGTATTCCGGCACCGCTGTATTTGCCCGGACCAAGCCCCTTTCTGCCGCTTATGGGATGGACTTGGAAAAGCATGACCACGAGGGGCGGCTCATCACGTTGGAGTACCCAGAGTTTTGGTTGGTAAACTGCTATACCCCCAACGCTCAGCGGGAATTGACGCGGATCGGTTACCGCATGGAATGGGAGAATGACCTGCTGAACTATCTGAAAAGTTTGGATAGGGTCAAGCCGGTGGTGTACTGTGGTGATCTGAATGTGGCCCATGAGGAAATTGATTTGAAAAATCCGAAGACAAATCGGGGCAACGCTGGATTTTCCGATCAAGAGCGAGGTGCCATGACCCGCCTTTTGGCGTCCGGGTTTACGGACACCTTCCGCCTGCTCTCCCCTTCTCAGGAAGGTGCCTATTCCTGGTGGAGTTACCGCTTTCAAGCCAGAGAGAAGAACGCGGGTTGGCGCATCGATTATTTTATTGTGTCTGACCGGCTGGGGAAACGGGTAGCGGAAGCCGCCATCCACCCGGACATCCAAGGCAGCGACCACTGCCCTGTGTCATTGGTTTTGAAATAGTTTCCAGGAGAAAATTTTACTTTTTCGCGGCAAACAGGGCAAGCTAATTCTGCGAAGGAGTGATGACTGATGAGACTGGACAAGAAAGCTGTACTGCCCATTGCCGGGGCTACCATGGCGGCAGGCGCCGCCATTGGCATGATGATGCTGCCCAAAAAGAAGAAACACTCCGCCCAGAGGGCGGCGGGCAGGGCCATCAAGGCCGTAGGCGAGGCCGTGGAAAATTTTAACGGCTCGCTGAAAATGTGAGGAAACGCCCCGCCAGCCGGCGGGGCGTTTCATATGGTGAAGCGGACGGCGCCTGCTTCCGGGCGGGCTGGGTCCAGGAGGAGGATGTCACGCCTTTTGTCCATGGCGTAATTCAAGGTGTATTGAGTGCCCCCCGGTGTGCCATCAAACACCGCCAGCACAATGGCGGCCCGGTCAACCATGTACCGGTCCCTGCGGTGCATACAAAACCGGTCGTAGTGCTGTTGCACTACCGTCTCCAGGTCGCAGCGGTTTAAAATGTCCTGCCAGCGGCGGCGCAGGGGCTCCGGCCATTTTTGAGCCTGGGTGGGGCAGGGGACCGCTCCCTCTACTGTTAGCCCAGGGCAGCACTCCCGCAGCGCCAACGCCGCCTCGGCAAAATAAAGGTCGCAGCCCAGGGCCATTCCAGAGATAAAATGGCGCAGGCCTTGGCGGTAGAGCCCGTCCAGCTCCCGGGCAAGGGCGGCTTTCAGCTTGGCACAGCGGGGATCGCTTTCGTCCAGCCCCCAAGGCAGTTTATCCGGCCGGTGGCCAGTAAAACAGCAGGTTTTAGACTCTTCGTAAGCCACACGGTGGCCTCCCTTCAAAAAGATTGATACAATTGTACTATACAATGGGGGCGCAGTCAAGGCAATTGAAAACATTTGTTCAGAAAATATTTGTCATACACCGTCAAAAATAGGCTTGCATTTTTAGAAACACTGGCATATAATGTGTAGCGAAACAATTGAATACTTGTCTTCAGGGCGGGGTGGAATTCCCCACTGGCGGTATAGTCCGCGACCCGCGAAAGCGGTTGACCCGGTGAAACTCCGGGACCAACGGTCAAAGTCCGGATGGAAGAAGACGCGTGACCCCTCTTGAGGTAGTGTCGCGCCTGGAAGACAATGCTTTCAGGCGTTTCAGACTATTTTAGGAGGCTTTTTTATGCTGGAAAATCTCTCAAAGCTTTGGGCGGCGGTGCAGGACAACGTGACATTCCTGCTGGTGTGCCTGCTGGTGTTTGCAGGCATCTTTGTGGTGGCCCTGGCGCTGGAAAAGCTGTGGCTCAAGCCGGAGAAACAGTCCCCCGCGCGCCGGGCGGCCTACGTGGGCATTTTTTCCGCCATCGCCGCTGTCCTCATGTACCTAGAGTTTCCCCTGCCTTTTGCTCCCAGTTTTTACGAGATCGACTTCAGTGAGATTCCGGTTCTCATCTGCTCCTTCTCCCTGGGGCCGGTTGCCGGGGTGGTATGCGAGTTCTTGAAGGTGGTGCTGAAGCTGTTTCTCAAGGGCACCTCTACCGCCTTCGTGGGCGATCTGGCCAACTTCGTGGTAGGCTGTGCCCTAATTCTGCCCGCCTCGGTGGTGTACTTCGCGAATAAAACCAAAAGGGGCGCTGTCATCGGCATGGCGGTGGGTACTGCGTGCATTACGGTGGTGGGCAGCCTGTTCAACGCCATCTACCTGATCCCGACGTTTTCTGTTCTGTTTGGACAGCCGCTGGAAGTCATTATCGGTATGGGTACAGCGATCAATCCCGCCATTACCAGCGTAAATACCTTGGTGCTGTTTGCTGTAGCTCCCTTTAATCTGCTGAAGGGGGTAGCGGACTCCGTCATCACATTTTTCCTCTACAAGCGCATTGAGCGGCTGCTCCGAATGAAATAGAACGGCTCACCCCCTCCAGCCTGTCTGGAGGGGAATTTTTTTCCAAGATTTTTAGACAGCCGAACAGAACTATGCACTGCTTCGCGGTGGCGAAGCAGAGGGCTCAACCAAGACATTTACCATTAAGCATAGCAAAAGCAATAGGAATGGGCAGGAAGCGGATCGAAGTTCCAGGCAAATTTTACAAATCTCGTGGACAATGGCTGGAAAGTGTGTTAAAATAAATTTCATCTGTAGAAACTGAAGCTATGCTCTGTGTGGCGGAGACCAAAACAAAGAGAAGGGCGGACAGATATGGCAGAGTTGGCGGAGAAGAAACTGTTTTTATTGGACATGGATGGAACCATCTATCTGGATCACGAGTTATTTCCAGGCGCGATCCCGTTTCTGGACGCAGTCCGGACAGGAGGCGGACGGTATCTGTTTCTCACCAACAACTCCTCCAGATCAGTGGACGCCTATATCAGAAAACTCGCGGGTATGGGGATTGAAGCGGAAAAAGACGACTTTCTCACCTCAGTGGATGCCCTCACCGCTGATCTTGCGGACTGCTGCTACCGCAAATGCTATGCCTTTGGCACCCAGACCTTCCGCAATCAGCTGGCAGGAGCAGGCGTTCCGGTGACCAGCCAATTAGAGGAGGATGTGGACTGTCTGCTCATCGGCTTTGATACGGAACTGACGTTTCAGAAGCTGGAGGACGCCTGTATCCTGTTGAACCGGGGCGTGGACTTCATCGCCGCCAATCCGGATTGGGTGTGTCCCACTTGGTACGGCTCCGTTCCAGACTGCGGCAGTGTGTGCGAGATGCTCTTTCGCGCCACAGGGCGCAGGCCCCGGGTTGTCGGAAAGCCCCAGCCCGCCATGGCCCTGCTGGCGCTGGAGCGGACGGGGTATGCCCCCAGTCAGGCGGTGATGGTTGGGGACCGGTTGTATACTGATATTGCCTGCGGCGTAAATGCCGGCATTGACACTGCCTTTGTCCTGTCCGGTGAGGGGACGCTGGCCGATTTGGATACCAGCAAGGTGAAACCTACCTGGGTGTTCGACGATATTGCCGCCCTCCACTGGGCGTGGGAAAAGAACGGCAATCCATGAGCTCGGAGCAGAGAGGGAGATAAAGGCTGAACACGTCAACATCCGGCTCTTATACGAAAAAAGCACTAAGTTCCGGCGGGCTGAGAAATAGAACAGGAACAATTTAATTTGGAATTCAGCCTATTGCGGCGTACTCATAAGAGAGAAGAGGAGAGAAACCTATGAATGAGCTGAAGCTGAACAACAGACGTACCATCCTGGTGGGCTTGGCCTTTTTGTCCATCTGCTCTTTCTGGCAGATGTATGACAATCTGATTCCACTTATCCTGAAGAACACCTTTCAGATGGATGAGTCCCTCACTGGTGCCATCATGGCGGCAGATAATATTCTGGCTTTGTTTTTGCTTCCGCTGTTCGGCGGTCTGTCCGACAAATGCAAACCGGGCAGACTGGGCCGACGCACCCCATTTATCCTGGCGGGCACCGCCGGGGCAGTGGTCCTGATGAATCTGCTGCCCATGCTGGATAACAGCTATTTCCAGCAGGCAGCCCCTTTCAAGCTGGTTTCCTTCGTCATTGTGCTGGGGCTGCTGCTTGTCGCCATGGGCACCTACCGTTCCCCCGCTGTGGCGCTGATGCCCGACGTGACCCCGAAGCCCTTGCGCTCCAAGGCCAACGCCATCATCAACCTGATGGGGGCGGTGGGCGGTGTGCTCTATCTGGGGATCAGCGTACTGCTCTATCCCGCAGCCAAGACGCGGGGGATGGTTCACGTAGATTATCAGCCCTTGTTTGTCATTGTGTCTCTCATCATGGTGCTGGCGGTGGCGGTTCTGCTGCTTACCATCCGGGAGCCCAGGCTGGTAGAGGAAAACCGGTCTTTGGAGCAGAAGCATCCGGAGTGGAATCTGGCAGAGGATGACGGCAGTGGCGGTGAGGTGCTGCCGGTTCCGGTCAAGAAGAGCCTCATTTTCCTGCTGGCCTCCATCGCCCTGTGGTATGCGGGGTATAACGGCGTCACCACTTGGTTTTCCACCTATGTTTCTCAGGTAATGGGGGAGGGCATCGGCGGGACCAACACCTGCCTGATGGTGGCCACGGTGGGGGCCATTGTGTCCTATATTCCAATCGGCATTCTGGCCTCCAGAGTAGGGCGGAAAAAGACCATCCAGGCGGGAGTCGTTCTACTGGCGGCCTGCTTCCTGGCGGGTTATCTGATGACCTCACATTCCTCTGAAATCACCCCGCTGATGTATGCGGCCTTTGCTCTGGTGGGCCTGGCCTGGGCGGCCATCAACGTCAACTCCCTGCCCATGGTGGTAGAGATGTGCAGGGGCTCCGACGTGGGCAAGTTCACCGGCTACTACTACACCGCGTCCATGACCGCCCAGGTCATCACCCCGGTGCTGGCGGGCACGCTGATGAAGCACATCAGCTATCAGATTCTGTTCCCCTACGCCGCATTTTTTGTGGCCATGAGCTTTGTCACGATGCTGTTTGTCCGCCACGGTGACAGCAAAGCGGAGATCAAAACTGGTCTGGACGCTTTTGGGGATATGGAGGACTAAAGGGGATACGCTTCACAGAAGGGAAGATGCTGCTATGAAATTAATTGCCAAGGCTGGATTGGGTTGCATAGGTGCTTTAGGCGCCTGGGGATTGCTGCTCAAGCCACGCCGGAATCAACCGGGCTGGGATAAGCTGGAAGGGGCGAGGTATGCCCACCGCGGACTTCATGACTTGGCCCTGGGCGTTCCAGAGAACTCCATGACAGCGTTTCGCCGGGCGGTTGAGCGCGGCTTTGGCGCAGAACTGGATGTCCATTTGATGGCGGACGGAGAACTGGCAGTGGTCCATGACAGCAATCTCACCCGGGTGTGCGGAAAGCAGGTGCTGATTGAGGACCTCACCGCAGCTGACTTGCCAGACTGCCCTCTGATGGGAACGGGGGAGACAATTCCCATGTTTCGAGAAGTTCTGGAGCTATTTGAGGGCAAAGCGCCTTTGATTATTGAACTGAAGGTAGAGCGGGACAACGCTAACATCCTGACTGACCGGGTGATGGCGGCTCTGGAGGGGTGGAACGGGATTTACTGTATCGAATCGTTCCACCCGGCGGTACTGCTCCGCCTGAAAAAGAAGTATCCCTACGTCCTCCGGGGACAGCTGAGCCAGAATTTCATGCGAGACAGCGAGGTGGGTAATTTGGCCATGCCCGCCCGTTTCGTACTGACGCACCTGCTCACCACGGCCTTTACCCGCCCTGATTTTATCGCGTATAAATGGCAGGATCGGAAGGAGCCCAGCCTGCGGCTTATGCGGGCGTTGTACGGCGTCCATGAGGTGGGCTGGACCGTCCGGGACCGGGCGGTGATGGAGGAGCTGGCCCAGGATGGAGTGAGTCCGATTTTTGAGCAGTTTATTCCATGAGATGATTCCTTGCTAATAAGAGATTTTTGCCCCCGCCGGCAGGTGCTGGCGGGGGCATTTCCTGTTACCACACTGTAACTTCTTTTTGGTTGACATTGTAAACCTTTCGTGTTATGATTGGACTACAAAGTAAACCAATTGGAGGAGAAGCCAATGAAAGCCTTAAAAGATGAGGGAGGGGTCAGGCTCACAGCCAGCGAGTGGAGCGTATTGGACTGTCTGTGGGAGGACAGCCCGCGCACGGTAATGCAGCTGGTGGCCGACCTGAGTGGCCGGGTGGGCTGGGCTAAGAGCACGACCATCACCACCCTGCGCCGCATGGAAGAAAAAGGTTTGGTGGATGTAGAACAAGGGACACGGGGTAAGCTGTACGCCCCGGCGGTGGAGCGGGAACAGGCAGTCATTGCGGAGACTCACAGCTTCCTGGACCGGGTCTATCAAGGCAGCGTGGGGATGATGATGAGCGCCATGGCTAAGCGGCAGGAACTCAGCCCGAATGAGGTGGCTGAGTTGAGGGCTATCCTGGATCAAATAGAGGAGGCGGACTAGATGGACATAATGCTGTTGGAGTGGGTATTTACCGCAACGTTTCTGATCCTGGTGGTGCTGGCCCTGCGGGCGGTGCTGGGAAAGCGGGTGAGCGCCGGTCTGCGCTACGCCCTGTGGGCGGTAGTGCTGCTGCGCCTGTTGGTGCCGGTGCAGCTGTTCACGTCCCCGCTTGCGGGGACGCTGGTGTTCGCCGGGAAGGGGCCGGGCCAGGTCATCCAGGCGCCGGAGGCGCCGTTCATCCCCACCGCCCCGGCAGGTGAGGCCGTCGGCCTACCGGTGGTGGATATGACGCCTGGAACCGTGCCCACCCTGCCCAGCTTCCCTGACGTGCCCGACGCGCCGAAAGCCCCAGCCGCCCCCGATCTGACCAGAGCCCCCGCATGGCTGGGGTGGGTATGGCTGGCGGGCTCCGGGACGACGGCCCTGGCGCTGCTTCTGTCGAATTTTGGCTTTTGGCGGCGGCTTCGCCGGGCGCGGGTCCTCTTGGAGGGGACGGGCTGCCCCCTGCGGGTGTACACGGCGGCGGGTCTGCCCTCGCCCTGCCTGTTCGGACTGGTCCGGTCCGCAGTTTACGTCACTCCCGAGGCGGCGGCCAGTTCGGCCATGCTTCGCCACGTGCTGGCCCATGAGGCGACCCATTTCCGGCATGGCGACCATATCTGGAGCCTCCTGCGGTGCGCGGCGCTGGCCGTCCACTGGTGGAACCCTCTGGTGTGGCTGGCTGTGATTCTCAGCCGCAGGGATGGCGAGCTGGCCTGTGACGAGGGGGCGCTGAAACAACTGGGCGACGGGGAGCGGGCCGCCTATGGCAATACTCTGTTGTCACTGGTCACGGCCAAACCCGGCCCGGAAGATTTATTCCATTGCGCCACGACCATGACAGGGGATAAAAAGAGCCTCCGGGAACGTGTCAGCCGCATCGCCCAGACCCCCAAGCGCTGGCTGTGGGCAGCAGTGGCCGTGGTGCTGGTGACGGCGCTGGCCTGCGTGTGCGCTTTTGGGCAGGCTGAGCCCACAGAAATAGGAGACAAGGAAAATAACTTTACCCCAATTTACGCGATAAATGGGGATAGAAACGTCCTGATCGAAGGGCTGGATGGCGCCCATATGGAGTGGTCGCGGGGCACCGACGGCGGTTCGCTCTATCTGGCTGGGGATCTGGGGTATTTCTGCCCCAAGCTGGCAGGAAAGGCGGCAGAGGGCGGTGCATACTGTGAGCGGGAGTTCCTGTACGTGCATCTGAATGTGGATGACGGGCGCATTGAGGATGGTACCGTGAATGGCTTCGGCATCTTCTTCACTGTGAATCAGACTGTCGATATGGTTTATGAGCAAGAATTCACCTCCATAAAAGGGGATCAAGCCCTCGAGCTCACCGACCAGGAGATGGTGGGCATGGCCCGGGCTCTGGCCGAGTTGCTGATCGGGGCGGAGGAGTACTACAACAGCCATTCTCCCCAGCCGGATATCCCGGAGCTGCTGACCCATTTCCCGGAGGATGTATCCGGCGTGCCAGTGGAGGTGCTGGACGTCATCGGCCGGGACGTGCTGGGGGCGTATGAACAGTATCTGCAATCCCTGGCGGAGTGGGAAAAGGACGGCGATCGGCCCGCCGGGGGCTGGCCGGAATTCGACGACTGGAGGGTGGAGAAGCTGGAGGGTCCGTGGACGAACACCGTGCTGGGCATGGATCTGGAGATCTGGCGGATCAACTACGAATACCACACCCCCGAGCCGGAAAAGGCGAAATTCATACTGGCGGGCGGGATGTATGTGACGGCGGCAGGCTGGTTCTGCAATACGACCCCCGACAGCACATACTATATTTTTGCCCTGGACAGGGCGGGCGGGCGGAGCCTTGCCGCCATGATACCCGGTGGCGGTGGCGGCGGTGAGCCGGACGGCGAGACCCAGGAGCAGAGAGATTTCTTTTATCAAATGGTGGAGCACACCCTGGCGGGGGCTCAGGTAGTGGACCCCAGCGGCTTGACCCCCGACCTGAACCGCAACGGCGTGCCCGAGACCATCCGGGTCACCGACATTGAAGGGGGACGGCGGCTGGAAATCTGGGAGAAGGGCAAGCTGCTCCACGTGGAGGAGGGTTATTCTTCCCATGCGGGCTACAACGCCCTGTTCCTGTACCATGACGACGGCGGGGACTACCTTCTGCGCTACCACCCATACATGGCCCAGGGCTGGTGCGATTACAACTATCAGCTGTTCACCCTGGAGAATGGCCGGGAGACCGTGGTGCGGGAGAACAGTCTGGAGTTCAGCATCAACATCGCGTCCCCCTTGGTGTTTGGCGGCCCCTATGACGGAAGCTTTAACCCCAACGCCATCGCTGACTTCATGAATGAGATCAACGAGCTGCTGTGGCACAGCGTCCAGCTCCTCAACACCGACGCCGACCTGCTGGACACCTTTAAAGAGGAGGGCCGCCTGTACGACAGCCTGTGGTGGCTGGATATCTGGGAGCCTGTGTTTACCCGGAAATCCGCACCGTTAGTGGACAACCTGCGGGCGTTCCAGGAGGCGATGGAAGCGCAGTACTATGACGAGACGCCAGTGGTGTCCAACCCCGGCGAGGTATCCGCCAGCGGCGGGGAGCCCTGCGACTTGCTGCTCACCTACCAGGGGCGGACGAAGTGGTTCAGCGCATCCTGGGAGCAGTTTTTCCCGGACGACACCGTAGAAGGGAAGCTCATCGACCTGAATGGGGACGGTAAAATGGAGATTGTGTTTTCGCTGCAGACAGCCCACGGCACCGGGTGTCTCTGGGAGGAGCTCCACGTGTTCGACGCCGAAACGCTGGAGGAGTACGACTGCTCCAGCGCGGTGGATATGGTTCTCAGCCAGGTGACCTCCCATGCCGACGAGGAGCGGTTCTATGTCAGCGCCCCCGGGCTGGAGGCGGAAATTGAGAAGCCGGACATCGACTACACCTACAATGACAGCGTAAGCTTTGAGGACTATTACCGTTTTCAGGTGGAAAACGGCAGGCTGTACGGCCGCTTCGGCGCCGCGCTGGACCATGCGGACGTGTGCTATGTAGGGACGCTGCGGGTGGAATTCCGGCTGGACAGCGGCAAGCTGGTGTGCGCCGGGTTTGAGTACCTGACAGCAGATGTAGATTAAAAAGGACCAAGCCGCCGGGAGATTTCCCGGCGGCTTTTTGCGCGCGGATTAAGGCGGAAAAAACGGGAAATTTTTGCTTGACAAGCTTAGTTAGCTATGGTAAACTACGTATGCTGAAAGAAGTTAGTGCATACTAACTGAAGTGGAACTCTTGGAGAGCAGCGAAGGAGGAGGAAACCATGAAAACGCTGAAAGATATAAAAGTGGGGAAAACGGCGGTAGTTCGCCGCCTCTATGGAGAGGGGCCGGTAAAACGCCGAATTATGGATATGGGTATCACGAAAGGCGTAGAGATTTATGTGCGCAAAGTGGCCCCTTTGGGCGACCCCATAGAGCTTACGGTACGTGGATATGAGCTGTCTCTGCGGAAAGAGGACGCTGAGATGATTGAAGTGGAGCCGTAGTTCAGGTCGGTAAACCCATAAGGGGAATGTATTGCGGCACAACGTCGGCATCGGTTTTTTGTGTCCGAGAGTTAGCCTATACTAACTAAAGAAAGGAGAGGAACAGAATGGAGGTTAAAATTGCCTTAGCAGGTAATCCAAACTGCGGTAAAACAACTCTGTTTAACGCGCTTACGGGCTCCAATCAATATGTGGGAAACTGGCCGGGTGTCACAGTGGAGAAAAAGGAGGGCCAGCTGAAAGGCCGAAAAGATGTGATTATTCAGGACTTACCTGGCATCTATTCCCTATCCCCCTATACGTTGGAGGAGGTTGTGGCCCGGAATTACCTGGTAAAGGAACAGCCAGACGCCATCCTGAACATCGTGGACGGCACCAACATTGAGCGCAACCTGTATCTCACCACTCAGCTCATCGAATTGGGTTTGCCGGTTGTGGTAGCGGTGAACATGATTGATCTGGTGCGAAAAAACGGGGACAAGATTGATTTGGAGCGGCTGGGAAGGGCCTTGGGCTGTGAAGTGGTGGAGATGTCCGCGTTGAAAAACGAGGGTGGCCTGGATGCGGCGGAACGGGCCGGAGAGCTTGCCAAAGCCCACAAGGCGGGGGCCATTCCTCATATGTTCACTGGCAGCGTGGAACATGCTTTGGCCCACATTGAGGAGTCCATTCAGGACCGGGTAGATATTCAACACCTGCGATGGTATTCCATCAAGGTGTTTGAGCGGGATGAGAAGGTGCTGGACGAGCTGGGGATTGACGGCGAACTCCGAACCCACCTGGAGGAACATATTTCCGACTGTGAGCGGGAGTTGGACGACGATGCGGAGTCTATTATCACCAACCAACGGTACGACTATATCGGCGGGGTAGTGGCCAAAGCAGTGGAGAAAAAGGCGCCCAGGCACGCCGCCACCGTATCGGACAGGATTGATCAGGTAGTGACCAGCCGGGTGCTGGCCCTGCCCATCTTCGTGGCGGTGATGTTCCTGATCTATGCCATTGCCATGGGGCCTTGGCCTGTGTCCGTGGGGGCCCGGCTCACCGACTGGGCCACCGATGGCCTGTTCGGAGAAGGCTGGTTTATGCCCTTCACCGCCAACCAGGAGGGCTGGGATGAAGCGTCCGGTGAGTTTGCGGAGGCTGAGGCGATCATTGCCGCCTATGATGCGGGGGAAGCTGAGGCCTATCTTTACGACGCGGACAACAGTGAGGTGATCACCCTGCCGGCCACTGAGGAGGCCTACCGCGCGGCGCTCACCGTGGAAAAGCCAGACCCACGAGCCTACGGTACGTGGGTTCCCGGCCTGCCAGTGATCGTGGAGGGCGTGCTGGACGCGCTCCACTGTAATAGTGTGGTGAAATCCCTGGTGCTGGACGGCATCATAGGCGGTGTGGGGGCGGTGCTGGGCTTCGTGCCTCAGATGCTGGTGCTGTTCCTGTTGCTGGCCTTTTTGGAGGACGTGGGCTATATGGCC
>CAJUOT010000064.1 GCA_910588135.1 uncultured Oscillospiraceae bacterium | reverse complement strand
TGGAGCTGGTGGACGGATTCGAACCCCCGACCTGCTGATTACAAATCAGCTGCTCTACCAGCTGAGCTACACCAGCACAGCAGCTTCCGCGTTCAGAACGATGGTTATTATAACAGCAGGAGGCAGGCTTGTCAACTATTTTTCAAAAAGATTTCAAAAAGATGGACGGATGGGCAGGGACCGGAACCTGCCCTCCCCCGGCCCCGCGGGAAACGCGGTGCAGCCTGTGCCGGGGGGAGCTCTATCCCGGCGACCCCTATTTTGCGCTGGAGGGCGGCGCGGTCTGCGAGGACTGCCTTGGCCGCTATGCCAGGGGTTATTTCGCCCCCCGCCTGCGCCGGGTGGGATCAGGGCGGCCCCCGGCCGGGAAAAGACTATGTTAACGCTGTATGCAGAGAAGGAGCACCAATGACTTTGTACGAGCTATCACTGGAATATGAACAGACCGCGGCCGCGCTGCGCCGCCGCATCGGGGAGCTGGAGCAGGCGCGCCGGGAGGCGGCGGACGAGACCCGCCGGTTCCAGCTGGACGGGCGCATCCGCCCCCTCCGCTCCATGTACCGGGACGTGCGGGCGGTGGCCCGGCACCTGAACCGTTATTACGAAAAACGCGGCCCCCGGCGGGCTGGGGGCGCGCCCGCAGGGCCTGGGAGGAGGATTTGATCCATGCGCACCATTTCATACGACAACACCTTCGGCATGGTGGATCTGGCCGTATACGCCGGCCTGATGGCGGAGGATAACAAGGAGCAGATCAACCGGCTCAAGCGCAATCTGGCCCACGCCCTGCGCCAGGATGTGACCGAACGCCAGCGGGAGTACATGATCCTCTACTACGGACGGAACATGAGCATGGAGGCCATCGCCCGGCAGTGCGGGGTGAACAAGTCCACCGTGTCCCGCACGCTGAAGCGGGGGCGCCAGCGGCTCTACCGCTGCCTGCGCTACGGCGCGGCCAACCTTCTGGAGCAGGCCGAAAGTTAAATGTTTTGAATGTTGAAAACTGCCCCTCTCTGTGATATGATACCTTGAGCGGCCCGGGATCGGGCCTATTCTAAAAAAGCCGAGGTCAATATCAATGAAATATCAAGGGGTATTTTTCGACTTTGACTACACCCTGGGGGACTCCACCCCCGCCATCGCCGAGGGCTACCGCCTGGGTTTCGCCGCCCTGGGGCTGGACCCGCCTACGCTGGACCAGGTGCGGCACACCATCGGCCTCACCCTGGCCGACGGCTATTCCCTCATCACCGGCGATTATGATCCGGAACGGCAGGCGGCTTTTTTCCACACCTTCCAGCATACGGTGGGCGTGAAGGCCGACGGGCCGGGCCGGGCGCTGATGATCGAGGGCACCACCCTCTTTCCCGGCGCGGTGGAGCTCCTGCGGGCGTTAAGGGACGGGGGCGCGCGCACCGCCATCGTGTCCACCAAGCCGGGGGACACCATCCGCCGTATTTTTGCCCACCAGGGCCGGCTGGACCTGCTGGACCTGGTGGTCGGCGGGGATGAAGTGCGCCGCTCCAAGCCCCATCCGGAGGGCCTCAGCCTGGCCCTGGAAAAGCTGGGGCTGCGCCCGGAGCAGGTGCTGTTCTGCGGCGACACCGTGATCGACGCCGCCACCGCCCAGGCGGGGGGCTGCGACTTCTGCGCGGTGCTCAACGGCACCACAAAAGCCCCCGCCTTTGAGCGCTTCCCCTGCGTACATATCGCGGAGGACCTCCCCGGGCTGCAAAGCTGGCTCAGCCTCTGACGGGACCCTCTGGGAAAATCGGGCGGAGCCGGAGCGGGACTGCGCTGAACCTGTGTGGATTTGCGCTCAGATGGGGAAATTGCCGGAAAGCCATGCGGGTTGGAAGGGTGGGGCGGGTTTCGCCATTTTCACCCCCCGCCACCGGGGGCGGCGATACGCCAAAATCGCGGGAGCATCTGCATACGGTATACGCCCAGATGATTGACGCGAACAGAGAGAATATGGAACAATCGCTGAAACATCTGTAATCAAGTTTCGGGCCGTGGTAAGAATCAAGTTTTGGAAGGGAAAATCATCCGTGGAGTGGAAAATCAGAAAAGCGGCCAAGAACGATGAGCCCGTCATCAGGGCATTGTTCATTGAGATGCTTCAAACCATCTATTCCAGACAGGATGTTGACGGGTATGAAGATGGGTATCTTGACAAGTTTTTTGACGGCCGTGAGGATTGGATCTGCATCGCGGAGATAGACGGCACCGCTGCCGCGTATCTCTCCATAGAAGTGCACCGCGAACAGGAAAATTTTATCTATTTGGACGATTTATCTGTTTCCGCAAAATATCGAAGCCACGGAATCGGAACAGAACTTATCAAAGCCGCCGAAAGGTTTGCGGTGAAAACAGGCATTCCCACCATTGCTTTTCATGTCGAGAAGTCAAACCGCTCGGCGTTCAGGCTGTACGAACGGTTGGGATATTCCGTGACGAGCGGCGAGGGCACGCGGTTTCGAATGGTAAAAAGAATAGGATGAATTCAATTGACCGGGCCGCTGCGGTAAAAAAGCCCTTGACTTTTCCCCCAAAGCCTGATATCCTGAAGAAGCTGAATGAAATCGCGCTTTTCGGGGCGGCAGCACCCCGAACCCGCGGCGGGAAATGCCAACATCCTTGTGGTGTTGGCATTTTCTTTTTCCGGGGGTTCCCTTGCGCAATTTCCTTCCAAGTGGTATACTACATTATTCAAATTGAGAGGTGTCCCCTATGAAGCTCATGGTCATCGACGGCAATTCCATCGTCAACCGGGCCTTTTACGGCGTCAGCCAAGGGCTGTCCACCCGGGAGGGCCTGCCCACCAACGCCATCTTCGGCTTTCTCAACATCCTGCTCAAGCTGCTGGACGAGGAACAGCCCGAGGGGCTGGCGGTGGCCTTCGACCTGCGAGCCCCCACCTTCCGCCACAAGGCCTTCGAGGGGTATAAGGCCCAGCGCAAGGGAATGCCGGAGGAGCTGGCTGTTCAGATGCCGGTGCTCAAAGAGGTTCTGGACGCCATGAACATCCGCCGGTACGAGCTGGAGGGCTGGGAGGCGGACGACCTGCTGGGCACCATGGCCCGGGTGAACGCCGCCCAGGGGGGGGACACCGTCATCGTCACCGGGGACAAGGATTCCCTCCAGCTGATTGACGCGCACACCACCGTCAAGCTGGTGTCCACCCGCATGGGCCAGACCGCCACCCGAAACGTCACCCCGGAGGAATTCCAGGCGGAGTACGGCTTTGAGCCCGTCCACATGATCGACTTGAAGGCGCTGATGGGGGATTCTTCCGACAACTACCCCGGCGTCAAAGGGGTGGGGGAAAAGACCGCCCTGGCCCTCATCCGGCAGTATCGGACGGTAGACGCCATCTACGAAAAGCTGCCCGATATCGAGGCCAAGCCCGCCGTCGTCAAAAAGCTGGCCGAGGGGGAGGCGGACGCCCGGATGAGCTATGATCTGGCCGTCATCCGCTGCGACGCTCCCATGGGCTTCGACCCCGCGGACACGGCGCGCAGGCCCTATGACGGCCCCGCTTTATACGAAAAACTGCTCAGCCTGGAGTTCAACAAGCTGATCGACAAGCTGAAGCTCACCCCCGGCCCCGCGGTCTCCATCCCTGAGGAGGAACCGGCAGAAGTCCGGGTGGACATGGTGGACCTGCGCACCGTTCAGGAGTTTGAGGCGGCCCAGGCCGGATGGGAGGCGGCGGGCCATGTCACCGTCCACCCCCTGCCGGGGCTGGATGGGATTTCGGTGGTGCTGCCGGAGGACGGCGGGGATCATGTGTACCACTACGACATCCGCCGGGACCGCTACGAGGGGGACTACCACGCCCTGCTCTCGTACCTGTTCAGCCCCGCCGTAAAAAAAGCGGCCCACGGCGTGAAGGAGCTGTGCCGCACCCTGCTGGACCAGGGGGTTGAACCCGGCGGCTTCGTGTTCGACACGGAGCTGGCCGCCTACCTGCTGGACCCCACGGCGGGGAGCTACGAGATCCGGAAGCTGGCCTCGTCCTACTTTAAAAAGGAAATGAAGCAGAACGCAGCCCGTAAGCAGGAGGAGCCCTTCTCCCTCCTGTCCGACGAACTCAAAGCCCAGACTGTCTGGTACGAGGACGCCGCCTGGGTCGACGCGTTCTACAGCCTGTTCAAGCCCAGGCTGGAGGAGCTGGGCCTGCTGCCGGTGCTGGAGGGCATCGAACTGCCCCTGTGCCCGGTGCTGGCCCGGATGGAGCAGGCCGGGGTGCTGGTGGACGCGGGGGCGCTGGCGGACTTCGGCAGACAGCTCCAGACGGGCATCGACGTGCTCACCCAGGAGATCTACGCCCTGGCCGGGGAAAAGTTCAACATCCTCTCCCCCAAGCAGCTGGGGCATATCCTCTTCGAGGTGTTGGAACTGCCTCCGGTGAAAAAGACCAAGACGGGCTGGTCCACCAACGCCGAGGTGCTGGAAAAGCTCCGCCCCCGCCACGAGATCGTGGGCAAGGTGCTGGACTACCGGCAGCTCACCAAGCTCAACTCCACTTACGTGGAGGGGCTGGGCAAGGTGGTCGCCGGCGACGGGCGCATTCACACCAGCTTCCAGAACACCGTCACCGCCACGGGGCGGCTCAGCTCCACCGAGCCCAATCTGCAGAACATCCCCGTGCGCACCCCCCTGGGGGCGGAGATGCGCAAGATGTTCGTAGCCCCCGCGGGCAGCGTGCTGGTGGACGCGGACTACTCCCAGATTGAGCTGCGCCTGCTGGCCCATATGTCCGGGGACGGGGCCATGATCGGCGGCTTCAACAGCGGGGTGGACATTCACACCGTCACCGCCTCCCAGGTATTCGGGCTCCCCCAGGATCAGGTTCCCCCCGAGCTGCGCCGGGCGGCCAAGGCGGTGAACTTCGGCATCGTGTACGGCATCTCCGCCTATTCCCTGTCGGAGGACATCCACGTCACCATGGCCCAGGCCAAAGAGTATATGGAAAAGTATTTCGAGCACTACTCCGGTGTGCGCGCCTATATGGACCGGGTGGTGGAGCAGGGCCGGGAGGACGGCTATGTGTCCACGATGTATGGCCGCCGCCGCTGGCTGCCGGAGCTTTCAAGCTCCAACTACAACACCCGCTCGTTCGGGGAGCGGGTGGCGCTGAATATGCCCATCCAGGGCACGGCGGCGGACATCATCAAGCTGGCCATGATAAAGGTGGACGCCCGCCTCCGGGCGGAGGGATTGGAGGCCCGGCTGGTCCTCCAGGTCCACGACGAGCTGATCGTGGAGTGCCCGGAGCGCGAGGCGGACAAGGTGAAGGCCCTTTTGCAGGAGGAGATGGAGGGGGTGGCGGCGCTGTCGGTGCCCCTGGTGGCGGACGCCAAGGCGGGCCGCACCTGGGCGGAATGCCACTGATGGTCTGCGGCGCGGTATGCCTGTAGGGGCGCACATCGTGCGCCCGCCAGGAACCGGACGTTTCCCGCCAAACGCGGGCGGACAATGTCCGCCCCTACATGGACGTGCCATATCACCCGCCCGCCCTTCCCCAAACGCATATCGTTTTTTCCGGGCGGATGGTATCCGCCCCTACATGGAGAGGAGAAATTTCCCATGAGCTTATTTGATGCCTTTGATCCCGATTCGGAGGAGATTTTGAAGCCCTCCCACATGATCCGCCCGGTGGAGGGCTTCCCGGAGACGGTGGTTCTCACCTTTGAAGAAAAGTCCCTCCAGGCCCTGCAAAGCGGCTGGAATACCCGGGCAGCCGCCACTCTCCGGGGCGGGAGGGATATCCCGGTCTACGCCCTGCGCCACAATGGCCGGGAGCTGGCCGTCTGCCAGAGCATCATCGGCGGCGCGGGCACGGCGGGCCTGCTGGAGGAGGCGCTGGCCCTGGGCGCGAAAAAGGTTTTGATTTACGGCTCCTGCGGGGTGTTGGACGCGGAGTTGGCGGCGGGGCACTTCATCCTGCCCACCCAGGCCTACCGGGACGAGGGCGTCAGCTACCACTATCTGCAGGTGAGCGACTATGTGGACATTCCCACGGCGGCGCGGCTGGGTGAAATCTTCGACGAGCTGAACCTGCCCTATGTGAAGGGCCGGGTATGGACCACCGACGCCATCTACCGGGAGACCCGGGCCAACATGGAGAAGCGCAAGGCGGACGGCTGTCTTGCCGTGGACATGGAGTGCGCCTCCACCATGGCGGTAGGGCAGTTCCGGGGCGTGCCGGTCTACCAGTTCCTCTACGCCGAGGACAGCCTGGACGGGGACGGCTGGGACCCCCGCACCATGGGGGCGGTGCCCGCGTCGGACTACGAGAAATACCTCCGGGTGGCGCTGGAGGTTGCGTCCCGCCTGTAGGGGCGCACATTGTGCGCCTGCCGGAAACCAAGCGCTTTCCGTAAACACGGGCGGACAATGTCCGCCCCTACGCAAGCCCCCCCCGCAGATTGGAGGCGCAACCCCATGTGTTACCGTATCGTCCCCATGACCGCCGCCCACCTGCCCGCTGTGGCGGCGCTGGAAAAGCGCTGTTTTCCCGCCGACCCCTGGAGCGAGGCGCTGTTCCGGGAGGCGCTGGACAACCCCGCCGTGGCAGTCCTGGCGGCGGAAGGAACAGACAGCGGGATTCTTGGCTATGCCGTGCTGTCAACGGTGCTGGACGAGGGAAATCTGGACAACATCGCCGTGGCCCCGGAGCACCGGCGCCAGGGGGTGGCGGACGCCCTGCTGTGGGCGCTCACCGGCTTCGCCCGGGAGCACCTGGCCTGCCTCATGCTGGAGGTGCGCGCCTCCAACGCCCCCGCCGCCGCCCTGTACGAGAAGCACGGCTTCGCCGCCGTGGGGCGGCGGAAAAACTATTACGAGGCGCCCCGCGAGGACGCCATTCTCATGACATTGGAGTTTGACCATGGAACTGAACGCACTGAATCAGGAGGGACTCGCCGCCCTCTATCAAAATGAGATGACCGCCGACTTCCCCCGCTCGGAGCTCAAGCCCCTGTCCGCCATGCTGCGCCTCATGGACCTGGGCCGGTATGATCCCTTGCTCGTAACGGACGGGGGAGAAGCCGTGGGCTACGCCATGCTGTGGCTGCCGGAGGACCGGAAAGGGGCACTGCTGGAATACCTTGGCGTCCTCCGGGGAAAGCGCAGCGGCGGGCTGGGCGCCAGAATCCTGACCCTGCTGTCGGCGCGGTACGGCCAGCTCTTCGGCGAGGCGGAGGCTCCCGGCCCGGACGCCGCCCCAGGGGAAAATGATCTGCGGCGGCGGCGCATCGCTTTCTATGAACGCAACGGCTTCCGGGTGCTGGACTACCAGTGCGCCCTGTTCGGGGTGCGCTTCCACTGCCTCTACCGCGGGCCGGAGCGGGACGACCGCAAGGTGGAGGCCCTCCACCGCGGCGTATACGCCGGGTACTTCTCCCCCGCCCATATGGAGCGGTACATCCAGCTCCCGCTGAAGCCGGGGGAGGCGGTCAAGCCCGCGCCCAGGTGGATGGAGGAGGCGGAGGAGCCAGAGCTGCTGGTCAAACGCTTCGACCAGCTCACCCTGGAGGAGCTGTACCGGATCATGGAGCTGCGAATCGCAGTATTCGTGGTGGAGCAGCAGTGCCCCTATCCGGAGATCGACGGCAGGGACCCCCAGGCATACCACGTTTTTCTCCGGAACGGAGACGGCATCCAGGCATACCTGCGGGTGCTGCCGCCAGGGGCGGCCTTCCCGGAGGCATCCATCGGCCGGGTCATCGCGGTGCAGCGTCGGCGCGGGCTGGGCACAAGGCTGCTGGCAGCGGGCATCCGCACCGCCCGGGAGCAGTTCCACGCGGACGCCATTCAGATCGAGGCCCAGACCTACGCCCGGGGGCTGTACGAAAAGGCAGGCTTCCGGCAGGTCTCCGAGGAATTTTTAGAGGACGGCATCCCCCACATCCGCATGATCCTGGAGCTGTCCTCCTCTGAGACGGCGGGAGACTGCCTGTCGGACGGGTGCCGATAGCTTCGCCACGGGGATGTGACTGGACGGGGAAAACGGGCGGTATCTCAGCGGCCCCACCCGGGAGTATATGGGTATCCGGTATAAAAGCCACATTTATCAGCTTGATTTAACCCAACAGAAGGTGTGATTTGATGAACATACTGGCCTTTGAGTCCTCCTGCGACGAGACCGCCGCCGCCGTGGTGAAGGATGGGCGGACGGTGCTGTCCTCGGTGATCGCCTCGTCGGCGGATATGCACGCCATCTACGGCGGCGTGGTGCCGGAGATCGCCTCCCGCAAGCACGTGGAGGCCATATCCGGGCTGGCAGACGAGGCGCTGCGTCAGGCGGCGCTGTCCAGACAGGATGTGGACGCCGTCGCCGTCACCTACGCTCCCGGCCTGATCGGGGCGCTGCTGGTGGGGGTGTCCTTCGCCAAGTCCGCCGCCTTCGCCCTGGGGGTGCCGCTGATCCCCGTCCACCATGTCCGGGGGCACATCGCCGCCAATTACATCGCCCACCCGGATCTGGAGCCCCCCTTTCTGTGCCTGTGCGTGTCCGGCGGCACCACCGCCATTGTAGACGTGAAGGACTACACCCATTTTGAGGTGCTGGGCTCCACCCGGGACGACGCGGCGGGGGAGTGCTTCGACAAAACCGCCCGGGTGCTTGGCCTGGGCTATCCCGGCGGCGGCCCCATGGACAAAATGGCCCGGGGGGGGGATGACAAGGCGTTCCTGTTCCCCCGGGCCCACGTGGCCGACCATCCGCTGGATATGTCCTTCTCCGGGCTCAAAACGGCGGTGCTCAACGCCATCCACAACGCCTCCCAGAAAGGGGAGGCGCTCAACCTCCACGATCTGGCGGCCTCCTTCGCCGCCGCCGTGTCCGACTCCCTGGTGCCCCGGGTGATGGAGGCCGACAGCCTGACGGGCTATCACAAAATCGCCGTGGCGGGGGGCGTGGCCGCCAACAGCCGGATCAGGGCCGACCTGGAGGCCGCCTGCGCCCAAGCGGGGGCGAAGCTGTGGCTCCCTCCCCTGTCCCTGTGCGGCGACAACGCCGCCATGATCGGCAGCCAGGGGTATTATGAGTATCTGGCGGGCCGCACCGCCGGCTGGGAGTTAAACGCCAGGGCCAGTTTGGACATCTCCAAAGGGTAATTTCTCATTATGTCAACTAAATTGACGCTTTAGCCCGTGATAAAACTATGGTTTCCCGGCTTGAATAAATATTAAGATTCCTGCAAGCCGGTTGGCGCTCTAGGCGCCGAGGCTGTTGAAAACCCTGTGGAAGTTGTGGATAACTCTCCGTATCAGGATTTACATCCGCTTTTATGGTAACCGGGATGCCGTCGGAAAACCCCGGTATTTCAACGGTCTTCCCCCCGCAAACAGGGCTCCTCAGCCCCGGATTATACTGTGCGTATAGCTCTTGACGGGAGCACAGGCGCCATGATAGACTATATGTGCTGTATGACTGGCGGAAGTGGAGAACCACGTGGAGTACAGCGGCGCGTCACGCGCCTGATTGCCGACCGTCTGGGCGCACTGACTGAGGTTTGGTGCGCCCGGTTTTGTTTCCAGGGGCGCGCCCCTCAAAAATTGAAGGAGGAATCGCCGTGAAAACTGACATTGAGATCGCCCAAAGCGCCAAAATGCTCCCCATCAGCCAGGTGGCGGCCGCAGCCGGCATCGATGAGGCCCTGCTGGAGCACTACGGCAGGGTAAAGGCCAAGATCGACATCGCCCCCCTGCGGGAGAAGCCCCGGAAGGGCAAGCTGATCCTGGTCACCGCCATCAACCCCACCCCCGCCGGGGAGGGCAAGACCACCACCAGCGTGGGACTGGCCGACGCCCTGTCCAGGCTGGACAAGAACGTGCTGCTGTGCCTGCGGGAGCCCTCTCTGGGCCCGGTGTTTGGGGTCAAGGGAGGGGCCGCCGGGGGCGGGTACGCCCAGGTGGTGCCCATGGAGGACATCAACCTCCACTTCACCGGGGACTTCCACGCCATCGGCGCGGCCAACAACCTGCTGGCGGCCATGCTGGACAATCACATTCAGCAGGGCAACGAGCTGGGCATCGACGTGAAAAAAATCACCTGGAAGCGCTGCGTGGACATGAACGACCGGCAGCTGCGGAATATCGTGGACGGCCTGGGGGGGCGGATGCAGGGCGTGCCCCGGGAGGACGGGTTTGACATCACCGTGGCCAGCGAGATCATGGCGGTGCTGTGCCTGGCCTCCGATCTGAAGGACTTGAAGGAACGCCTCTCCCGGATCATTGTGGGCTACACCTATGACGACAGGCCGGTCACCGCTGCAGACCTGAAGGCCCAGGGGGCTATGGCGGCGCTGCTGAAGGACGCCATCAAGCCCAATCTGGTCCAGACCCTGGAGAACACCCCCGCCCTCGTCCACGGCGGGCCCTTCGCCAACATCGCCCACGGCTGCAACTCCGTGTCCGCCACCGACACCGCCCTCAAGCTGGCGGACTACGTGGTCACCGAGGCGGGCTTCGGCGCCGATCTGGGGGCGGAAAAGTTCCTGGACATCAAGTGCCGGGCCATGGACACCCACCCGGCGGCGGTGGTGATCGTGGCCACCGTCCGGGCGCTGAAGCACCACGGGGGCGCGGCCAAGGCCGATCTGAGCAGAGAGGACTTGGAAGCCCTGGAAAAGGGCCTGCCCAATCTGCTGCGCCACGTGGACAACATCAAAAACGTCTACCACCTGCCCTGCGTGGTGGCCGTCAACGCCTTTCCCACCGACACCCCCGCCGAGCTCAAGCTGGTGGAGGACAAGTGCCGGGAGCTGGGGGTCAGCGCGGCCCTCAGCGAGGTCTGGGCCAAAGGCGGCGAAGGCGGCGTCAAACTGGCAGAAGAAGTGCTGCGGCTTTGCGACGGACCCCGGCTGGACGAATTTACCTACGCCTACGAGGACAACACCTCCCTCCAGGGCAAGCTCAACGCCATTGTGGGCCGGGTGTACCACGGCGGGCGGGCGGTGCTCACTCCCAATGCCCAGAAACAGTATAAGCAGCTCCTCGACCAGGGCTTCGGGGACCTGCCCGTGTGCGTGGCCAAGACCCAGTATTCCTTCTCCGACGACCCCTCCCTGCTGGGCGCGCCGGAGGGATTCGACGTGACGGTGCGCAATCTGAAAGTGTGCGCCGGAGCCGGCTTCATCGTGGCCCTCACCGGGGACATCATGACCATGCCGGGACTGCCGAAGGTTCCGGCGGCGGAGAAAATTGACGTGGATGAAAACGGCGTTATCAGCGGACTGTTTTGATAAAAGGATTCCCGCCAGCCAAGCTGGCGGGAATCCTTTTATTTTGCCACAAATACCATCACACTGCGCGGCCGGATGGTGAAACAGCTGCCCTCCACCGGGCGGGGGGTCTGCTCCTCCTCCCACGTATCCACCACCTGCTCCCAGCGCATGGACACCGGCAGCTGGGGCAGGGCGGCGTCCAGCTCGCCCCAGTAGGCGTTGGAGGCCACATAGACGATCTGCGGCCCGATGTTGCGCTCCGCCCCGGCAAACATGACCCCCACGTAGCGGTCCTGCGGCCCAAACTGGTCCTGCCAGGGGGCCGCGCCGTGAAAGCTCACATCCGGGAAGCCGCAGGCCCCGCCGCTCATGTCCCTGCGCAGGACCTGGCGGCTTTTGCGGAAGCGGATCATATATTGGAAAAAGCGGAACAGGCCCTGGTTCTTTTCCAGCAGGGACCAGTCCAGCCAGGAGGTCAGGTTGTCCTGGCAGTAGGCGTTGTTGTTTCCAAACTGGGTATTGCCAAACTCATCCCCCGCCAGGAACATGGGAATGCCCCGGGAGCACATCAGCAGGGCGAAGGCGTTGCGCATCATCCGCTGCCGCAGGGCGTTCACCCCGGGGTCGTCGGTCTCCCCCTCCGCGCCGCAGTTCCAGCTGTTGTTGTCGTTGGCGCCGTCGGTGTTGTTCCAGCCGTTGCCCTCGTTGTGCTTGTAGTTGTAGGCGTACAGGTCGTGGAGGGTAAACCCGTCGTGGCAGGTGAGGAAGTTCACCGAGGCGTTTTGCCGGGCGGCGGAGTCGTAGATGTCCTTGGAGCCGGTGAGCCGAAGGGCGGCGGCCTGGGCCATCCCCCCGTCCCCCTTGAGGTAGCGGCGCATATCGTCCCGGTAGCGGCCGTTCCACTCCGCCCAGCGGTTCCAGGCGGGGAAGGAGCCCACCTGATACAGCCCCCCCGCGTCCCACGCCTCGGCGATGAGCTTCACGTCCCCCAGGATGGGGTCGAACGCCATGGCCTGCAGCAATGGCGGGGACACCATGGGCGCGCCGTGCTCGTCCCGGCCCAGGATGGAGGCCAGATCGAACCGGAAGCCGTCCACCCGGTAGGTGGTGACCCAGTAGCGCAGGCAGTCCATAATCATCTGGTGGACGATGGGGTGGTTGCAGTTCAGCGTGTTGCCGCAGCCGGAGAAGTTGTAGTAGTACCCCTCCGGGGTGAGCAGGTAGTAAATGTTGTTGTCGAACCCCTTGAAGGAGAAGAAGGGGCCCATCTCGTTGCCCTCGGCGGTGTGGTTGAACACCACGTCCAGATACACCTCAATCCCCCGCTGCTTGCAGGCCCGGATCAGCCGCTTCAGCTCGTTCCCCTCCCGGTTGTACTCGGTGGAGGCGGTATAGCTGGTGTTGGGGGCGAAAAAGCTGACGGTGTTGTACCCCCAGTAGTTGTACAGCTTGACTCCGTTCACTTCCCGGTAGTCCAGCATCTCGTCGAACTCGAAGATGGGCATCAGCTCCAGGGCGTTCACCCCCAGCTCCTGGAGGTAGTCCAGCTTCTCCATCAGTCCGGCAAAGGTGCCCGGGTGGGCCACCCCGGAGGAGGGGTCCTTGGTGAAACCCCGGACGTGGAGCTCGTAGATGATGAGGTCCTCGGTGGGGATCAGGGGCTGCTCCATCCTGCCCCAGTCGAAGTCGTCCTTCACCACCCTGGCCTTGTAGTGCTGGCCATAGGGAGTGGTCTTGCCCCACGCGCTCTGGCCGGTGACCGCCTTGGCGTAGGGGTCCAGCAGGTAACGGGTCTTGTCGAAGATCAGGCCCTTTTCCGGCTCATAGGGTCCGTCCACCCGGTAAGCGTACTCAAACTCCTCGATGTTCAGCTTGAACACGATCATGGAGTACACGTTGCCGATGCGGTAGTGCTCGGGGAATGGGAGCACCGCGAAGGGCTCCTCCTCTTCCCGGCGGAACAGCAGCAGCTCCACGCCGGTGGCCCCGTGGGAGTACACCGTGAAGTTCACTCCGCCGGGGATGGCGGTGGCGCCGTTGGTCTCGTACAGGCCGGGGCGCACATCAAAACCGTTGATGTTGTCGATGGGTACCAGGTGGATCGCCCGGGGCACGATCACGCCGGGCTCCCCCTGGGGCATGGGCGATTGTCTGCCGCTCATACTGTGTCAAAACCTCCCTGTCGTGATATGATTTTCCCTGGATATCAATAAAAACCGGGCGGGCACACGCCCGCCCGGTTGCATGGGGTTTACCGCAATCAGAAATACTTCTTCACGCCGTCGCTGGCCTTGGCGGCGTCCTCGCTGATGGAGATGGTGTACTTGATGCCGCTCTGCCGGGAGAAGGCCTCCAGCCAATCCAGGAAGGGCTCCACGTCCTCGTTGCCCACGGTGGGCACCAGCTTGTTCAGGCTCTCGATAAACACATGGGTAATATCGTAATTGCTGGCGTACAGCCCGTACAGGAAGCCCCGGAGGGTGTCGTAGTTGGGGATGCTGTATTCAGAGATGTCCACCAGCCGGATCTTGTGATGAATTTCGTAGTTCAATTTCGAATCGTGGGCGATGGCAACCACATTGCCATGCTCCGTATCCACGGCCGTATTGATGAGGTCGATCATCTGCTTGGTCTTGCCGGTGCCCTTCAGGCCCATGATTACCTTGACCATGTTTGACCACTCCTTAACTTGAGTATTGGGGGGAGTCCCCCTTTGATACCTCTATGTTACCATCTTCCGGCACAAATTTCAATACAGAAAACGAAGTTCACGAAAAATTAGGAAAATGCCGCTCAGGCCAGGGCCTCCAGGGCGAAGTGGGCCGCGGCCTGCCCCTGGCCCACCGCCTTGGCCAGCTGGAGGGGATGGCCGGTGCAGTCCCCGGCGGCGTATACGCCCGGGAGGCTGGTGGCCATGCGCCCGTCCACCTTGATATAGCCGTCTTCCAGCG
>CAJUOT010000063.1 GCA_910588135.1 uncultured Oscillospiraceae bacterium | reverse complement strand
GTGCTCCGCCAAGCGGATGTACCCCGACTACATCTCCGCCAAGAAGATGCGGGAGCACTACGCGGGCAACGTGTTCTCCCCCATGGGCTGCCGCTCCTTCCTCTCCCCCTGGAAGGATGAGGACGGCAACTACAAGTTCGAGGGCCGGTTCAACCAAGGCGTGGTGTCCATTAACCTGCCCCAGATCGGCATTCTCTCCGGCCAAAATGAGGACAAGTTCTGGCCCCTGCTGGAGGAGCGGCTGGAGCTGTGCTTCGAGGCCCTCATGTGCCGCCACGAGGCGCTGAAGGGCATCCGTTCCGACGTGTCCCCCATCCACTGGCAGTACGGCGCGGTGGCCCGTCTGGACAAGGGTGAGACCATCGACAAGCTGCTGTACGGCGGGTATTCCACCATCTCCCTGGGCTATATCGGCCTGTACGAACTCACCAAGCTGGTCAAGGGCTGCTCCCACACCGAGCCGGACGGGGAGGACTTCGCCCTGCGGGTGATGACCCACCTGCGGGAGACCATCGAGCGGTGGAAAAAAGAGACCAACATCGGCTTTGCCCTGTACGGCACCCCGGCGGAGAGCCTGTGCTACCGCTTCGCCCGCATCGACAAGGAGCGCTTCGGCACCATCCCCGATGTCACCGACAAGGGCTACTACACCAACAGCTACCATGTGGACGTGCGGGAAAACATCGACGCTTTCGCCAAGTTCTCCTTCGAGAGCCAGTTCCAGAAAATCTCCTCCGGCGGCTGCATCTCCTATGTGGAGATTCCCAATATGCGCCACAACCTGGAGGCCCTGAAGGACGTGGTGCGGTTTATCTACGACAACATCCAGTACGCCGAATTCAACACCAAGAGCGACTACTGTCAGGTGTGCGGCTACGACGGGGAGATCATCGTCAACAGCGACAACGAGTGGGAGTGCCCCGTGTGCCACAACAAGGATCACGCCAAAATGAACGTGACGCGGCGCACCTGCGGCTATCTGGGCGAGAACTTCTGGAACGAGGGCAAAACCAAGGAGATTGCGTCCCGGGTTCTTCATCTGTAATAAAAACGCAGCCGGGGCGGTTCAACAACCGCCCCGGTTTTGGCCCACAAAACAGACGGCCCACAACTCAGGCGCAGTATGTGGACCCCGCCCATGTCCAATGCCCGAACACCGGCGGCAGCACCAATAGGGGGACACCAGCCGTAATCCCCACGCGCCGGAACGCTAAAACCAACGAACCGTATAGGGTGTTCCCCGGGGATACCCAAGGGGCCGCGGCCCCTTGGGCGCGCTCTTTGCCTGCTTTCTCTCACGTGAGAGAAAGCAGGCCCCCGGAGGGTATCCCTCCAAAGGAGATTCATATGAATTACGCTACAATCAAATGGGCCGATGTGGCCAACGGTCCCGGCGTCCGGGTGTCTCTGTTCGTGTCCGGCTGCACCCACCAATGCCCCGGCTGCTTCAACCCGGAGGCCTGGGACTTCCACTACGGCCAGCCCTTTACCCGGGCGGAGGAGGACAAGATTGTGAAAGCCCTCGCCCCCGCCCACATGAAGGGCCTGTCCCTGCTGGGGGGGGAGCCCTTTGAGCCGGACAACCAGCGCGCCCTGCTGCCCTTCCTGCGCCGGGTGAAGCATGCCTGTCCCGCCAAGGAGATCTGGTGCTACTCCGGCTACACCCTGGACGGGGAACTGTGGCGGGAGGGCAGCCGCGCCCGGTGCGAGTGCACGGACGAGATGCTCTCCCTCCTGGACGTGCTGGTGGACGGCCCCTTCGTCGAGGAAAAAAAGGATTTGAACCTGCGCTTCCGGGGGTCTGCCAACCAACGGATTCTCAATGTTCCCGCCAGTCTGGCGGCCCATGCCCCCGTGCTGTGGGACGGAGAGATGACCATCCAGCCCATCACCGTGTAAGGAGGATCGACTATGACCGCCCCTGTTTCCGTCAAGCTGTTAGATCCCCGGGCCAAGCTGCCCGCCTACGGCTCCCCCGGCGCCGCCGGCGCCGACCTGTATGTCCTCACCAGCGGCCCGGTGGCCATCGCCCCCGGAGAGACGGTTCCCCTCCGCACGGGCATCGCCCTGGCCATTCCCCAGGGGTACGTGGGGCTGGTATACGCCCGCTCCGGGCTGGCCTGCAAGCGCGGGCTGGCCCCCGCCAACAAGGTGGGGGTCATTGACGCCGACTACCGGGGGGAGGTGGTGGTCTTTCTCCACAACCACGGCAGCGCCCCCCAGGTTGTGGAGGATGGCGACCGGGTGGCCCAGCTGGTCATCACCCCTTGCCTCGCCGCCCAGTTCACCCAGGCGGACGAGCTGGACGGCACGGAACGCGGCAGCGGGGGCTTTGGCTCCACCGGGAGAAAATAAAAAGGCAGCCCCGCCGCCGGCGGGGCTGCTCTTCGCTTTATTCCTCGGTCTTGTCCTCGTCCTGGGACTCCCCACAGCAGGGCTCGTCCGCCTCAGGTTCCACCGCGCTCACCTCGTCGTCGGTGAGATGGCCCGCCGCCTTGATGTCGGCGATGCGCTCGTTGTTGTAGGAGATGCGGGCCAGCGCGTCGGTAATCCGCTGGCAGATGTCGGCGTAGGCCGGCTCCGGAGCGGAGGCCCGCTCGGCATAGTACAGCTTGCCCAGGTCGGAATAGGCCTTGCGGATGGTCTCCTGCTCAGAGGAGTTGTTCACCTTCAGCTTGCCGATCTCCGCCATCTCCTTCGCCTTGGCCACGCCCGTGTCCGCCAGTTCCCTGGCCTTGGCCACGCCGGTCTCGGTGAGCTCCTTGGCGCGGGTCACGCCGGTTTGGGCCGCGACCACAGCTTTGTCCTTCAGGCTTTCAAAATCAATGCTCATGGGAATTACCTCCTGATGAAATTATGTGGGCCGCCGCCCAGCGGCGCGGTTTTCCGCCGCCTCGTCTGGAGGTGCCTGCCGGCCCCTCCGATCCACTGGTCTTATTTTATGCCTCCCAGGCAAAAATTGCAAGGGAATTTCCCCATTGTTTAGAAAGGTTTAATACTTTGTCAATCAACCGGCCAGTCCTCCTGCCCGCCGCCTTCCCCGTTCTCCCCGTCCAGCACCTCCCGGACGAGGTAGCGGGGCCGGCCTTTGCTCTCCAGATACAGCTTGCCGGTGTATTCGCCGATCACCCCCAGGGAGAGCAGGATCAGCCCGCCAATGAACCACACCGAGCAGGCCAGGCTGGCCCATCCCGCCACCGTGTTCCCCGTGGCCCAGCGCACCACGTTGTACGCAATCATCGCCAGCGAGACCAGAAATACCAGGAACCCCAGCCCCGTAATCATCCGCAGGGGGCGTACCGACAGGGAGGTGACTCCCTCCAGGGCAAAGGCCACCATTTTTTTCAGCGGGTACTTGCTCTCCCCGGCGAACCGCTCCCCCCGCTCGTATTCCACCGTGTCGGCAGGGTAGCCGATCATGGGCACGATCCCCCGGAGAAACAGGTTGACCTCTTGGAACCGGCTCAGCCCTTCCAGCGCCCGGCGGGACATGAGCCGGTAGTCGGCGTGGTTGAACACTGTCTCCGCCCCCAGCCAGTTCATCATGCGGTAGAACGCCTCGGCGGTGGTGCGCTTGAAAAAGGTGTCCGTCCTGCGGGAGGAGCGCACGCCGTATACGATGTCCATCCCCGCCAGATACTTGTCCACCATGGCGTCCGCCGCGTCCACGTCGTCCTGGAGATCGGCGTCCATGGAGATGACCATGTCCGCTTTGTCCTTGGCCGTCATCAGGCCCGCCAGCAGGGCGTTCTGATGCCCCCGGTTTCGGGAGAGGTCCATTCCGCACAGCAGATGGTTTTCCCGGTGGAGCCGGGAGATCACCTCCCACGTCCGGTCTTTTGAGCCGTCGTTGACAAACAGCACCCGGCTGCGGGGGTTGATCTTCCCCGCCTGCATGAGGGCGCGGAGCTTGTCCCCCAGCCGCCGGGCGGTCTCGGGGAGAACCTCCTCCTCGTTGTAGCAGGGGACGACGATGTAAAGGGTGTTGCCGCGCATGGCATTGACCTCCCAGGGAGTTTGTTGGATTTGTTTCCCATCCATCTTACCAGAACGGCCCCGCCCCGTCAACCCGCCCCTGCGCTGTAGAACCTCCAAGGGAAGTCAACGGCCTCCTCCGCGTAGTCGATGCCGATGCGCCTGCCGGCTTTGACCTCCAGGGGCTCCAGGTCTCCCGCGGGAGTGGGCAGGCCCAGCTCCCCCAGGCCCTCGCAGATAAAAAGCTCCAGCGAACCGCAGGGCAGGCCGTTGAGCCGCCGGTCGATGTTCATTCCGGCGCACACCTTGCCCGGGCCGTTGAGAAAGTTCTTTTTCTGATAGGCGGTCATATCTTCAGCCTTGCAATGGAACCGGTTTTCTGCTATGATGTCCTGGTTATGCCGCGGGGCCAGCCCCCGGATGAGCACCGCCGCCGGCTCCCCCTCTGGCTCGGTGACGAAGTTGAGGCAGCAGTGCATCCCGTAGATGAGATAGACATAGGCCGTCCCCGGCGGGGCGTACAGCGTCTTGGTCCGCTCCGTTCTGCGGTAGCCGTAGGCGTGGCACGCCTTGTCTGTCCGCCCTACGTAGGCTTCGGTCTCGGTGATCCGGGCGGCCAGAGTGATCCCCCCATAGCGGCGCACCAGATATTTTCCCACCAGCGCCCGGGCGGCCTCCACGGTATCCCTCTCGAAAAAACTCCGGGCCAGCATGGCTTCGCCCCCTTTCCGCATTTCTTCTGCCATTATACCGCGTTTTCCCCTATTTGAAAACCAGGAGCTGATATTTTATGAATGAGACCCTTTTGAAAAAGCTGGCCAAGCCCATGCTGGTGTGCGCCCCGCTCATCTGGGGCTCCACCTTTTTTATGATTAAGGACGCGCTGGACGATATGGACGGGATGTTCATGCTGGCCTTCCGCTTCTCCCTGGCGGCGGCGCTGCTGGCGGCGGTGTTCTGGCGGCGGTGGAAGGATATGGACCTGTCCTATCTCTGGCAGGGCGCGGTGCTGGGGCTGCTGATGGGAGCGGCTTACATCCTCCAGACCTTTGGCCTGATGGGGACCACGCCGGGAAAAAACGCGTTTTTCACCGCCGTGTACTGTGTGATCGTCCCCTTTCTCTACTGGGCGGTGGACCGGAAGCGGCCCACCCGCTGGAATGTGCTGGCCGCCCTGCTGTCGGTGACGGGGATCGGCCTGGTCTCCTGGGACGGGGGCGGGCTCTCCCTGGCCCTGGGGGATGTGCTCACCCTGACGGCCGGCTTTTTCCTGGCCTGCCACATCATCGCGGTGACAAAGTTCTCGGAGGGACGGGACATTTTCCTGCTGACCATCCTCCAATTTGCCATGATCGCCCTGATGTGCTGGGTGGGGACGGCCTTTACCCGGGGCGTGCCCGCGGACGGCCTGCCCGCCTCCATCTGGTGGGTGCTGCTCTACCTGGCTGTCGGCTCCACCGCCGTGGCCCTGCTGTTTCAGAACGTGGGGCAGAAGTACACCGACCCCGCCTCCGCCGCCCTGCTGCTTTCGCTGGAGGCCCCCTTTGGCGTGATGTTCTCGGTGCTCTTCGGGGCGGAAGATCCCACGCCGTTGATGTACCTGGGCTTCTGCGTGATTTTTTTGGCCATGGTGTGTTCCGAGACCCAGTTCAAATTTCTGCGCCGGCCTGCGAAAGCATAAAAAGTACCGGGCGCTGCCCGGTACTTCTTCTTTAGATATGCTTTTCCAGCCAGGCCAGCACGTCGGCGTACACCTCGCCCTTGTTGATCTCGTTGAGCATCTCATGCCGTCCGCCGGGGTAGAGCTTCATGGTCAAATCGTGGGTGCCGTGGTCCTTGAAAAATCCGTACACCTTCTTCACTCCCTCGCCGTTGGCCCCCACCGGGTCCTGATCGCCGGAGAAGAGATAGACGGGGGTGGACGGGTCCATACGGGACAGGGCGTCCTGGCTCGCGATATACTGAAGGCCCCCCATCATGTCCCGGAACATCCCGGCGGTGGGCTTGAAGGTGCAGAAGGGGTCCTTCAAATAGGCGTCCACCACCGCTTCGTCCCGGCAGATCCAGTCCGCCGTGGTGCGGTTGGGCCTGAACTGCTTGTTATACGCCCCCAGGGACAGCTGGTCGATCAGGCCGCTCACCGCCTCCGGCCCGCGGGCGGCACAGACCGCGGAGGCCACCGCCTTGCCCGCCGCCACCAGGGCGGGCTTTTCCTGGCCGGTGCCGGACAGGATGCAGCCGTCCACCGTGCCGGGGTAGGCGCACAGGTAGGTCCGGGCCAGGAAGGAGCCCATGGAATGGCCCAGCAGGAAGTAGGGGACGCCGGGGAACTTCTCCCCCATGAGGACGCGCAGCTGGCGCACGTCCGCCGTCACCAGCGTCCAGCCGTCCTTTTTGCCGAAATAGCCCAGTTTTCCGTCGTCCGCCGTCTTGCCGTGGCCCAGGTGATCCTCCCCGCACACCGCAAAACCGCGCTCTGCCAGATACCGGGCAAAGGCGTCGTACCGCCCCGCGTACTCGGCCACCCCGTGGATAATCTGCACCACCGCCCGGGGCGCCTCCTCCGGCGTCCACAGGCTCACATTGCACCTGTGCGCCCCATCCTTGGAGGGAAAGGAAAATTCCGTAAACTCAATCATATTTTTTCACCCCATCGTCGTGATTGTGTGGTATAATCTTAATACATTCCCGCCCGTTTGTCAATTTACAAACCACCCCCGCTGAACAAAGGAGAACCGCCATGAAAAAATACCTCTCCCGCCTGCTGTCCGCCCTGCTGGCCCTGGTCCTGCTCACCGCCCCCGCCGCCGCCCTCACGGTGGATCAGGCGCTGGAGCTTCTGGAGGCCTCCTATTACTACGACATCCCCGACGAGGCCTATCAGGCCGGCAGCCTGGAAGAGCTGTTCGACCTGCTGGGCGACCCGTACACCGGGTACATGACCGAGGAACAGTACGCCGCCTTCCTTGACCTGGTGGAGGACACCGTGGACATGGTGGGCATCGGCGTCTCCATCCAGTTCACCGAGCAGGGCATTCTCATCCTCTCCCCCCTGCCCGGCGGCAGCGCCGAGGAAGCGGGGCTTCAGGCAGGCGACCTCATCGTGGCCGTCGATGGCGCCCCCTGCGTTCCGGCCGGTGAGGAGGCTCAGCAGCGGCTGTTGGGCCAGGAGGGCACCCAGGTCACTGTCACTGTCCTCCGGGACGGCGAAACTCGGGACTATACCCTTCAGCGCCGGGCGGTCTATATCCCCAACACCCGGATCACCCTGCTGGAGGGCGGCGTGGGCTACGTGGACTGCGACAGCTTCGGCATGGATACCGGCGAGCTCTTTGCCCAGAGCCTCCAAGCGTATGACAGCCAGGTGGACTGCTGGGTGGTGGACCTGCGGGACAACGCAGGCGGGTACGTGGACTCCGCCGCCGATATGCTGGCGGCTCTGAGCGGGCCGGGCCGCTACATCTACTTTGCCGAAAAAGACGGGCAGACGGCTGTTTACGCCCGGGACGGGCAGGCCGTCACCCAAAAGCCGCTGTTTCTGCTGGTAAACAGCTCCAGCGCCTCCGCCTCCGAGGCCGTGGCCGCCGGCGTCCGGGACACCGGCCGCGGCCTCATCATCGGCGGGCGCACCTTCGGCAAGGGCGTGGGCCAGAGCGTCCTGGATGAGGTCAGCCTCCCCGAATACTTCGACGGCGACTGCCTGAAGCTCACCACCGGCCGGATCTACTCCTACAGCGGCACCACCACCCATCAAATCGGCGTCATCCCCACCCTGCTGGTGGACGACGACCACGTCGACGCGGTGGCCGCCGCCCTGCAGGGCGGCAAGGAGGACGATCCCCTCCTGTGCCTGGTCATTGACGGGGAGATCTATTATGTGGACCCCGGCGCGGACCAGGAGACCCTGGCCGCCCTGCTGGAAGCCCTGCCCCCCCAGGCCTTCCTGTTTTACAACGCGGGTGTGTTCAACCAGGTTTCCCCCTCCTATGCGGCAAACCGTCTGGGCATCAGCTATGACAGCCGCTGGTTCAGCGACGTGGCGGACAGCCCCTATTCCCACGCCATCAACGCCCTGGGCGCCTACCGCCTGCTCAGCGGCACCGGCGGGAGCCGCTTCAACCCCAGAGGGCAGCTCACCCGCGCCCAGCTGTGCGTCATGCTCTCCCGCGTCTTTCACGTGAGCTCCAGCGGCCCCAGCCGCTTCAACGACGTGCCCCAGGACTCGTGGTACGGTCCGGCCGTCAACGCCATCGCAGAGCTGGGGCTGATGAGGGGCGTAGGCGGCGGCCGGTTTGACCCGGAGGGCCCTGTCACCCAGGAGCAGCTCCTGACCGTTCTCGGGCACGCCGCCCGGTATCTCAGCCTGCCGCTGGACGCCTATGGCGCCGCCGTGGAGCAGTACGCCTCCCACCTGCCCCTGGATATGCGGATCATGCTGGCCCCCTATGCCAGCTGGGCCCGGGACGGCGTGGCCGTGCTGACCTGGGGGCTGGAAGATGTTCTGGGCAGCTCCGGGGATCTGCTCTACACCCCCCTGGGCCGCATCGACCCCGCCGCCCCTGTCCTCCGGGAAGAGGCCGCCGCCGGAATCTATGCCCTGCTGTCCGGCCTGGAGATTCTGCCATGAGCCTGCTTCTCCACATCTGCTGCGCCCCCTGCTCCGTGGCCTGCGTGAAAACGCTGCGGGAGGAGGGGGTGGAACCCGCCGGCTTCTGGTACAATCCCAATATCCACCCCTTCCTGGAGTACAAGGCCCGGCGGGACACCCTGCGGCAGTACGCCCAGGACATCGGTCTGGAGCTGCTTGAGGAGGATTTCTACGGCCTGCGGCAGTTCACCGCCGCCGTGGCCGGGGACAGCGACCACCGCTGCGGGTATTGTTACGCCTGCCGGATGGAGCGCACCGCCCAATATGCCGCCCAGCACGGATTCGACCGCTTTTCCACCACCCTGCTGGTGTCCCCCTACCAGAACCGGGAGCTGATCTGCGCCACCGGGGCGGGCATGGGGGAAAAATACGGCGTGGAATTTGTCCCCTACGACTTCCGCCCCCGCTTTCAGGAGGGGCAGGAGGAGGCCCGGGCGCTGGGGCTGTATATGCAGAAATACTGCGGCTGTGTGTACAGTGAAGAGGACCGCTTCTCCAACCGCCGGAAAAAGGAGCTGCACAAGCTCCACAAGGCCGAGGGGAGGGGACAGACCTCATGCTGAAGGAGGGAAACGTCTATCCCGCCGCCATTGAAGGGTATGCCAGCGGCGGCGAGGGGGTGGCCCGCATTGAGGGCATGGCGGTGTTCGTCAAAGGGGCCCTGCGGGGCGAGCGGGTAGAGGTTCTGATCGAACACGTGGGCCACAGCGCCGCCTGGGCGGGCGTGGTCAAACTGTTGGAGCCCTCCCCCGCCCGGATTGCGCCGGACTGTCCCTATTATGGCGTGTGCGGCGGCTGCCAGTTCCGGCACATGAGCTACGGCGAGGAGCTGGAGGCCAAGCGCCAGAGGGTGGAGGACGCCCTGCGGCGCATCGGCGGGACGGACATCGCCGTACCTGTCATCCATGGGGCTGAGCATATCCTCCGATACCGGAACAAGGTGCAGTTTCCCGTGGCGGGCGGGGCCATCGGCTACTACCGGGGCCGCACCCACCAGGTGGTGGACGTTGCCGACTGCCTGCTCCAGCCCGAGGCGGACACCGCCTGCCGCGCCGCCGTAAAAGAGTGGATGACCCGCTTTCACATCCCCGCCTATGACGAGCGGACTGGCAGAGGGCTGGTACGCCATCTGTTTTTGCGCACCAACTCCCGCGGGGAGGCGCTGTGCTGTCTGGTGGTCAACGGGAACAAGCTCCCCCATGAGGAGGAGCTTGTGGACGCCCTGCTCGCCGCCGCGCCCGCCCTGGCGGGGCTGGTGCTGTCCGTCAACACCCGGAAAACCAACGTGATCCTGGGCGGCGAGTTCCGCACTCTCTGGGGGCGGGACTGGCTGGAAGAGGAGCTGTGCGGCCACAGCTTCCGGCTGTCGGCGCCCTCCTTTTTCCAGGTGAACCGGGCTCAGGCTGAGGTTCTTTACCGCCGCGCCCTGGACTTCGCCGCCCTCAGCGGGACAGAGACAGTGGTGGAGCTGTACTGCGGGATCGGGACGATCTCCCTCACCCTGGCGGAGCGGGCGAGGCAGGTGATCGGGGTGGAGGTGGTTCCCAAAGCGGTGGAGGACGCCAGGGAAAACGCCCGCCGGAACGGCCTGGAGGGCAAAACCCGGTTTTCATGCGGCGACGCCGCCGCGCTGGCCGCCCGGCTGGAGCGGGAGGGCGTGCGCCCCGGCGTTGTAGTGGTGGACCCGCCCCGGAAGGGACTGGCCCCGGAGGTGGTGGACACCATCGCCCGCATGGCCCCGGACCGGGTGGTGTATGTCTCCTGCGACCCGGCCACCCTGGCCCGGGACGTGAAGCGGTTCACGGCGCTGGGCTACGCCCCGGAGCGGGCCGAGGCGGTGGATTTATTTCCAAGGACGGCACATATAGAGACGGTACTTCTTCTAGGAGGTGGCAAACGATGAGCTCAGACGATTCCTGTTTGAACATATGCTTCGCCTGCGCGACGATTTATGAGGGAAAACCCGGCCATCTGCTGGTGTGCCCGAACTGCGGCCGCCAGATTAGCCTGGAACGCTATGAGTCCGTCATGGGGGACGTGCGGGGGGCCATCCACTACGGGTGGAATTACCGGCTTCAATATGAGCACGACTTGGCGGAAACCGGAGCGATAACCATTCACTATTATCTGGAGCAGTTTGAGGAAATTTTCAGTTTTATTGCCCTGGCCGCCGCAAGCGGCATCGCGGGCGGGGTCGCCTACGACGTCGTCAAAAAAGTGATCGCCAGCATCGCGGATTTTGTAAAACGGAGGGGCAGTCAGAAGCAGAAAAGCAAAGTTTCCGCTCTGATCGATAACAGAGAAGAGATGGATAAATTCCTCCGGTACATAGATGAGTATTATACGTGCTTTGAGGATATCAATCCAGAGGTGCGGGAAGCTATTTTTGAGGAGATGATCGTCGATAAAATCTCGCCCACGCTCGAGCGCATCATGATGTCCAGCAATCCTGATCTCGACTTCGACCAAATAAAAGAGATCAACCCTTTTTCCCAAGAGGAGATGTTTAAAAGCATGATAGAAGTTCGGCGAGACATCGACAGGAGAAAGAAGCTGGGCGGCACAGCCTTTCATGGTTTCTGGAGCGATATAGACAAATGACCTGAAAACGTCCCTATGGCCCGCTGGGCCATAGGGACGTTTTTTCACTTCTTTTTCCGCTTCTTCTCAAAAAACTCTTTCACGGGAGAAGCGGCGGCGGGCGCCGCCTCCCCCATGGCCTCGGCAAAGGCCTGCAGCGCGTCCCGCTGCTGGTTGGTCAGGCTGGTGGGCACCCGGATCTGGACGGTTACGTACTGGTCTCCCCGGCCCCTCCCCCGCAGCTCGGGGATGCCCTTCCCCCGCAGGCGGAAGGTGGTGCCCGGCTGGGTTCCGGCGGGCAGGTTGTACTTCACCTTGCCGTCGATGGTGGGGATTTCCAGCTCCGCGCCCATGGCCGCCTGGTAAAAACTCACCGGGCACTCATACAGCACCGAGGTGCCCTCCCGCACAAAGTAGGGGTGGGGCTTCACCCGCACTTCCACGATCAGGTCGCCATTCGGGCCGTTGTTGGCCCCGGCATTGCCCTGGCCCCGGAGGGAGACGGCCTGCTTGTCATTGATGCCCTGGGGAATGGTGACGGACAGGCGGCGCTTCTTCCTCACATTGCCCGCGCCGCCGCAGGTCTTGCAGGGCTGGTGGATGATCTTGCCCGTCCCCCGGCACCGGGTGCAGGGCGCGGAGCTGGCGAACGCCATCCCGCCCATGCGCTGCTGCACCCGCACCGTGCCCGAGCCCCGGCAGTCGGGGCACACCTCGGCGGTGGTTCCGGCGGCGCAGCCGGTCCCATGGCAGCTTTCACAGCTCTCCAGGCGGGTCAGGTCGATCTCTTTTTCGCAGCCGAAGGCGGCCTCCTCAAAGCTGATGGTGATGCTGGCCCGCAGGCTCTCCCCCCGCTGGGGGCCGCTGCGCTGGGCGCCCCCGCCGAAGCCGCCAAAGCCCCCGCCGAAGAAGGAGCCAAAAATATCGCCCAGGTCAATGTCCCCCATGTCGAACCCGCCGCCGAAGCCTCCGGCGCCGAAATTGGGGTCCACCCCGGCGTGGCCGAACTGGTCGTACTTGGCCCGCTTGTCCTTGTCGGACAGCACCTCATAGGCCTCGTTGACCTCCTTGAACTTGGCCTCGGCCTCCTTATCGCCAGGGTTCATGTCCGGGTGGTACTGCTTGGCCAGCTTGCGGTAGGCCTTTTTCAGCTCGTCGTCGGAAGCGGTTTTGGGCACGCCCAGCACTTCGTAATAGTCCCGTTTCTGATCTGCCACGATGGATCACCTCTTAACGCGGGAAAGGCGGGGCGCAATGCCCCGCTGTTTCCCAGTTGGTTTGTTATCTGTTCTGGTCATCATCCACCACTTCATAGTCGGCGTCCACCACGTTGTCCGGGCCGCTCTGGCCCTGCCCGCCGCCAAAGCCAGCGCCGCCCATGTCGGGGCCGGGGCCAGGCTGGCCGCCCTGCTGGGCGTACAGCTTCTCGCTGACGGCATAGAACGCCTTCTTCAGCTCCTCGGTGGCATCCTTGATAGCCTGAGTGTCGGTGCCCTTCAGGGCGTCCTTCACCTTGTTGAGCGCGCCGTCGATGCTGCCCTTGTCGGCGGCGTCCACCTTGTCGCCCATCTCACCCAGGATCTTCTCGGTCTGGTACACCATCTGGTCGGCCTCGTTGCGGGTGTCCACCTCTTCCTTGCGGCGTGCGTCCTCGGCGGCAAACTGCTCCGCCTCCCGCACGGCCTTGTCCACGTCCTCCTTGGACATATTGGTGGAGGAGGTGATGGTGATATGCTGCTCGGTGCCGGTGCCCAGGTCCTTGGCGGACACGTTGACGATGCCGTTGGCGTCGATGTCGAAGGTCACTTCGATCTGGGGCACCCCCCGGCGGGCGGGGGCGATGCCGTCCAGGTGGAACCGGCCCAGGGTCTTGTTGTACTGGGCCATCTCCCGCTCGCCCTGGAGCACGTGGACCTCCACGCTGGTCTGGTTGTCGGCGGCGGTGGTGAAGGTCTGGGACTTCTTGGCGGGGATGGTGGTGTTGCGCTCGATGAGCTTGGTCATCACGCCGCCCATGGTCTCGATGCCCAGGGACAGGGGGGTCACGTCCAGCAACAGCAGGCCCTTCACGTCGCCCACCAGAACGCCGCCCTGGAGGGCCGCGCCCATAGCCACGCACTCGTCGGGATTGATGCCCTTGAAGCCCTCCTTGCCGGTGAGGCGCTTGACCATGTCCTGCACGGCGGGGATGCGGCTGGAGCCGCCCACCATCAGCACCTTCTGGATGTCATTGCCGGAAAGGCCCGCATCGCTCATGGCCTGGCGCACGGGGCCGGCGGTGGCCTCCACCAGATGGGAGGTGAGCTGGTCGAACTTGGCCCGGCTGAGGGTCAGGTCCAGGTGCTTGGGGCCGGTGGCGTCGGCGGTGATATAGGGCAGGTTGATGGTGGTGGAGGTGACGCCGGACAGCTCGATCTTGGCCTTCTCGGCGGCCTCCTTGAGGCGCTGCATGGCAACTTTATCGCCGGTCAGGTCCACGCCCTCGGCCTTCTTGAACTCGGCCACCATCCAGTCCATGACGCACTTGTCAAAGTCGTCGCCGCCCAGGCGGTTGTTGCCGGCGGTGGCCAGCACCTCAATGACGCCGTCGCCCACCTCCAGGACGGATACGTCGAAGGTGCCGCCGCCCAGGTCGTACACCATGATCTTCTGGTCGGACTCCTTGTCCACGCCGTAGGCCAGGGCGGCGGCGGTGGGCTCGTTGATGATGCGCTTGACCTCCAGGCCGGCAATCTTGCCCGCGTCCTTGGTGGCCTGCCGCTGGGCGTCGGTGAAGTAGGCGGGGACAGTGATGACCGCCTCGGTGACGGTCTGGCCTAGGTAGGCCTCGGCGTCCGCCTTGAGCTTTTGCAGGATCATGGCGCTGATCTCCTGGGGGGTGGAGCGCTTGCCGTCGATGTTCACTTTGTAATCGCTGCCCATCTCCCGCTTGATGGAGGCGATGGTGCGGTCGGGGTTGGTGATGGCCTGGCGCTTGGCCACCTGGCCCACCATG
>CAJUOT010000062.1 GCA_910588135.1 uncultured Oscillospiraceae bacterium | reverse complement strand
GCGACCCCGCCACCGTGCCCATCCGGGAGGACTTCCCCACCGGCGGCACCACCAACCCCTACGGCACCTCCAAGCTGTTTCAGGAGAAGATGCTCATGGACATCTGCGCCGCCGACCCCGAATTGAACGTGGCCCTGCTGCGCTACTTCAACCCCATCGGCGCCCATGAGTCCGGCCTGATGGGGGAGGACCCCAACGGCATCCCCAACAACCTGGTGCCCTACATCGCCAAGGTGGCGGTGGGCCAGCTGGAGAAGCTCCACGTCTACGGCGACGACTACCCCACCCCGGACGGCACCGGCGTGCGGGACTATATCCATGTGGTGGATCTGGCCCGCGGCCACGTGGCGGCGCTGAAAAAGCTGGAAAAGAAGTGCGGCCTGTTCGTGTGCAACCTGGGCACCGGCAAGGGCTACAGCGTGCTGGACGTGCTCCACGCCTATGAGAAGGCCTGCGGAAAGCAGCTGCCCTACGTGGTGGAGGGCCGCCGCCCCGGGGATATCGCCACGTGCTACGCCGACCCCGCCAAGGCGAAGGAGGAGCTGGGCTGGGAGGCCCGGCTGGGCATTGAGGAGATGTGCGCCTCCTCCTACAAGTGGCAGTCCATGAACCCCAACGGCTACAAAGGCTGATCCGGTCAAAAACAGAGACAGGCGGGACACCCGCCCAGGAGGGAAGGATATGAGCATGGTACAGGCAGAGCAGACCCTGCAGGAAGTGCTGGCCGCCTATGACCTTGGCGGCACGGTGGAAAGCGCGGACCGCTTCGGCGAGGGGCACATCAACGACACCTTCCGGGTGAACGTGCTTCTCCCGGACGGCGGCGCCAGACGGGTGATTCTCCAGCGGGTCAGCCCGGTGGCGTTCAAGGAGCCGGACAAGCTGATGGAGAACATCGTCAACGTCACCGAGTATCTGGGCCGGGAGATTGAAAAGCTGGGGGGCGACCCCAGCCGGGAGACCCTGTCCGTCCTCCGCGCCCGGGACGGCAGAGCCTGCGTCACCGACAGCCAGGGCGGCGCGTGGCGGGCCTTCCCCTTTGTGGAGGGGACGGTGTGCTATCAATCCGCCGAGACGCCCGAGCTGTTCGCCGCGTCCGGCCGTGCCTTCGGCCGGTTCCAGCGGCTGCTGCGGGACTACCCCGCCCACACCCTCCACGAGACCATTCCCCGCTTCCACGACACGGAAAACCGCCTCCAGAATCTGAAAAACGCCGTGGCCGCCGACCCCCTGGGCCGGGCCAAGGACTGCCGGGCGGACATTGAGTTCATGCTGGCCCGGGAGAAGGACTGCTCCGCCGCCCTCCAGGCCCAGCGGGACGGGGTGCTCCCCCTGCGGGTCACCCACAACGACACCAAGCTGAACAACGTGCTCATGGACGAAAAGACGGGGGAGGCCCTGTGCGTCATCGACCTGGATACCGTGATGCCCGGTCTGGCCATCAACGACTTCGGGGACTCCATCCGCTTTGGGGCCAACCACAGCGCCGAGGACGAGCCGGACCTGTCCAAGGTGAACCTGGATGTGGAGCTGTTTGAAATCTACACCGCCGCCTTCCTGGGGGAGGCGGGGGAGGCCCTCACCGAGGCGGAGATCCGCTACCTGCCCTGGGGGGCCAAGCTGATGACCCTGGAGTGCGGCATCCGCTTCCTCACCGACTACCTGGAGGGGGACGTGTACTTCCACACCACCCGCCCCGGCCAGAACCTGGACCGGACCCGCACTCAGTGCAAGCTGGTGGCGGATATGGAAGCGCATTGGGATGAGCTCAGCGCCATCGTGGAGCGGTACATCAAGGGCTGACAAAACGCAAAAAAGGGAGGCCGGCAGCTGCCGGCCTCCCTTTTTTGCTGTGTTATCGGGCTGCGCTGAACTGATTCTGGGCGTTTTTCAGCCGGAATTTCTTGGTCTCATCCTCCAGGAGGTGGACCTGCTCAAACAGCTCGGAGCTGACGGCGGCGGACTCCTCGCTGCTGGCGGAGTTGGTCTGCACCACCGACGAGACCTGCCCGATGCCCTCGGATACCTGGGACAGGGAGCTGGCCTCCTCCTTGATCGCCTCGGCGATGGTGGTGATGGCGTCGTTGGAGCGCACCACCAGCTCCTGGGTCTTTCTCAGGGAGTCGGACACCTCGCCCACGATTTCGGAGCCCCGCTGGGTGGCCTGGATGGAGTTTTCAATGAGGTCCTTGGTGGCCTTGGCGGCCTCGTCGGACTTGGAGGCCAGATTGCGCACCTCGTCGGCCACCACGGCGAAGCCCTTGCCCGCGGCCCCGGCCCGGGCGGCCTCCACGGCGGCGTTCAGCGCCAGGATATTGGTCTGGAAGGCGATGTTCTCAATGGTGGCGATGATCTTGCCAATCTGCTCGGAGGCGTCGGCGATATCCGCCATGGCGGACACCATCTGCTCCATCTGGGCGCTGCTCACATCCACCTGCTCGCCGGTGAGGCGGGCGCTCTCCTGGGCCCCGGCGGCGGTCTGGGCGTTGCGGGAGGCGCTCTTGGACAGGTCGTCCACCGTGGCGTACAGCTCCTGCACCGCGCTGGCCTGCTCGGTGGCCCCCTGGGCCAGGGCCTGGGCGCCGCTGGACAGCTGCTCGGCGTGGCTGCTCACCCGATGCTCCGCCTGGGCGATGGCGCCCAGCGCGCCGGACACGGCGGTTGTGACGCGGTCGAGCGCCGTTTCAATGGACTGGAAGTCGCCGATGTAAGGGGTGGAGGTGGCCACGTCGAAGTTGCCCAGGGCCAGCTCGCCCATCACCCGGTCGATGTCTCCCACATACACGTGGATGCGCTCCATGGACTGTTCCAGGGTCTGGGCCAGCTGGCCCAGCTCGTTTTTGGAGCTGTACCCCAGATCCAGCTCCAGATGGCCCTCCTGAAGGGGGCGCACCCGTTCGGTGATGCGCAGCATGGGGGCGATGACGTACTTCATCACGTATACCACCAGGCTGATCATGCAGATGAGGTTGATGACCAGACAGATGCTGGTGATCAGGTGCATCTGCTTTACCGTGGCGCGCATGCTGTCGTTATACTCTGCGCTGAGGCCCTGGGCCCGGGTCACCACCTGATCCAGCAGGCCCACCAGGGTGGACAGGTTGGCCTGGATGGTCTCCTGGTAGTACTTCTGGGCCTGCGCGCGGCTGCCGGCGTACATCTCCAGGGCGGTGCCCGCGGAGGCGTGGAGCTCCCGGTGCAGCGGCTCGATCTGGTCGCGCAGGGCGGTGATCTGCCCGTCTTCCAGGTCGATTTTGCCGTACAGCCACTGGCCCAGCACGCAGGCGGTATGATCCATGCTGCCGGTGAACTCCGTGCCGGCGTAGAGGGCGTTGCTCAGGTTGGCCGACCATTTGTAGTGGGCCACCTCCGCCCGCTGGATGCTGTCCAGCGTGGAATTGGCCTGGATGCTGTCGGTCTGAGTACCCTCGATGCGCAGAATATTGACCGTAGTTACCACGCTGAACAGGACTACGGCGATAATGGCGCAGATCACGCGGATGCTGACCGACCTTTTGATGCTTTTACCCATGGGATAAATCCTCCTTGCTCCTGATTGCCTCTATTATATCGGATATTTTTCCAGAGCGCAATAGGTTTTGCGCAGAAGTGGGGGCCGGTTTCGGCATAAACCGGCAAGGAAAATTTTCCCGGCCGGGCTTCCCCTTGACAGGGCGGGGCCGGTCTGGTATGATGTGGATGTAACTAGTATAAATAAAACAGTAGAGAAATAGACAGTAGTGAAAGGAGTGGGCACAGATGAAAAAAGATTACATGGCGCGGCTGGAGCGGGCCGTCCGGTGGCGGCTCCCGCCCCAGGAGGCGGAGGAGGTCATCTCTGACTACCGGGACATCGTGGGCGATCCGCCCCGCAGCGAGGAGGAGCTGTGCCGGGAGGTGGGCGACCCGGAGCAGGCGGTGAAGCTGCTGGTGTCGCCTCCCAGGGCCTACCGGGTGTGGCAGGCGGCGTTCGGCCTGATGGCGGCCTGCATTCTCCTCCCCGGGGCCAGCCCCCACGCCCCCTTCTATTGGATTTGGGACGCCTGCTTCGCGGGCCCTTACGGCGGCGCATCGGGAATCTTCCACGTATTCAGTCACTGGGGTCCCATCCTGGCCGGACTGGGGCTGGTGGTGTCCCTGGTGTGGTTCCGGCGGCAGGGCCGGAAGGGAGAACGGCTCCCACGAGCCGTCAAAATCCTGCTGGCGGCGCTCACGGTATGGCTGGCGGCGGTCTTTCTGATGGTCTGGCTGGCCCTGCGGGACCCCCAGGGCTTCGCGGCCATGTGGGGCGAGGTGCCCCTGACCTATTTCGGCGTTCCCATCGGCCCCAACGGAGGCACAATGGTGTCCCTGTCCGTTCAAATTCTGAGGGGCGTCCTGCAATACGGCGGCACGGCCGTGGCCATCCTGGGGGTGTGCGCCCTGGTGCGGGCCCGGACGGAGGACCGCCGGTGGGCGGCGGCGTATGCCCTGGCCCTGGCGGCCATGCTGGTGTCCATGGAGTTTCTGGCGATGTTCACCTCCCTGGACCCCGCCGCCGATCTCACCTCGGCGGGCTGGTACCTGCCTCTCCTGGGGCAGTGCGCCGCCTATACCGCTGCAGGCTTTGTGGGGGCAGGTGCGGCCCTATGCTGAAAAAGGACCTCATTGAGCTGTGCCTCCTCCACCTGCTCTCCCAGGGGGACCGGTACGGCTACGAACTGCTGCGGCCCCTCCACGCCGCCTTCCCCGACACCCAGGAGAGCGCCGTCTACGCCCTCCTCCGGGGGCTGTGCCGGGAGGGCTGCTCGGAGCAGTACGCGGGGGAGACCTCCGACGGCCCCGCGCGGAAATACTACCGCCTCACCGGCCAGGGCCGGACCAAGCTGGCGGCCCTGCTGGAGCGCTGGCGCGCCCTGCGAAACGCGGTGGCCCAGCTGGGGGTGGACTGAGGAATATAGGAAGGGGCGCCCCGCCAATGGCGGGGCGCCCCTTCGCGCTGGAGTGTGTGGTCAAAAGAAAGGAGTTCGTTGAATTACTTGACGCCCATCCAGCCGGAGATGACCATGCGCTGGACCTCGGAGGTGCCCTCGTAGATCTCGGTGATCTTGGCGTCGCGCATCATGCGCTCAAAGGGATACTCCCGGGTGTAGCCGTAGCCGCCGGTGAGCTGGAGGGTGCGGCGGGTGACGTCGGACGCGGTCTCGGCGGCCACCAGCTTGGCCATGGCGGCCAGGTGGCTGTGGGGCTCGTGGTCCTGCTTGGCCTGGGCGGCGCGGTACACCAGCAGGCGGGCGGCGTCCACGTGGGCCTGCATGTCGGCCAGCTGGAACTGGGTGTTCTGGAACTGGCTGATGCGGCGGCCGAACTGCACCCGCTCCTTGGTGTACTTCACGCACTCGTCGATGGAGGCCTGGGCAATGCCGATGGCCTGGGCCGCGATGCCGATGCGGCCGCCGTCCAGGGTGGTCATGGCCACCTTGAAGCCCTTGTTCAGCTCGCCCAGCAGGTTCTCCTTGGGCACGATGCAGTCCTCAAACACCAGCTCGCAGGTGGAGGAGCCGCGGATACCCATCTTCTTCTCATGGGAGCCCACCTTGAAGCCGGGGAAGTCCCGCTCCACGATAAAGGCGGAGATGCCCTTGGTGCCCAGGGACTTGTCGGTCATGGCGAACACCACGAACACGTTGGCGAAGCCGGCGTTGGTGATGAAGATCTTGGAGCCGTTGAGCACCCAGTGGTCGCCCTTGTCCTCGGCCACGGTCTTCTGCATGGCGGCGTCGGTGCCCGCGCCGGGCTCGGTGAGGCCGAAGGCGCCCAGCCACTCGCCGGTGGACAGCTTGTTGAGGTACTTCTGCTTCTGCTCCTCGGTGCCGTAGGTGGCGATGGGCCAGCAGCACAGGGAGGTGTGGGCGGACACCATGACGGAGGTGGTGGCGCAGTGCTTGGCCAGCTCCTCGCACACGCCGATGTAGTTGACGTAGCTCAGGCCGGCCCCGCCGTACTCCTCGGGCATGGGCACGCCCATCATGCCCATGTCGGCCAGCTTGTGCCAGGTCTCCTCGGGGAAGCGCTCGTTCTCATCCACCTCGGCGGCGATGGGGGCGACCTCCTTGAGGCAGAAGTCGTGGAGCATACCGAGGATTTCCTGCTCCTCTTCGTTGAAATGGAAATTCATAGCGTATCGTCCTTTCTTCGTGATATTTTCAGCCTCCCGCCCCGGCCGGGGCGGGGGGAGACTGGGCGGCTCAGCCCCGGGCCTTCTTGATCTCGTCCACCAGGACGGGGAGCACCTCGAACAGGTTGCCCACCACGCCGTAGTCGGCCACGTCGAAGATGGGGGCGTCGGGGTCCTTGTTGATGGCCACCACCACGTCGGAGCTGCTCATGCCGGCCAGGTGCTGGATGGCGCCGGAGATGCCGCAGGCGATGTACAGCTTGGGGCCCACGGTCTTGCCGGTCTGGCCCACCTGATGGGCGTGGGCGATCCAGCCCGCGTCCACGGCGGCGCGGGACGCGCCCACGGTGGCGCCCAGCGCGTCGGCCAGGGCCTTGATGGTGTCGAAGCCCTCGGGGCCGCCCACGCCGCGGCCGCCGGACACGATGATCTCAGCGCCTTCGAGATCGACGTTCTCGCCGCCCATCTCCTTGATGAGCTCGATGACCTGGGTGCGGATCTGGTCGCCGGCCACATGGATGTCCTCCTTGATGACCTCGGCCTTGGCCTCGCCGGCCTCGCTCTTCTTGAACACGCCGGGGCGGACGGTGCCGATCTGGGGCCGGTGGTCGGGGCACAGGATGGTGGCCATCAGGTTGCCGCCGAAGGCGGGGCGGGTCCACGCCACGTTGCCGGATTCCTCGTCGATGTCCAAACCGGTGCAGTCGGCGGTCAGGCCGGTGTGCAGGCGGCAGCTGACGCGGGGGCCCAGGTCGCGGCCGTTGTTGGTGGCGCCGATGAGCATGCTGGTGGGGCCGTACTTCTCCACCAGGGTGCACAGGGCGATGGCGTAGGCGTCGGTGGAGTAATGCTTGTACTCCGGGCCGTCCACCAGGATGACCTTGTCCGCGCCGTGCTCGCTGGCGGCCTTGACGGCCTCGTCCGCGCCGCAGCCGATGACCACGGCCACCAGGGCGCCGCCCTGCTTGCCGGCCATTAGCTTGCCGGGGGTGAGCAGCTCAATGCCCACGTTTTTGGCGGTGCCGTCCTCGTTGGTTTCTACAAATACCCACAAATCCTTGGTTTTGGCTTCCATGGTACGTCCCCTCCCTTAAATGATGCCCGCGGCGCTGAGCTTCTCGAACAGCACCTTGGCGGACTCGGCGTTGTCGGCTTCCTTGATCTTCACGCCGCCGGTCTTCTTCTGGGGCACGAAGGTTTTCTTCACCTTGGTGGGGGAACCCTTCAGGCCCGCGTTGTCCAGGTTGATGGTGGGCAGATCCGCCGCGGTGAGGGTGGGGATCTCCGCCTTGTTGGCGGCCATCTTGCGCTTGATGGTGGGGTAGCGGGGGTCCCAGGCGGGCTTGGTAAAGGTGACCAGGCAGGGCATCTTCACGCCGATGACCTCCACGCCCTCCTCCACTTCCTTGCGCACCTTGAGGGTGGCGCCGTCCAGCTCGGCCTCCAGGCCGTAGGTGACCTGGGGCAGGCCCAGGTGCTCGGCGATCTCGGGGCCCACCTGGGCGGTGTCGCCGTCGATGGCCTGCTTGCCGCAGAAAATGGCGTCAAACCCGCCCTCCAGCTCGGCCACCTTCTTGATGGTCTCGGAGATGATGTAGCTGGTGGCCAGGGTGTCGGAGCCGCCGAAGGCCCGGTCAGACACCAGATACGCCTTGTCGGCGGCGATGGCCAGGCACTCCTTCAGCGCGGCCTTGGCCTGCTCGGGGCCCATGGACAGCACCACGATCTTGGTGTCGGGGTTCTTGTCCCGGATGCGGGCCGCGGCCTCCAGGGCGTAGCCGTCGAAGGGGTTGACGATGCTGGGCACGCCCTCGCGGATCAGGGTGTTCTTCACCGGGTCGATCTTGATCTCGGTGGTGTCCGGCACCTGCTTGACACAGACCAATATGTTCATGTTGCTTCCTCCTGTCAGATTGATTGCGCGGTAGCAGAATTACAGGTACATTTTATAGAGTTCCGGCGGGGGTGTCAAGTGTCTTATCGTTTATTTTTTGACAAATAAAAAAATCTGGGAAGGAGACGGCGCCGGGACTGGAAAACTATGGGCGCGGCGGGGGGACAATCCGCCCGTCTGCCGCCTGCTGGAATCCGGGAATGATGACCCGCGTCCTCTACAGCATATGGTTGATGACGCTCATGTATCCTTGGCGGCTGATCTGGGTTTGCAGGCATCCGCATACAGTCCCACCTGACAACAGGTTTATAAATTGCCTTGAAATCAGGAAATCAATGGGTTATAATTGCTTTGATTCAGTGTCGGGCAACTTGTTTCAGAGAGGAGTTAAAGCTATGATCGACATGGTTACGCATCGGCCTGGGGCCAGCTGCGAGAGAGCGTTTGCCAGCAAAAAAACTCCGAATGGCTCCGGATCGGATTTTCAAGGGGAGCTGCTGGCGCGGACAGGTGAATGGAAAGCGGCGCATACCGAGGAAAACGCGGGACCGGAAGCCTTTCAGCGGACAACGCTGACCAGAGGGGAAATTGCGGGGCTTGCTGCAAAATATGGAAAAAATATGTCTGGGGAAAAGTACGACGCATTCCTGGAAGAGCTTGTGGACAAGGGTGCTTTGACAAATGACGAGATCATGTATCTCGGTTACAAAGGGGCTGTCTATACCCCGCCGGGGGTTGATTCCTGGTGCTACAGAAGTGACGAATATGGAAACCCCCTGGAGGACGCATACGGCAATTCGCTGGAGTGGGCCAAAACAATGTCCCTTTATATCCCCCAATCCCTGCAGACAGCAGGCTTATTTCTCCATGCGCAAGACCACCACAAAGCCTTTATGACTTTGGCCGATGTGCTGGGGCGCATGGATGCCCAAACCCGCTGCTGATATAAAAGCTGTCAGAAGTACCGCAGGGAGGAGGCGCCGGTGGGGAACCGGACCCCCGTTGGGCGGTGCGCAAATCACAGGGCCGGACGGAAAACGAGAGACACGAAGCGCCCATGACAGAACAAGAAGGAGAGGCCCCGCATACCGCGGGGCCTCTCCTTCTTACTTCCTTACTCCTGCGCCGGATAGATTTCCTCCAGCCGCGCCTGAACCACCCAGCGGGTCTCATGGCCGCTGGCGGCGGTGCAGGTGGAGAGGGTCAGCAGCTTGTCCTCCGGGCCGGGAACCACCCCCGTGTCGATCACGGAGCCGCCCAGGCACTGGGCGATCAGCTCCCGGCGCGCCGCCTCGCTGTCCAGGTTCCGCGCGTAGACCGCGCTGGTGACGCTGGGCTCCCAGGCGGCGAAAACCGCATAGCGGCGCACGCACTCGCCGTCCGCGACGTAGACATAGGGGTGCTCCGCCCAGAAGTCCTGCTCCGCGTACCGGTGCAGGGGGCCGAACATGGTGCCGTTGCGCATCCGGTGGCCGTAGATGATGGTGTGGAACCCCTCGAAATCCCGGCTGCTGCGGCAGTCCAGGAAGATGGACCCGCCGCCGTTCCACTTTTTCTCCCAGGTGTGGTGCAGATAGTAGTCGTTGTCCGGGCCCTGGAGGACCGGGTGGGAGATGTCCCCGCCGGGAATGGCCAGCCACGCCGCCACGTCCGGGTTGACCGCCCGCAGGGCGTCCATATCCAGGCCCAGCAGCTCCTCCGCCACGGGGTCGGAAACCGGCGCGGCGGGGGCGGCCCCCTGTTCCGCTTCCGCCGTGGGCGCGGGGCTGGGGCGGGCGATCTCCGCCGCCCGCTGCGCGGCCTGGGCGCTGTCCCGCCACTGGAGCCGCTGCCGCAGCAGCACCCCGGCGCAGGCCAGCGCCGCCAGAACCAGCGCGATATTCAAAATCACCCGAAGCCGCCTGCTCATGGCGCACCTCCTCAAAACAGGGGGGCCCGGAAGACCCGGGCCCCCTTTTGCCTTTTGCGTTATGCGTTTTCCCTGCGCTTGCCGGTGTTCACATAGACCAGGCCCAGGCCGCAGGCCAGCAGCACCGCCAGCCACACCGCGGCGGACGCCTCGCCGGTCTGGGGCACGCCGTCCAGGGGCACGTCGGGCCCGTCGATCTCCACCGTGCCGCCGGAGCCGCCCTCTGTCTCAGGCAGTTCACCCAGCGGGGTCTCGGGCTCGTCGATCGCCACCGGGTCGCCGTCCCCCTCGGGCAGCTCGCCCAGGGGCACGTCGGGCTCATCCACCTCCACGGTGGGGTCGGTCTGGTTGTTCTGGTTGTTCTGGTTATTCTGGTTGTTATTGTCGTTGTTGTTATTATCGTTGTTGCTATTATTGTTATTATTATTGTTGTTGTCGTTGTTGTTGTCGTTGTTGTTGTCGTTGTTGTTGTCGTTGTTGTTGCCGCCCAGGGGGTCAGTCTCCCGGGTCTCGAAGTGGTCGCAGCCCTCCCGCTGGCAGTCGCTCCGCTCCTCGCCCGGCACGCCGGGCTGGGCCGCCTTGGTCTCATACCACTCGCCCATGTCGTGGCCTAGGGGGTCGATCTCCTCGGTGACGGTCTGCCCGCAGGTGCACCCGCTGGACATCTTCTCGCCCGCCTCCGTGCAGGTGGGCTGCGTGGTCTTTTCCTCGGTGAAGCTGTGTTCGTGGTGCTTTAAATCTATCCGGTCGGAGGCGACCGCGTCGTTCACTTCCGCCCCCGAATAGACCTGGGCGGGAGAGGAGCCGCCACGCTGTGCCACACCGTCCGACTCCCACAAGGAATCCTCGGGGAGGGTGAGGGTGTGCTTACTCGTCGAAGTAATCTCGTCACCGGCAAACTTGGCCGTGTTTCCGCTGATTTCGCCGCCGGTCATGGTGAACGTGCCGGCGAATTTGCCACCCGATGAGGAGGAGACATACACGCCGCCGCCCCAATCGGCCATGTTACCGCTGATCTTGCCGTCGTTCATGATGAACGTGCCGTACCAGCTGTCAAACACGCCGCCGCCATGGTAGGCCGTGTTGCCGGAAATCTCGCCGCCGGTCATGGTGAATTTGGCGCCGCCGCCATTATTCTCCACGCCGCCGCCGCTGTTGTTGGCCGTGTTGCCGGTGACTTTGCCGCCGTTCATGGTGAACGTGCCCGTGTTGCTCACGCCTCCGCCGAAGTTGGTCATGTTACCAGAAATTTTGCCGCCGTTCATGGTGAACGTGCCGTTGCTGTCCACGCCGCCGCCCACGCCGCCGCCGGCCGTGTTGCCGGAAATCTCGCCGCCGGTCATGGTGAACGTGGCCCAGTTGTACACGCCGCCGCCATGACCGTCCACCGTCGTGTTGTCGCTGATTTTGCCGCCGTTCATGGTGAACGTGCCGCCATTATAGTTGAACACGCCGCCGCCGCTGTTGTTGGCCGTGTTACCGGTGATTATGCCGCCGTCCATAATAAGCGTGCCGCCATTATAGTTGAACACGCCGCCGCCATGGTAGGCCGTGTTACCGGTGATTACGCCGCCGTCCATAATAAGCGTGCCGCCATTGTTGTACACGCCGCCCCCGCCAGTGATGTCTGCACCGAAGCCGTCGAGGTTGTTGCGGCCACCGCCCCCGGTGACGGTGCCGGACTGGTATTGCTCATTTCCTTCCTCATCTATATAAGTAGAGGCGGCGCTGTCCGTCAGGGTCAGCTCGCCGCCCTTATTAATCGTAATTACGGAGTTGCTCGATTGGTTGGCATTCACATCGCTGCCGTTCAGGTCCAGGGTCACGTCCGCGCCGTCTTCAATGGTAATGGTGGTGTTTTTGGCCTCGTCGTCCTGCCGCTTGACCTCCCCGTTGAGCTGGACATGGCGGGTGGCCGCCGTCTCCCCGGTCTCGTTGCCCTCGTTGTCCAGCACGTTCCGGGTTCCGTCCCAGGCCTCAATCTCATATTTGCCGGTCTCGTCGTTCTTCGCGCCGTAGCCGTAGCGGGTGGTGCCGTCCTCGGCGGTGAACTGGTTGTCGGCGGTGTCGCCAACGCCGTTGATGGCCCCCTGCAGCTCGGCAAAGCTGGCCGCGAACCCGGGGACCACCATGCCCGCGCACAGAACCAGGGACAGGCCCGCGGACAGGCCCTTTTTCCAGATGTTCATGCTCTCTACTCCTTTTCTTTGCATTTTTCGGACGCAAAGCCTCCGGCGGCGGGGCGCTTGGGCCGCGCCGCCCGCCGCCGTCCGGGCTTCGTCCTTCTACTCTATTCGGCGGCGGGGGCAGGGCGGTTTTGGACACCGGAAAATGTTTGATGGTAAGTTTTTTTGGGGTCACGCCTCCGCCCGCACGCTCTCCGCCACGCGGACCATGTCCTCCTCCCCGAAGGGCGCGGACAGCCAGAAGGACACCCCGGCCCCCTCGTCGGCCCAGAACAGCTCGTTGAGCGCCTCCTTGTTCCGGCCCAGCAGAAGCGTCCCAATCCCGTCTCCCACCGGGACTTCCCGGCCTCCACCGGGATTTTCCGGCCCCCCGCCGGTGAGGTCGTAGAGGAACACGGCCTCCCCGCCGCCGGGGGTGCGGTAGACGATCATGCCCTCGTTTTCATACAGCGTCTCCCGGTCCCACTCGCAGCCCTCCGGCAGCCAGGTGGGGCGGTAGACGATGGCCCGCGCCGCGGGCTCCTGGGACTCCCCCGGCGGGGACGGCTCCGCGGAAGCGGCGGGCGGCTCCGTCTGGGTCTGTACGGGGGGCTCCTCCGCGGGGGCCTGTTTCGCCAGCAGCAGGGCGGCGGCCGCCAGACCCACGGCCAGCAGCACCGGCAGGAGCCGGCGCAGCCAGTATCGAATGGGGTGATCCACCCGGAAGATCAGCTTTTTCATTTTGCGCTCAAAGTCCGGCGAGAAGACGGCCTCGCAGTCCTCCGGTTCCGGCAGGGCGCGCAGCAGGGCTTGTTCGTACTGCCGCGCCGCCTCCCGCAATTCCTTGTCCGAAATCACAGAAGCCCCTCCTTTTCGCACAGTTCTCTCAGTCTGGCCTTGGCCCGCTGGTCCAGCTTGCTGGCCGCGGAGAAGGAGATTCCCATGACGGAGGCGATCTCCCTGGTGGTGTACCCATGGCTGTATTTCAGCAGGATGATCTCCTGATACCGGGGCGGCAGCTGGGAGATGCACCAGGTGAGGGTCTGCTCCTCGTCCTCGGTGGGGGCGCAGAGGGGGTAATCCTCGTCCAGGGGCTCCTCCACCTCGTGCCGCTTCCGGCCCCGGATAATATCAATCGCCTTGTTCTCGGTGACGATATAGAGGAACCCCCGCAGCTTGAGGGAATCCAGCTCCGGGACAAGCTTCATGTTTTTCGCCATGCTCAGAAAGGCGTTGTGCACGGCGTCCTCCGCGTCCTGCTCCCCCCGCAGGACCTTGGAAGCGACCTTGAGCATAAAGCCCCGGTACTTATTGTAGAGCTCCTCGAATTTGATCCTGTCCTCCGGGCTGTCTATGGCGCTGAGATAAATCATCAACACCAGCATCACCTCCAAAACGCGCTTTTGAGCGGATCAATCCCCGCGAGGCACAAAACCCCTTGACAAATCAAGGGGCAGGCTGTTCGCTCCGCTCTGTGTCAAACCAGATGTTGTTACAAGTTTATCAGTTCCCAGCCGTTTCGTCAACTGCACAAAAATTCCTCTGCCGCTTCTCTTCCACGCCCTGTGGGCGCGGCGGCCGGCAGAATGCCGGCAATCGGCATATCGAATGATGTGCGGCGGACCCGGTGAGAAACGGAAGCGCGGCCCAGGCCAAGGAAGATTCAGGGCGTCATTTGGGGAAAACACTTCCGCAGCATCTGCGCCCCCACCGAGGGAGAATGCGAGGAAAAGCTGGCCGGGCTGATCCGGCAGATGAAGGCGGAGATCGCGGGGGCCAGACGATTGGTTTCCGTTGGAACCGCCGAAAAAGTGATGAGGAATAAGAAAATCCGCCCGAAACCAACGGTTTCAGGCGGACTTGTGGTTGCGGGGGCCGGATTTGAACCGACGACCTTCGGGTTATGAGCTGCGGTCAGCGATGCTGGCGGCGGCTTTTTAGCTATTTCGGGACGTGTTTGCTACGGAGAGGGATGCTTTCCAGCACTGTTCCCTCCACTGTCTCCACCTGCTCTTTTCCTATTCTGGGTCTAAAAGTGGGTCGGAACATCGTTGCACCGACCCTCATCGGTGTCCCAATCTGGAACCGGGGCCGAGGGGTCAATTCTCAGGGCTGTGCGCTGACTGAGGCAGTAGACTTGGTCATAACTCACGACCCAGTGTTCAAATGCGCTACCGGGGATGGCCAGCCTGATTTTGATGACGGCCCTTTGATACATCTTTTTTGCCTCTGCACTGCTTTTCAGCGAAAAGAGCGCCGCCAGCCGGGAAAAACCGACGACGTTTTTTGTAGGGCCAAGACCGCAGTGGAGCAGGACAACCTGCCGTTCCCGGTCTGTGAGCGTCTCATCCATGAGGGCTATGGCGTTTAGA
>CAJUOT010000061.1 GCA_910588135.1 uncultured Oscillospiraceae bacterium | reverse complement strand
GCCCAGGCTCTGGGATACGTCCCGGCCCAGCATCAGCACGTCCAGCTCCCCGGCCAGGGACAGCACCGCCGCAAATGCCGGCAGGATCACCCAGGCCGCGGGGGCAAGTCTGGCCATGGTGAGGCCCGCCAGACTGCCGATTCGGAAATCGGAGTAGCCCAGCAGGGCATCCGGCACGAAGGTGACCACCGCGTCAATGCCGGCGGAGAAGATGGCGGACACCGCCATACCCGCCAGGATGAGGGTGAGCTTGGACGCCCCGGTGCGCTCCGCAATAAACAGCACCAGCATAACCCCCACCAGCGCCCCCGCAAAAGCGGCCAGGGGATTGACGGCCACCGCCGCAGGGGCCGCCGCCCCCAGCAGCGCCACCATCAATCCCGCCCCCGCGTTGACGCCAATGATGTTGGGCGCCGCCATGGGGTTGCCCAGCACGGCCTGGATCACCGCCCCGGACACGGCCAGGGCCATCCCCGCCAGCAGGCAGCCGCAGGTCCGGGGCAGCCGGGAGTAGAGGACGATATGGGCCTGGGCCCCCTGCCCCTGGCCCAGCAGGGCCGCCATCGTGTCCCCCAGGCTGACGGGCACGGCCCCCAGGCACAGGCTGAGCAGAGCGGACGCGGCGCACAGCACGCACAGCGCCGCCCACACCAGTTTCCTATTCATCCCCCGGATATAGGATGTCCGCCAGTTTTTCATAAGCTTCTCCCCAGCGCGAGTTGGGCTTCAGGTTGTAAAGGGCGTGCTCCATGGTGTAAAACCGGCCCTCCTTCACCGCCGTCAGGGTTTCCCAGGCGGGGTTGGACAGCAGCCCCGCCTCCAGCGTGGCCATGGCCTTGGTGGGGTCCGCGCCCTGGAGGGCCACGAAAATATAATCCGGATCGGCGGCCAGGATGGCCTCCAGGCTCAGCTCCTCCAGAAGGGAGGCGTCGCTGTCGGCGATATTGACGCACCCCAGGGCGGCCAGCATCTCGCCCAGCACAGTGCCCTCGCTGCCCTTCACCTTGCAGGAGGAGCCGGTGGCGCGCATACACAGCACCCGGGAGGCGCTGCCGTCCTGCCGGGCGACGGCCCCCTCCACCCGAGCGGCCACAGCCTCCCCGTTCCGGGCATAGTTCTCCTCATGGCCGGTGAGCTGGGTGCAGATTTTCAGCATCCGCAGGTAGTCGTCAAAGCCGTCCACGTCGAAATAGGCCGCCGGGATGCCCGCCTGGGCCAGGGTGGGCTCCAGTTCCACGTCGGCGGCGGTGGATACGCTGCCGATGACCAGGTCGGGCTGCGCTGCCAGCAGCACCTCCAGGTTTGGCTCTTTGACCGCCCCCAGGTCGGCCACATCGCTGTCCAGGTCCAGGTCGAAGGAGGTCCAGGCGTCGTTTGCCGTGGCCACCAGGGTATCCCGCCCCCCCGCCAGACACCAGACGTCGGCAAAGCTGCCGATCAGGGCAGCCACCCGTTCAGGCCGGGCCACGGTCACCTCCCGGCCCAGGTCATCGGTGAACGTCACCAGCCCCGGCTCCTCGGAAGCCGGCGCAGCGGCGCCCTCATGGCCCGTCCCCGGCCCGGAAACCGCCGGGGACGGGGGAACGGTTCCCTCAATACCCGCCTTTCCGCCGCAGCCGGCCAGCAGAAGCAGCAGCGCCGCCAGGATCAAGCTAAATCGTTTCATCCTATCCCTCCCATCTGAAAAAGGAGGCCCCGGTTTTCACGGGGCCTCCTCTTCAGTCACACAAAATTTCTCTTACGCCTGGGGCCCGGCGGTGTGGTGCAGCTCGATGGGCTTCACGTTGAAGTTGGAGCGGTACTCGGTCTCGTGCCAGAAGATATCCTCGGCCACAAGGCACTCGGGATTCAGCTCCACACCCTCCAAAACGATCTCCTTGAACTTCTTGTAGCCCGCGCGGTCAATGAGGTGGCCGCCGTGGAGATACTCGGGCTTGTAGTCCATAACCCAGGCGGAGAACTTCTGCCAGTTCTTCAGCACGCCCACAACCACGTCCTCGCTGGCCCAGTTCAGGAACATCTTGCCCGTCCGGGGGGTCTGCCGGCCGGTGCGGCCGCCCAGGATCACCCGGTACAGCGGCTCCTCGCTCCGGGTCCACGCGCTGGTGGGGCAGGCCCGGACGCACTCGCCGCAGCCCACGCAGCAGCAGGGGTCCTTGTCAACCTTGGCGATGCCCTCGTTGAGGGACAGCACCCGGGTGGCGCCGTGCTCGCAGGCCCGCACACAGGCCCCGCAGCCGATGCACCGCTCGGCGTGGTAGGTCATCTTGGACACGCCGATGATGCCGAAGTCGCACAGGTGGGCCTTGTTGCAGTCGTTGGGGCAGCCGGAGATGTTGATCTTGATGTGGTAGTGGCTGGGGAAGATGATGCCCTCAATCTTCCGGGCCAGCTCGAAGGTGTTGATGTTGCCGCAGATGCAGTGATAATTGCCGATGCAGCCGCTGATGTTCCGGGCGCCGATGGTGGGGTAGCCCGCCTTGGGGTCCCAGGGCTGGGGCTCGTGGGCCACGGTGTCCATGTCCACCCCGCACAGCTCCGCGTCCACCTCCCGGATATATTGCTCCAGGTATTCGTTGACGGCGGGGATATTCTCGTACTTGATGCCGGTGATGTCAAAGGTCTGGCGGGTGCCAAAGTGGAAATTGCCGTCGCCCCAGGTCTCAGCGATGTGCTGGATGACGGTCAGGTACTTGGCGTCCACCGTGCCGCCGGGGACGCGCATCTGGAGCATGAACTCGCCGGGGACCTTGGACTGGCGGAAGCAGTTCAGCCGCAGCTTTTTGACGTTGATGTCATGGTTCATCGTTCATATGCTCCTTTCTCAGTCCACCAGGTCCCGGGCCACGGTATAGGGGAACACCGGCCCGTCCAGGCAGACATAGGTTTCGTCGATGCGGCAGTGGCCGCACTTGCCCACGGCGCAGGACATTTTCCGCTCGAAGCTCATCCAGATCTTCTCCGCGTCCACGCCGTTCTTCAGCAGCTCCAGGCCGGTGAACTTCATCATGGGGGGAGGACCCACCACCACCACGGCGTACTCGCCGTTGAAGGAGTCCCAGGGGATCTCCTTGACGAAGGCGGTGACCATGCCGGTGCGCCAGCCTTCCTTGGTGTCGTTGTCCAGGGCGTAGATGGTGGAGAACTTCTCCTTCCACGCCTCCAGCTCCTTGTGGAAGACAATGCCCTCCTCGTTCTTGAAGCCGGAGATCAGGTGGACGCTCTTCACCGTGTCCGGCTCAGCCGCAAACAGGTTCAGCATGGAGCGCACGGGAGCCAGGCCGGTGCCGCCGGTGATGACCACCACGTGCTTGCCCTGGAACTGGTCCACGGGCCAGCCCTTTCCGTAGGGGCCCCGGAGGAACAGGGTGTCGCCGGCGGTCTTCTCAAAGATGACGTTGGTTACCTTGCCCACATTGCGGATGGTAAATTCCAACCAGCCGTCCCCCTGGGCGGACACCGAGATGGGGCACTCGCCGATCTTGGGGATAGACAGCTGCATGAACTGGCCGTGGGCCACCTTCGCGTCGGTCTCCACCCGGAAGGTCCACTCGTGGGCGCTCTCCTTATGTACGTCTAAAATCGTGCAGGGCTTGGGCTGTACAGGGTTCATCATATCACGCGCCTCCTTCCTTAGTGCTTGGCCAGGCCGGCCTTGATCTCGTCCACGGCCGCGCTGACCTTGTTGACGGTGGCGGAAATGGAGATCAGCTCCGGGCAGCGGTGGGTGCAGCGGCCGCAGCCGACGCACATATGGCTGTCCCCAAAGCGGGCCTTGTAGTCGTGGAACTTGTGGAGCACCTTGTAGCGCATCCGGTCCGCGGCGGTGGAGCGGAACTCCCGCTGGCCCGCCATCTGGTCAAAGCCGGCGATCTGGCAGGAGGAGGTGACCCGGCGGCGCTCGCCCACCTCGGGGTTGTCGCCGTAGATCACGTCGCGGGTGGTGAAGCAGGTGCAGGTGGAGCAGGCCACGGTGCACGCGCCGCAGGAGATGCAGCGGGCGTTGAACTCCTGCCACATGGGATGGCTCTTCAGGGCCTTGCGGACTTCCTTGTCCTCCAGGTCGGGCACGGTGACCTTCAGCTCGTTCTCCTCCACGAAAGCGGGGGTGTAATCGGCCTGGGGCAGCCCCTCGAAATAGGGGGCAAAGGCGCCGTCAGTGACCTGGACCTGAACCCCGTCCTCAGAGAACTTCAGGGCCAGGGAGTAGTCGTCGGTCTTGTTGGTGCCCATGGACACGCAGAAGCAGGTGTCATCCCCGCCGCCGCACTCCATGAGGGCGAACTTCACCAGCTCCCGCATCCGCTCATAGTACAGGTCGGTGTAGCCGCCGTTGCCGGCGTAGATCTTGGCCTGGATATGCTGGGCGTTGATGTCGCAGGGCCGGGCCAGAATCAGGATGGGCTTCTTGGGGCCCTTGCTCTCCCGGTACTCGTCCTCCGTGAAGTAGAAAATGGCCTGCTGGATGGGGGTCAAAACCTCCTTGGCGGGGTAGTCGGACTTGACATCCCAAACGATGTCCTCCCAGCGCTCCACCTCGTCGTAGCGGACGACGTCCGTGGCGGAGTAGCGCCCCTGGTTGCGGAACCGCTTCGGGGCGTAGACCGCGTAGTCCTTCCGCAGGGCGGCAAGGACCTGGTTGGCCTGGGCGGCGGTCAGGGTGTATCCCATACTCGAACCTCCTTATTTCTCTTGATTTCGTTTTGACTTGTTGCATAAAAAACAGACAAACTGCCATCTTGATTTTGCCACATAGCTGTAATAAAATCAAGTTATCATTTATAATGAAGCAATTAATTTTAATTATCAAGGGGCGTGAACTATGCAGGACCATCGGATGGAGACCTTTTTGACCTTGTGCGAAACCATGAATTACCGGCAGGCGGCCGACCGGCTGCACATCACCCAGCCCGCCGTCACCCAGCATATCCAGTATCTGGAGTCCTATTACGGCTGCAAGCTGTTTTCCTACGACGGGAGAAAGCTCACCAAAACAGAGCAGGCGGCGCTTTTGGAGCGGCGCGCCCACGCCATGAACTACCAGGAGGCGCGCCTCCGGGAGGATCTGCGCCTGCGGCAGACACCCAGCCTTTCCGTCGGGGCCACCAAAACCATCGGCGAATTCGTCATTGCCGAGCACGTCGCCCGCTACCTGGATGTGCCCGGGAACCGCCTTTCGGTGGATGTGGACAACACCGCCCGGATTCTGGAGCGGCTCAACCGGGGCAGGCTGGACTTTGCCATTGTCGAGGGCTACTACAGCTGGTCGGAATATGAGGACCTCCCTTACCACAGGGAACCGTTTGTGGGCCTGTGCGCCTGGGACCACCCCCTGGCCGGCCGGACGGTCCCCCTGGACGAGCTGTGGGGGGAAGAGCTGCTGCTGCGGGAGAAGGGCTCGGGCACCCGGGAAATTCTGGAGAACTTTCTCAACGAACACAACCGCGCCGTCACCGATTTCGCGCGGGTCACGTGCATCGGGAACCTGGGCCTGATGGAGCGGCTCCTGGAGCGGAAGCGGGGGATTACCTTTGCCTATGCGGCCGCCGCGTCCGGCAACGGCAAGCTTGCCCAATTCTCTGTGGAGGGCTGGGAGCTCCAGCGGGAGTTCAATTATGTGTTCCTCCGGGATACCGGCGCAAGGGACAAGGTGAAGCTTTTTGAGCGTTACCACCCCGGGCGCGGCTGAGCGGGACGGCGGCTCCCTCGCGCAGCGTTTGAGATGCGGCGGAGCGGGACGGCCCCACTACGCGGGCCGCCCCGCTCCGCGTGTTATTCTGCAGGGGGTCAGTAAGGCAGCCAGACGCTGCTGCCCGTAGCCTGCTTGCGCGCCTTGAGAAACTGCCGGTTCAGCCGGGCGTCCGCCTTGCGGACGTAATTCCGGATGATCTCCAGAATGGCGGTCTCCTCCTCCGTCATGGTCTTGGACCGGCGGTACACCAGGTCCACGTGGAGAAGAGAGGTCTCCTTCAAAGGGACAACCTTGATTTTGTCGCACTCAAAATACACATCGTCCAGCGCCATGGACAGGGGCAGCAGGGCGCAGCCCTTTCCGTGGGACACCGCGTCCTTGATGCCCGCCCGGTCTGAAAAGGTAGCCGCAGCCTGAATGCCGTAAGCCTGGGCCCCGCTGGTCTCATAGTCCTCAAAGCAGATGATGGGCTCGTCCTTGAGCTGTTCCAGCGAGACGACGGGCTTCTCCGCCAGCGGGTGCCGGGGCGGCAGGAACGCCGCAAAGGGCCACCGGGCCAGGGATTCCCGCTCCAAATCCAGCTGAACCGCAAGCTCAGAAAACTTCTTCCGCCGGGAGACCGGATAGCCGCACAGGCCGATGTCCACCACACCGCCGGACAGGGCCCGCTCCATCTGCCTGGGACGCAGCTCGCTGATGGAAAGGGTCAGCTCCGGAAAGGCAATCCGGATGGAATCCATGGTTTCAAAAAAGGTATAGCAGCACACCAGCGGCGCGGCCGCAATGGTGAGCTTGTCCGCGTGATATCCTTTGGCGGACAGCCGGCGGATCTGCTCCAGATCCCCCTGGATTGACTTGGCGATGCGGTACAGTTCCTCCCCCTTCTCTGTGAGGGAGACACCCTGGGCGTTCCGGTAAAAGACCGGGAAATTCAGTTCTTTTTCCAGGTCGCGCAGGGCGTTGCTCAGGGCAGGCTGGGTGACGTACAGCTTTTTTGCCGCCTTGGAGATGGAGCAGCAGTCCGCGATGGTCACAACATAGGTCAATTGCTCCAGACGCATGGCAGTACCTCCCTCAATCCGCCGCGCATATCAAAGGGCCCCGCGGCGGCCTCCCGGCCGCCGCGGGCGCACCTGTTCTATTTGCAAGCTTTCCCGGCCTTTTACAGCTTATCCACGCAGAAATTGCCCATTCCGCCGAAGCCCTTGGTGCCGGCAACCGTGACGGCGGTCTCGTCGGTATGGCTGGGGTCGCTGGCCCCGGGAACCTGGAAGGCAGCGTTGTCCAGCCTGGCCACGGGAACCTCCTCGGGCTTGGCCAGCTGGGGCACCCACTCGTAGGGGACGCGGTAGGAACGGTAGAGCAGGGCGGGGCCGACATTGGGGTAATTGTACTCCCAGACCAGCTCCTTCTCGGCGGTGACCTCAATGATGCGGCCGGTGGTGCCCTCGGTGATCAGGGTGTTGCCGTTGGGCAGGCGCTGGGCGTCGGAGGTCAGGGGGGAATAGAAATAAGTAGCGGTGAAGGGGGTCTTCCAGCCCAGGTCGGCGGCGCTGAAGGACCACTCGATCTTCAGGGTCTTGGGGTTGATCTCCATGACCCGGGAGTAGTCGCGGCGCTCGGACTTGATGCCCATCCGCGAGGTTTGGGAGGGGGCGCCGTAGCCGGCCCAGCCGCCGTTGTCGAACACCATGATATTGCCTTCGCCGGGCAGTCCCCGGGGGATCATGTGGGAGTGGTGCATCCCGATGATGGGGCCCATGATCCGCAGCTCGCGGCTGACGGTATAGTCGGGGCCGATGGACCAGACCACCTTGCCGGTCTTGTGGGAGATGATGAACATAATGTTGGCTTCCCGGGAGTCCATGATGATGTTCTCCGGATCGAAGCGCTCATCGCCCTCGTCAAACCACTTGTTGGGGCCCAGGTAGCTGGCGCAGTTGATGTGGAAGATGTCGCCCTCGCCGTCGGGGCCGCACTCCTGGGTGTTGGGGTCGCGGAAAATGGTGTTCTTCTGGGTCTCGCTCAGGTCGAACTCCCGGAAGTGATCCATCAGGTTCCAGGTCCACAGGATATTGCCCTCCCGGTCCACCTCCAGCAGGGTGTCCTCCACCAGCAGCTGGGGAGAGACCTTGGGCTTGTTCACGTCGTTGTGGGTCAGGATGAGCACTTTGTTGAAGTCGTCCTTGGGGTCCTGGCCGGGGACATAGTAGCCCACAGGGTTGCCCTCAATCTGGAAGTCGTGGTGCTGGCGGGCCACCCAGCGGGGGCCGCTGTCCTCGTCGTTGACGAACTGGTTGTGGTCGAAGGACCAGAGGATGTTGCCGTCAAAGTCGATCTCGGTCAGATCGGTGTCATCCTGGTAGGCGGCCTGGTGGTCGCGCTGACCCAGGTGGCCGAACACCTTGCCGCCGGGAACCATCTTGCAGGGGAAGCCCTGGAAGTCCTTCCACCAGCGCACCACCTTGCCGTTCATGTCGATCAGGGTCACGCCCTTGGCGGGCGCGGTGAAGAGGGTGTAGCCACTCCAGCACTTCTCAGGATTGTAGATGGTCGTACCGGTGGGGAATACGGTGGGTCTGCCCATAGTCGATCTCCTCCTTAAATTATATTAATTTTGATTGGGTTACAAAAGCTCCTCAATTTTGTCGGCGTACTCGTCCTCATCGTGGTTCCCGGTCAGCCGGGCCAGCACCTCGCCGTCCTTGAAGAACAGCACGTGGGGCACGCCCTTCAGGCTGAACTTGTTCTGGAGCTCGGGGTCGGTCTCCACGTCCACCTCATAGAACGGGACGTCGGGGTACTCCTCCTTCAGATTGTCCAGCTTGCCGTGAACCGCCTGACAGACATGGCAGGACTTCCGCGAGAAGATGACAAGGCAGGGCTCGCCGTCCTCCTCCACGATCTCCTGGAACGCCACCCGGTTCAAGGTCTCCATACGCATTCCTCCTTTTTCACTAATTTTACTAGACGCTTATGGCTTGTCATCTCCATTATAACGTTGATTCGCCCAAATCTGCCATTTATTTTTCGAATGCCCTATAAGCATTTTGTATAGATCGACCGGGCTGTAATATGTTAAAATTATAACATTACCTGCTGCGTATTGTCAATTTTATCATTTCTGATCGGAGGAGGCTGATTTTATGGCTGAGGCAGCAAGAGAGCGCTTTGATTTGGTTATTATTGGCGGCGGACCCGCCGGGCTGGCCGCCGGAATCTATGGCGGGAGGGCGCGGCTCAAAACGCTGATCCTGGAGAAGGACAACGTGGGCGGCCGGGCGTTTACCACCCGGGAGATCGTGAACTACCCCTCGGTGGCGGAGACCACCGGTCCCGCCCTGATGGACCAGATGCGCGCCCACGCGGAGAAGTTCGGCGTGGAGATCCGCAAGGAGGCGGCCAAGTCCCTCGACGTGTCCGGCGAGCTCAAGCTGGTCAAGACCCGCCGCCACGAGTATGAGGCCCAGGCGGTGGTCATCGCCACCGGCACCACCGCCCGCAAGCTGAACATCCCCGGCGAAGCGGAGTTCACCGGCATGGGCGTGGCCTACTGCGCCACCTGCGACGCCGAGTTCTTCCAGGACCAGGAGGTGGTCGTGGTGGGCAGCGGCGACCAGGGCATTGAAGAGGGTCTGTACATCTGCAAGTTCGCCTCCAAGGTCACCGTGGTGGTCATCCATGACGAGGGCATCCTGGACTGCAACAAGGTGGCTCAGGAGCGGGCTTTCGCCGAGCCCAAAATGCACTTCCTCTGGAACAGCTCGCTGGCGGACATCTACGGCGGGGACAATGTGGAAGGGGTGCACGTGAAGAACTCCAAAACCGGCGAGATCACCGACTTCCCCTGCCAGGGCGTGTTCTTCTTCTGCGGCATGGTCCCTGAGACCGGCTTTTTGGGAGACCAGGTCCCCAGCGATGAGCGGGGCTGGCTCCACACCGGGGACGACATGGATCTGGGTCTGGGCGGCGTGTTCGCCGCGGGCGACGTGCGTCAGAAATACCTGCGCCAGGTGGCCACCGCGGTGAGCGACGGCGCCGCCGCCGCCACCGCCGCCGAGCGGTATATCAGCGAAATGAACGATTTCCGGACAGCCGTGCTGGAATCGGACACCCCCACCCTGCTGGGCTTCTGGTCCCCTGAGATCCCCGGCAGCCTGGACCGGCTCAACCAGCTTCGGGAGGAGAACGAGCACGCAGACGCCCCCTGCCGGTTCATGGAGCTGGATGTCACACGGAAAAAGAGTCTGGCGCTGCGCTACGGCATTGCCTTGAGCGACCAGCAGCCGGCCGTGACGGTGAAGGTGGGAGGGGTGTGATCAAGTAGGGAGTTTCGCCCGGTTCTGACACCATCAAAAAAGAGAGAAGGATTGAAATGGCTGACAAAAAGAAGTCCGGCCTGATGCCCATGATTCATTCCGTCATCGGCATCGCCATTATGCTGCTCTTCCCCCTGCTGCCCATCTCCCTGCCCCAGGTGACCCCCACCGGCATGGAGGTGCTGGGCATCTTCATCGGCACACTTTACCTGTGGACCACTGTGGACCCCCTTTGGTCCAGCATCCTGTGCATCTTCGCCATCGGCGTGAGCAGCTACGCCCCCATGGCCGGGGTGCTGTCCGCCGCTTTCGGCGCTCCCGTGGTCGTCCAGATGATGTTCATGATGATTTTCACCGGCGCACTGGTGGAGGAGAAGATCACCCTGTACATCGGCCGCTGGTTCCTCACCCGCAAGGTCATGGAGGGCCGGCCCTGGGTGTTCACCTTTGTGATCGCTCTGGGCTGCTGCATCATGTCTTTTGTCATGGCCGCGCCCTTCGCCCCCATCTTCCTGTTCTGGCCCATCATGTACGGCGTGTTCCAGCAGCTGGGCATCTCCCGGAATGACAAATACGCCAAGCTGATGGTCATCCTGGTGGTGTTCGGCGCCCTGCTGGGCTTCCCGGTGCCGCCCTATGCCAGCAACGGTCTGGCCCTGCTGAGCAACTACCGCAACATCGCCGCCAATGCCGGCAGCGACGTGGTGCTCAACGACGCCATGTATCTGGTCTGCACCCTGCTCCTGGCCGTCATCATCCTGGCTGTCACAATCCTCTTCTGCAAATTTGTGTTCCGCCCCGACGTGTCCAAGCTGAAGGAGCTCAAGGTGGCCGACCTGAACAAGAACCCCCTGCCGCCCATGACCCTCCGGCAGAAGATTCTGTCCGGCGCCTTCTGTGTGTACGTCCTGTTCATGCTGCTGCCCAGCTGGGTTCCCCAGCTTCCCGGCATGGCTTTCCTCAGCGCCAATTCCCTGGGCCTGTGCGTGGGGTTTGTGGCCATCCTCTCCGCCGTCCTCATCCAGGGGGAGCCGGTCCTGAAGTTCGGCAGGGTGATGACCACCCAGTTTGCCTGGCCCTCTTTCTTCATCTGTCTGACGGCCATCCTGATCGGCAACGTGCTCACTGCGGAAAACACCGGCATCTCCGCTTTCCTGAACACGATCCTGTCCCCCATTTTCTCCGGTATGAACACGGTGACTTTCATCATCGTCATGATGGTGTTGCTGATGGTGCTGACCAACCTGTGCAACTCCCTGGTCATTGGCATGATCATGCAGCCAGTCATCCTGAACTTCTGCATGACCAACGGCATCAACGCCGCCCCCATTGTCACCCTGTCCATTTTCTTCGTGCTGAGCTGCGCCATGGTGACCCCCGCCGCCTCCCCCTTCGCCGCCATGATGTTCGGCAACAAGGACTGGCTGGACGCCAAGGACATCTACAAATACTGCGCCATCATCGTTCTGCTGGAGCTGGTGCTCGTCCTGGTGCTGGGCATTCCCATGACCAACATCTTCATGGGCTGAGCTGTCCCTTTACATTAAAAAGAATGCCGGATGCTTACGCATCCGGCATTCTTTTGCTCTCTGGCGCAGCCTCTGTCACTGCCCCTCCGCTTCCAGGGTCACCCGGACGGACACCGGGTTATGGTCGGTGTACCGAAACTGGCGGTCCAGCGTCTCCACGCTGTCCAGGCGCACATTGGGGGAAAGGATGAACCCGTCGATGACATAGAACTGGTTGCCCGCCGGGTCCGGGTCGTAGGGGTGGTTCAGCAGGCGGCAGGAGGGGACGGACAGGTCGCAGGCGAACTGCCAGCCCTCGGGCAGAATGTCGTTTTCCAGCACGCCGGGGGTCCACAGCTCAGGGTCCTGGATGGGATAGGCATCCAGCGCGCCGGGGAAGGTCTGGTTGAAGTCGCCCCCGGCGATGACGTAATTGCCCTTTTCGTATTCGGCGGTGAGGAAGTCCATGAGCATTTTCGTCTGGGCTGCCTTGCCCTCGCCGTCGTCGTAGGCCTCCAGGTGGAGGTTCACCAGCACCAGCTCCTTGTCCGAGCCCTCCAGGGGCACATAGCTCACCAGCAGGCACCGCTTCAGGTTGGCGGCGGACACCGGCCAGGAGAAGGGACAGGGCAGGGCGACGCGCTGGGCTTCGCCCACGGGAAAGCGGGACAGGGTTTGCAGGCCGCTGTGGACCTTACCCAGAGGGGGCCAGGGGAAGGGCACAAAGTCACAGGAATAGTTCAGGGCGTGGGCGCTGAGATAGGATACGCCAAGCCGGTCCCAATAGCGCTGGCTCTGATCCACGCCGTAGCTGCGGGAGGAATCGGTGTCCACCTCCTGAAGAAAGTACACGTCCGCCCCATATTCCCCAAGCTGGCCGGCAAGGCCTTCCCGGTTGGCATCCGCCTGCTCGCTGGAGGGCCTCACATCCCTGCCGCCGTCCATGAAGAAGTCGGAGTCCGCCCCCAGCCCGGCATAGCCCGTATTCTGAGTCACCACCGTCAGGCTGCCGCCCGGGGCGAGGGAATCCGCCTGAACGCCCTGATTCCACACCTCCACATCCTCCACCGCGTCCGGCTTATACTCCGTCACGGTGAGCCACAGGATAAGCCCTGCCGCGGCCAGCACCACCACGCCCAAGACAGCACCCACCCATTTCAGCACCTTTTTCGCCACTTCTCCACGTCCTTTTTCAAATATTGGGGCTTCTGCCCTTCACCCGCAGGCGGTTCAGAGCCCGGGCCAGGGAGCCCTGGGCCAGCTGGTACTCCTGGCGGCTCTTCTTTTGCAGAAGGGCCTCCCGGGCCTCATCCGCCTTCCGGCGGGCCCGGGCCTCGTCGATCTCCTCGGGCCGCTCGGCGGAGTCCACCAGCACCAGGACCTCATTGTTTTCCACCTTCACCATGCCGGGGGACACGGCGGCCAACCGGACCTCCTCCCCCGGGGGCTGGTAGCGCAGCATACCGGGGACGATCGCGGCCATCATACTGGCGTGGTGGGCCAGAATGCCTCGCTCGCCGTCGCTGGCCGGAATGGTGAGGCTGACGCAGGGCCCTTCGTACAGCGTTCGGTCTGCGGCCAGAATATGCACTTGGAAGGTATCCATCACGCGCCGCCCTCCAGCTTTTTGGCCTTTTCCACCACGTCCCGCCAGGCCCCCACGTTGTAAAACGCTGCTTCCGGATACTGGTCCAGCTCGCCGTCCACAATGGCGGCGAAGCTCTCCAGGGTGTCTTTCAAGGGGACATACACGCCGGGGATGCCGGTGAATTTCTCCGCCACGTGGGTGGGCTGGGCCAGGAAGCGCTGAAGCCGCCGCGCCCGGGCCACCACCTTGCGGTCGCTGTCGCTGAGCTCGTCCATGCCCAGGATGGCGATGATGTCCTGGAGCTCCCGGTACTTTTCCAGAATCTCCTGCACCTTCCGGGCCACCCGGTAGTGCTCCGCCCCCACAACGTCCGCCTCCAGAATGCGGGAGGAGGACTCCAGGGGGTCCACGGCGGGATAGATGCCCTGCTCGGAGATTTTCCGGCTGAGCACGGTGGTGGCGTCCAGATGGGCGAAGGTGGTGGCGGTGGCCGGGTCGGTGAGGTCGTCGGCGGGGACGTACACCGCCTGCACCGAGGTGACCGAGCCGTTTTTGGTGGAGGTGATGCGCTCCTGGAGCTCGCCCATCTCGTTGGCCAGGGTGGGCTGGTAGCCCACCGCGGAGGGCATACGGCCCAGCAGGGTGGACACCTCGCTGCCCGCCTGGACAAAGCGGAAGATGTTGTCGATGAACAGCAGCACGTCCTTGTGCTCGCGGTCCCTGAAATGCTCCGCCATGGTCAGCCCGGACAGGGCCACCCGCATCCGCACGCCGGGGGACTCGTTCATCTGGCCGAACACCAGCGCGGTCTTGGCGGACACGCCGCTCTCCCGCATCTCCCGCCACAGGTCGTTGCCCTCGCGGCTGCGCTCGCCCACGCCGGTGAAAATGGAATAGCCGCCGTGCTCCATGGCCACGTTGTGGATGAGCTCCTGGATCAGCACCGTCTTGCCCACGCCCGCGCCGCCGAACAGGCCGATCTTGCCCCCCTTGGGGTAGGGCTCCAGCAGGTCGATAACCTTGATGCCCGTCTCCAGAATCTCCACGGAGGGGCTCTGCTCGTCAAAGGCGGGGGGCTTGCGGTAGATGGAGCGCACCGGGGTGCCCTGGGGCACCGGGCCGCCCCCGTCGATGGGCTGGCCCAGCACGTTGAACATACGGCCCAGGGTTGCCTCGCCCACGGGGACCTGGATGGTGTGGCCGGGGATGTCCACGGCAAGGCCCCGCGCCAGCCCCTCGCTGGGGGAGAGCATGATGCAACGCACTGTTTTGCCGTCCAGGTGCTGGGCCACCTCCATGACCCTGTGCGCACCGTCTTTTTCCACGGTGAGCTCCTCCCGCAGCCGGGGCAGCTCCCCCTGGACAATCTCCACGTCCACCACGGGGCCGGATATCTGTGTGATGATCCCACGTTCCACAATCATCAACCTTCTTTCTGATGCTTTTTCCGCTGGGCCCTGGCTCCGGCGGATACCTCGGTGATCTCCTGAGTGATGGCCGACTGCCGCACCCGGTTGAATTCCAGGGACAGCTCCCCCAGCAGTTTTTCCGCATTCTGGTTGGCGCTGTCCAT
>CAJUOT010000060.1 GCA_910588135.1 uncultured Oscillospiraceae bacterium | reverse complement strand
CCGATGCTGATGTTCAGCAGTTTGCAGGGCCTCTCCCCCAGCTCCAGGCCGCTGTTTTCCAGAAAGCGGCTGCCCGCCAGAAGGGGATAGATATCGCCGGGGGCCTGGGTCTCTCCCCCATAAACGCAGGAGTAGACGCCGTCCAGAATGGACGGATAGCGGTCATCGCCCAGGAAGCTCTCGTCCCAGCCCTCCAGCCAGCGGATATCGGGCCGGTCGGTGTAGCAGAACTCCGCCGCTGCGGACAGGCTGTTCACTGCCGAGAGGCTGGGCATCTGGGCGAGCAAGATGGAAGCCGTCTCCGAGAGAAACATCTGGTCATAGCAGCGGGGGGCGCGGCCTGTCTCCGCCCGCTCATAGTGCCAGCCCAGGGAGGCGGAGATATCCTCCAGATACCCGGACTTCCACAGGGCCTGGATATCCCGGGCGGGGATGACCAGCCCGGTCTGCTTGCGTCCGTTGAGGCTGATGGCCTGCCCCTCCAGCCTGCTGTCCGCGTACAGGCGGTCCATCTGCCCGCTCCAGCCCTGGGCGCCCGCCGCCAGCAGGGACACGAACAGCGCGAGCACCAGCGCCGCGGCCGCCGCCACCGCGGAGCGCCGCCCGCTCCGCCGGGCGGACAGGACGGCGAAGCGCAGGCCCCCCCGTCCGGCCACAGAGGTGCGGCCTCTGGGCGCGCGGACGGATACGTTTCCCCGCTTGGGGGCGTTCTCCCTCCGGGCGTGGCGCAGGAAGATCAGGCACAGCGCCAGCGCCGCCAGAAACACCGCCAGCCCCGCCGCCGGGGCGGGCCAGCCGGGGACCGCCTCCGCATCCGCCCACTCCTTGGCGATGCCGTTGGCGGCCTCGCTGTACCGGGTGTCGGTGGCGTACAGCCGCTGGGCCATGTCCATAGCCGCCGCCACCACCCGCCCAAGGGCCAGCGAGCCGGTGACGGAGCCCAGCAGCGCCGCCGCGCCGGACACCGCCGCCGCGCCGGACAGCAGCCACGCCCGGATCTTGCCCGCCGGGGCGCCCAGGGAGACCAGCACGCCCACCGTCTCCCGCTGCCGCCCCACAAAGAGGAACGCGAACAGCACCAGCACCGCCAGCGCCCCGGCGGCGGACGCCAGGGTGATGGCCGTCGCCGCGGTCTCCATGGCCTGGATGGGCTGGGCTGCGGCGGCGTAGCCCTGGTCATACAGGGTGAGCTGTGTCTGCGGGGGGAGCAGGGCGGACAGTTCCTCCGCCGAGCGCACCGCCTGCCGGTTGTCCAGCACCGCCATGCCCAGGCAGTACCCGAACAGGGGGGCTTCGAAGTCCCCCTCGGCGGCGGACACCCACAGCCGGTCGGCGTAGTCGGACTGGGGATTGGTCACCCCCACGATCTCCAGGGAGCGCCGGTCCCCGGTGGCGGAGACATAGGGGCGGTTCCACTCGTTGGATTCCAGCACCTCCAGGCTCAGCGTGTCCCCCACGCCCAGCCCCAGGTTTTCCGACATGGAGCCGCTGACGACGCACACGCCCCGCTCCTCCGCCTGGGGAAAGCGGCCCTCGGTCAGGTAGAGCGTCCCCTGCTGGAACAGCTCCAGGGCGGCGATGCCGCCGCTGGCAGTGAGGCGGGCGGTGTTGTTGGACAGCCGGTAGAGCTCGGCATACTCCGCGAAGACGCCCTCGGCCAGGGCGGGGTCGTCCTTCCCGGACAGCTCCAGCCAGGGGGCGTCGTCACCGCGCGGGAAGGGCTGCACCTGGAAATTCCGGGTGCCCGCGCCCCTGGACACAAAGGCCCCGTGGAGCAGATACAGCTTTCCCTTTTCCGGAATGAAGCCGGTGCCCGCCGCGTCGAAATAACACATCATGCCGTCCGCCCCGTAGGGGCTGTACAGGGCGCTGCTGACCCGGCCGGAGCTCTTTGGGCTCAGAATTGTCTCGTTGCAGCCGATGTACAGATCCCCGTCCGGGTAATACTCATAGTGAAAGTTGCCGTTCAACAGGGCGTTCAGCAAATCGCGGTCATATTCCGCCGGGAGCTGGCCCATAACGCTGTATTGATCAGAAAATTCAGTCCACTGGCTGCCTGCGATGCGGAGCAGAACATAGGGGCCCTCCGGCTCCTCTGCGCTGAGCTTGTCCGGCCCGCCCTGGCGCTGGTACATCCCGGTCTCAAAGTCCTGGTAGTAGTAGGGCAGGTCAAGGGGCTCCAGGCCGGGGAGAATGAAGGTGTAGCTGAGGCCCTCGTCGTCCTCGGCGTCGATATCATGGTCAAAGATCAGAACCGCGCGGCTCTCCGGCAGATTCTCCTTGTCCACCGGCGCGCGGCCGGTGGTGAATTCCGGCGTGATGGCGGCCACCACCACCGCGCTGTTCCGGTAGGGGGAATCTCCGCCGGGGCGCTTGTAGCCGTCGATGGACACAAAGGTGCTCTGGGCGGGCTCCCACAGCTTCACCCCCTCCACGGCGGACAGGGCCTCGCTGTCCAGGGCGTCCAGGGCGGCGCGGGCGGCATCGTCCGCCGTGTCCTCGTCGGGGTAATTCTCCCCCATGTACTCCACCAGCGCCACGCTGGTGTACTGCTCCTCCATCCGGGCCAGCAGGCCGTTGCAGCAGGCCCACATACCCAGGCCCAGGGCCAGCGTCACCGTCAGCACCAGGATCAGCAGGGCGAACAGGGCGGTGCGCCCCCTGGCGCGCAGAGTGGACAAAAGACCGTTGCGTATTGACATCGCCAGCGCCCCCTTACCTGACAACGGCCCCGTCCCGGAGCTCCAGCAGGTCGTCGGCCCGGCGGCCGATGGCCGGGTCGTGGGTGACCACGATGACGCAGTAGCCCTCCTTCCGGGCCAGGGACTCCAGGATATCCAGGACGTTTTCCCCGTTGGCGGTGTCCAGGTTGCCGGTGGGCTCGTCCGCCAGCAGCAGCCGGGTCTCCATCCCCAGCGCCCGGGCGATGGCCACCCGCTGCTGCTCCCCGCCGGACAGCATGGTGGGGAAGCGGTCCAGCGCCGAGGCGGGCAGGCCCACCCGCTCCACCAGGGCGGCGGCCTTTTCCCTGGCCTGCCTGGGCCGCATTCCCCGCAGCTCCATGGGGTACATCACGTTTTCCGCCACCGTGAGCAGGGGGAACAGGCGGAAGTTCTGGTAGATCACCGCCGCCTTTTCCCGGCGGTACGCCTCCAGCTTCATCTCCGACGTGGGCGTGCCCTCGAAGAGCACCTGCCCGGTGGTGGGCAGGTCCAGCCCCGCCATCAGGCTGAGCAGGGTGGTTTTTCCGCTGCCCGAGCGGCCCATGATGGCGTGCACCGCCCCCGGCCCGAAGCTGTGGCTCACGCCCCGCAGGGCCTCCACCTGCTGGTACTGGGTGCGGTAGGTGTAGCCAACCTCCTGAAGTTCCAGAATATCCATCTCAATCACTCCTGTTCTGTGTGGAAGGGTTTGCCGGCTTGGTGATTGCCGCAGGCTGCATTGGAATATCGCACTCATTCAGAAAAAAGCACAATTGGAGGTTCACCCTTGGCCGGAATTTCCCAGACCAGGTCGCAGTCATGGGGTTCGTCTGTTTTCCGCACGGCAAAAGATCCATAATAGAAGTCAAAATCGTTTTTCCGCTGAACCTCAAACAGGTATCCCTCGGTTCCATCCATGGGATAAGACTGGTCTGAGCTGAGCTTCGGGAAATAGTCTGCAAGCTCTCCGCCATATTTTTCTGAGAGGACCCGCTGAAGAAACATAACGGCATGGAGATATGGGAGTTCCTGATCGCTGGCAGCATACGCATTGAGGTTTGAAATTATATTTTGATAGCAGATCCGCGCCGGATCCATGTCGGAATGATCCAGGAACCAGAAATGGTACAGGATTTCTCCCAAATGATCGATGGCGTCCTGAAATTTTTCAGGAGTGCGCAAGCGGCAGATTATTTCAATAAAAGTGTGCCATACTTCCCCGCAGTTGGTCTCGCTCAATCCGCACAGCCTGTTCCATTCGGGATAAACGCCCTCTCGGTCGATGGCGGCTGTCAGAAATTGCTTCAGATTATACCGCGATTGGTGGGCGTTGATATAATTCTGAAGAAACTGCTCCTGCGCCGGGCCGGCGCAGCCCTGGAGTGACAATATTTCAGCCATGGGGAACAGGGGAAGCAGTTCCCTCAAATCATTTGAGCGGCGTTCATCTATGGCATAACTCTGAGAAAAGCACAACTCGTTAAGCAGCAGCCCCAGATAAAAAGCCGCATTTGCTATTTCGTTCCAATGGGAGGTGATTTCTTCCTCTCGCTTTTGTCGCTCCTTTTTCCGGCGGCGCTCCGCAAACGAAAAGGCAAGCGCCAACGATGTCATCCAATCCCAGCCCATAACAATGCACTCCTCTTCATCTTGTCGCATGATACCATAGCCATATCAATTTAATTAAAAAGAAAGTTGACAAATTTCTTGTCGAAATTTGTCAACTTATCATGGCGCAGCGGGAGGGATTCGAACCCTCGAGCGGTTTCAGCCGCTACACGATTTCCAATCGTGCTCGTTATGACCTCTTCGATACCGCTGCAAACCGGTGGTGAAGTCACAATTCTTTTCGCCGCTGTCGTGCGGCGCAACGTAGACTATTATACCAACTTTTTATCCGTTGTCAAGTGAATTCTCCTCAATTCCCGTTTTTCTTTTTTGCGCCGCCAGCCAGGAGCGCAGCAGGTGCAGCGCCTCGGGGGACAGCAGGAGCAGCGCGGGCAGGTTGGCCGCCGCCAGCAGGCCGTTGAACGCGTCCACCAGCTGCCATACCGCCGTCACGTCCCCCACCGCGCCCAGGAGGATGCAGGCGGGAAAGGCCAGCTGGAACAGGCCCCGGGCCCACCGGGCGGAGGTGAGGGTCTCCACCCCCCGCCGCCCGTAGTAGCCGGAGCCGATGAGGGAGGTGAAGGCGAACAGCATCAGGCTCACCGCCACGATCCACTCCCCGGCCTCGCCGAACAGGGTGGCAAATCCCGCCGAGGTGAGCGGCGCGCCCAGCATCCCGTCGGGCAGCGCCCCCGCCTCCGCCAGCGCCAGGGCCTGGACGGGGTCGTACACGCCGGAGGTGAGGATGACCAGGGCGCTGACGGTGCAGATCACCATGGTGGCGAAAAACACCTCGAAAATGCCCCACATCCCCTGCTCCGCCGGCTCGTCCACGTCGGCGCAGGCATGGGCGATGGCGGACATACCCAGCCCCGCCTCATTGGTGAACACCCCCCGGGCCACGCCGTACCGCAGCGCGCTTCCCATGGCGTATCCCCCGGCCACGGCCCGGGGGGCGAAGGCGTAGGAGACAATCTGCCGGAGGGCCCCGGGAACCGCCTGCCAGTTCACCGCCACCACCGCCAGCCCGCCGCCCACGAACAGCAGGGCCATGGCGGGCACCAGCAGCTCGCACAGCCGGCCGATGCGCTTGATCCCCCCAGCCAGAACCACGGCGGTGAGGACCGCCAGGACCACTCCCACGGCCATGGGGCTGGCCCCGCCCGCGGCGGACAGGGAGGAGGCGATGGAGTTGGCCTGGGCCAGACTGCCCCCGGCCAGTGTCTCCGCCACGCAGAACAGGGCAAAAACTTTGGCCAGTCCCGGCAGGCGCAGCCCCTTTTCCATATATTGCATGGGGCCGCCCCGGAAGCGCCCGTCCGCGTCCCGCTCCCGGTGGCGCACCGCCAGGATCTTTTCCCCGCACCCGGTCATCATCCCCAGCAGGGCGGACATCCACATCCAGAACACCGCCCCCGGCCCGCCGTACACGATGGCGGTGGCCACCCCGGCGATGGAGCCGGTGCCGATGGTGGCGGCCAGGGCGGTGGACAGGGCCTGAAGCTGGGTCACGCCCCGCCGCTCCTTCCCGCCCTTTTTCCGGCGGAACAGGGAGCCGATGCTGGCGCGCCACCAGATGGGCAGCCCAAAAATCTGGAAAAAGCCGGAGCCGAAGGAATACCACAGCCCCACCGCCAAAAACGCCGCCAGCAGCGGTCCGCCCCATAAAAAGTCGCCCAGCGCCTGGAAAAAAGCCATGCCCGCATCCCCTTCCGTTGAGGGGGGCTGCGCTCCCCGGGCGGCGCAAGCCCCTGCTGAAAAGGTATGCGGACATGGTGTCGGTTATGCGGCGCGGGGCGGGTGGGGCGCTACCGCTCCCAGGGGTCTTGATCCCGCCGCCTGGAGGCGGGTTCGGAGTCCTTCCCTGCCTGCTCTGCTTTGACGGCGGACATGATGGTCCGCTCCGGGCGCTTCCACAGCTTCAGCCGCCTGGCCTGATCGGGGAGGAAGCCCATGCGGTGCAGCACGGGCAGCAGGGCCGCGAACAGCGCCGAGAGCAGAATGACCTGTATGGGCAGCAGGACGGCGTTTTTCACGGCGCTCTGGGCGGCGATCAGCCAGTAGCCCTTTCCGCCGGAGTACCACAGATAGGTGCCCAGCCCGCCCAGAAACACGTTTTGCAGGTTGGTGGCCAGCTTGGCCAGGAAAATGCGAAGCACCGTCACCTCCGAGCGGTAGAGGAACAGGGCATAGGTGAACACCCCCAGCATGGTGGTGAGAATATAAAAGGGGTTGTAGCCCCCGGTGGGGTGCATGAAAAAGGACACGGTGTCCTCCACAAAGCCGAACAGCAGCGCGTTTACCGGCCCTCCCACCAGGGCGCACAGGGCCCGGGCCAGGAAGCCCCAGGTGACCTTGATGTTGTTCACCACCGGGACGGACTGTAAGTAACTCAGGGCCACGCAGGCGGCCACCATCAGGGCGGAGAACACCAGGGTGCGCAGCTTTCTGAAGTCCCGGACGGCGCACCGCCAGTAGGCGCGGGAAAAGGGCGTTTTGAAGATTTCCATGAAAAAAGACCTCCTTTTTTTGTCCGGCAGCACCCTGAACGGGTTTGCCGCACAAAAGGAAGCCGTTAAGACGCGATCCTGCCATGCGGCAGCGGGATGCGGAGGGCGCACTGCAAGCAAGCTGCTTTTCGTCCGGCGGACAACTCCCCGTCCCGCCGGCACTGCGGAGGCAATGCCTCCTGACACGCGCGCTCCTACTCTGCCTGTGGGGATAGTTTACCCCATCGGCGGGCAGATTGCAAGAGGGGATTTGGCAAAGGCAGGTCCTTTCTTAAGGGGAATTTAAACAATTTCCCCGTTGCAACTTAATCGTGGGGCTGGTAGGATAATATCATCAAACGGTTTTGGCGGGAAAAAGGGGGAGTGCGCCATGTACACGGTGCTCGTCTGCGACGACGACAAGGATATTGTCTCGGCGCTGGAGATTTACCTGACCAGCGAGGGCTACCGCACGGTGTCCGCCTACAACGGAGAGCAGGCCGTCCGGGCGGTGAACGAGGAGAATATCGACCTGATCCTCATGGATATCATGATGCCCCAGCTGGACGGCATCCGGGCGACGGCCCGCCTGCGGGAGTCCGGGGGCAACATCCCCATCATCCTGCTCACCGCCAAGAGCGAGGACTCCGACAAGGTGCTGGGGCTGAACATCGGCGCGGACGACTATATCACCAAGCCCTTCAACCCCATCGAGGTGCTGGCCCGGGTGAAGAGCCAGCTGCGGCGGTACACCACCCTGGGGGGGAAGGCGGCGGTCCAGGAGGCGGACGGCGCACTGCGCAACGGCTCCATCGTCATGGACGACGAGGCCAAGGCGGTGACGGTGGACGGGGAGGCGGTGAACCTCACCCCCATCGAGTACAACATCCTGCGGCTGCTGATGAAGAACCTGGGCCGGGTGTATTCCACCGCCCAGATCTACGAGCAGGTGTGGAACGACCCCGCCCTGGGCAGTGAGAACACAGTGGCCGTCCATATCCGGCACCTGCGGGAAAAAATCGAGATCGACCCCGCCAACCCCCGGTATTTGAAAGTGGTGTGGGGTCTGGGCTATAAAATGGAGAAAATGCAATGAAGCTGCGGGAAAATCTGGCGGTGAAGGCCCTGGCCTTCACCGCGGCTGTGGCGGCCTTTACCGCCACAGCCATCATGGGCTGGTACCAGATGGCCAATTTCGACGCGCTGTGGACCGACGTTTATCATGACAACATGAGCTGCACCGGGGGCTACACGCAGACGTATCTGGTGCGGCAGGACCACTGGATAGTGCGCAATCTGGTGGAGCTGAAAGACAGACAGGCGGCCGGAGAGGAACTGAGCCTGTCGGACAAGCGGACCATCGAGTGGTGCGAAGCGAAGTTCGACGCCGGGGCCACCAATCTGCGCTGGCAGCTGCTGGACAAGAACGGTTCGGTCATCTACGGCAACACCCGGGAGGACAGCGCCCAGGTGGAGCCGACTATTGCAGTGGAGTTCCGCCGGGACGGGGAGGCCTCCTACGGCGTCAACGAGGGCTGGGAATACATTGACCCGGACATCCTGGGGGACGCCGCCAACGCCGAAGATTATGACGGCATCCGTAATATTTCCGACTGGCGGGATCTGCTGCCGGTCTGGGCCAGGTCGGCGGACAACGGCGGAACGGAGGGCGGGCCGCAGAGCGTTGAGGTGGCCACCGGGGACCACGGGGTGGTCACCATAACGGAAAACCAGGCGCTGGCGGACGAGGACGGCTATACCAAGGTGCTGCGGATTGACGGGCCGGACAGCCAGCACTATATTTACTATCCCACCATCCGAGCCTGCCTGGAGGCCAACGAATTCGGCTACATTTTCAATCCGGAGGCCCTGGAGTGGGAACTGACCCAGGAGGCCGCCGCCGAGCGGGAGGCGGCAAACGCCAGCCTGATCCTCTGGGTGGACAGCGCCCTGCGGGTAAACGACCAATATAAGCGGGCCGCCGACCAGCTGGCCCACTGGCAGGCGGACCGGGAATGGTATCTGACGGGCACCATTGTGCTGGGCGTGCTGGGGGTGCTGCTGGCGGTATACCTGTGCTGCGGCGCGGGCCACAAGCGGGACGAGGAGGGAATCTACCTCAACTGGTTCCACCGCCTGCCCGGCGACGTGCTGCTGTCCGTCCTGTTTGCGGGCGGCGTGGCCTGTGTGGGCATCGGAGTGGACCTGATCCTGCACGCCTACGACCTGTACACGCCCATGTATATGCAGCTGATCTTTGTGGGGCTTGGAGTGGCCGCGGCGGCGGCCATGGGTCTGGCGGCGCTGGTGACGGTGTGCGCCCGGTGCAAGGCCCGCACCCTGCTGCGCAACACCTGGACGTGGCGGCTGTGCGCCTGGTGCTGGCGGCTGCTCGTGAGTTTCTTTGGCTGGACGTGGGAGCTGTTCGGGACCATGGGGCGGGCCGTCCAGGCCATCCCCCTCATCTGGAAGGCGGTGATGGGCTGTATGGCGTACGCACTGTTTACCATTACAACATTCGAGCGGGGCGCGGGGCTGTGGCTGCTGGTGAGCTTCGCGGCGGCGGCCTACCTGTGCCTGTGGGCCTACCAGTGGAAGCGCATCCGCCACGGCACCCAGGAGATCATCGGCGGCAACCCCAATTACCATATCAACACCCGCCGGATGCTCCCCGACCTGCGGGGCCACGCCGACGAGCTGAACAACCTGGGCCACGCCATCTCGGCGGCGGTAGAGGATCGTCTGAAGAGCGAGCACTTCAAGGCGGAGCTCATTACCAACGTGTCCCACGACCTGAAAACGCCGCTGACCTCCATCATCAACTATGTGGACTTGCTGAAAAAGGAGGACATCCAGAACCCCAAGGCGGCGGAGTATATCGAGGTGCTGGACCGGAAGAGCCAGCGGCTGAAAAAGCTCACCGAGGATCTGGTGGAGGCGTCCAAGGCGTCCACCGGCAACCTGACGGTGAACTGGGAGCGGCTGGACTGGACCCAGCTCACCGACCAGGCCCTGGCGGAGTGCGGCGACCGGCTGGAGGCCCAAAAGCTGACGGTGGTGCGCTCCCTGCCCGATGAGCCTTTGTGGGTGGAGGCGGACGGCCGGCACCTGTGGCGGGTGCTGGACAACCTGCTCACCAACTGCGCCAAGTACGCCCTGCCGGGCACGCGGGTGTACGTGGACCTGCGGCGCAGCGGGGAGTGGGCGGTGCTGTCGGTGAAGAATATTTCCCGGGATGCGCTGGACATTCCTGCGGAGCGGCTGATGGAACGCTTTGTCCGGGGCGACGAGTCCCGCAATCAGGCGGGCAGCGGCCTGGGACTGTCCATCGCCCAGTCGCTGACCGAGCTCCAGCACGGCAGATTTGAGATCGGCATCGACGGGGACCTGTTCAAGGCCATTGTCACCCTGCCCCTGGCGGGAGAACGGCTCCAGGACCCGATCCAGCTGATTCTGCAATAAAAGAAAAGGGAGGCCCCCGCCGGGGGCCTCCCTTTATGCTGTTTATTGATATTGGGAGATATCCCTGCCGAAATATTTGATGGACAGCTGCGTCAGCGTGCCGTCCTGGGACAGCTCCCGCAGGGCGGCGTCCACCGCCTCCCGCAGGGACGCGGCGCCGTCTCCCTTGCGCATGGGGATGGCCGCCTCGGTGGCCTCCGGGTCCAGGCAGGCCACCTTCAAATTGGCGTCCGGGTGGGCCTTCATGTAGTCGTAGTAGGTCTCCTCGGCGTTCAGGGTGGCGTCGATCCGCCCGGTGAGCAGCAGCTCGAAGGTCTGGTTCAGATCGTCCACGCCGGTGACGTTGGCGCCGTACTTCCGGGCCACGTCCGCATAGGTGGAGGCGATGGTGTTGGCGGTGCTCCTGCCCTCCAGATCCTCCATGGCCTGGATGGCGTGATCGTCCCCCCGGACGATCACGGCGGTTCTGTTAAAGGCGTAGGGGATGGAGAAGTCAAACTTCTCCTGGCGGTCCGGGGTGATGTCCACGCCGTTGACGATCATGTCGTACCGGCCCACCTCCAGGCCCTCCAGCAGGCCGTTGAAGTCACCCTCCACAAAGGCGGCCTCCACGCCCAGCTTCTCCGCGATGGCCCGGGCCACCTCCACGTCGTAGCCCACCAGCGCGCCGCTGCCGTCGTGGTAGGTCCAGGGGGACCAGGTGCCCTCCATGGCCACCACCAGTTCTCCTTTGGCCTGGATGGCGGCGAGCAGGTCGTCCCCCGCATCGGCCGCCTGCGGCTCCTTCCGGGCGCAGCCCGCCAGAGCGGCCAGGCACAGCGCCAGCGCGATGAGCGCCGCCGCAAACCGTTTTCCATTCATGCTTGCATCGCTCCTTGTTTCAGTTTATATACTTGTCCAAAAACGCCTCCACCGTGGACCAGTACAGCTCCGGGTCCTGCCAGGAGGCCTCGCCGTGGCCCGCGCCGGGGACGGACAGCTTTTCCTTGTCCGGGCTGGCGCAGGCCTCATACGCCACATCCAGCATGGCATAGGGCACAAAGGTGTCGTCCTCGCCGTGGATGAAGAGCATGGGCAGGCTGGTCTTTTTCAGCTGTTCCACCGCCGACGCCTCCTTGAAAGAGTACCCCGCCCGAATCTGCGTCACCAGGGAGGCGGCGTCCAGCACCGGGAAGGTGGGCAGGCCGAACATCTCCTGGAGCTGCCCCGCGAACTCGTCCCACACGGAGGTATAGCCGCAGTCCTCAATGACGCACTTCACATTGGGGGACAGGCCGGCCTCCCCGGCGGTCATCATCACCGTGGCCCCGCCCATGGACACACCGAACAGCACGATCTCCGCCTCCGGGTCCTGCTCCGCCAGGGTGTCCGCCCAGGCCGCGATGTCCCGCCGTTCCGGCCAGCCCATGCCCACATAGCGGCCCTCGCTCAGCTCGTGGGCCCGGGCGGCGGGAGCCAGAACGTGGTAGCCCTGATCGTAAAACCAGGCGGCGAACCGGCCCCCGTACTGGGGGATGCTGCCGTAGCCGTGGCAGATCACGGCATATTTGTGGCTTTCCCCCTCCTGGGGCAGGTACAGGGCGTGGAGCTTCAGCCCGTCGTGGCTCTCCAGCCAGCGGTCCTCGCTGTGTTCGGCAAACCAGGCGGCGTCCCCCTCCAGGGTGTCAACCTCCGGGTCGTAGCCGCTTACCATGCCGCCAAACTCGGGGTCCAGGGCAAAGTGAAACAGATAATTTCCGGCGAAGGCCAGCGCTCCCGCCAGCAGCGCCAGCACACACGCCGGCACAATCAGGGCAATCTTCCGGCCCCGGCCGGTTTTCTTGGCTTTTTCCATCGCGTTCCCTCCTTGCGTTTATCCCCCGTCCGTCTGGAGGAAGGCCCGGGTGCGCTCCTGCCTGGGGTGGCCGAACACCTCCCGGGACGGGCCGGACTCCACCACCACGCCCCCTTCCATGAACGCCGTATGGCTGGACACGGTGCGGGCGAAGCCCAGCTCGTGGGTGACCACCAGCATGGTCATGCCGTCCTCCGCCAGCCGCCGCATGACTGCCAGCACCTCCCCGGTGAGCTCGGGGTCCAGGGCGGAGGTGGGCTCGTCAAAATAGATGATCTCCGGCTCCGCGGCGATGGCCCGGGCGATGGCCACCCGCTGCTGCTGGCCGCCGGACAGCTGGCCGGGGTAGTAATCCCGGCGGTCGGACAGGCCGACCTTCTCCAGCGCCCTCCGCCCCAGCTCCTCCGCCTGGGCGCGGGGCATTTTCCGGGCCGTAATCAGGCCCTCGGTGACGTTTTGCAGGGCGGTCTTGTTGAGAAACAGGTTGTAGGCCTGAAAGACAAAAGCGGTCTTTTTCCGCAGCCGCGCGATGTCCCGTCTGGCGGTATGGGCCAGCTGGAACTCCTCCGCGTCAAAGACCAGCGTGCCCTCGTCGGCGGTCTCCAGAAAATTGACGCACCGGAGCAGGGTGGTCTTGCCTGAGCCGCTGGGGCCCAGGATGGCCACCACGTCCCCCCTGCGGACGGTGAGATCCACCCCTTTGAGCACTTCCAGGCCGCCAAAAGACTTTTTCACGTTTTTCACTTCCAGCATATCTCAGCCCCCCTGTCCCTGGTAGGCGCTCAGCCGCCGCTCCCCCACGCCCTGGAGCCAGGTCAGCACCGTGGAAAACAGCAGATAAATCAGCCCTACTTCAATATACAGCGCCAGCGGCTCCCAGGTGGCGGCCACGATGGTGCGGGTGGCCGTAAACATCTCGGTGACGGTGATGTTGGAGGCCAGGGAGGTGTCCTTTACCATGGCGATCAGGGAGTTGGACAGGGAGGGAAAGGCGGTGCGCATGGCCTGGGGGAGAATGATGCGGCGCATGGTTTGAAGGTAGGACATCCCGGCGCAGTACCCGGCCTCCAGCTGTCCGGCGGGGACGGCCTCCAGCGCCGCACGGACGATTTCCGCGCAATAGGCCCCCTCGTTGAGGGAGAACACGAGGACGGCGGCGGGGAAGGGCTCAATGGTGACGCCGACCCGGGGCAGCCCGAAAAACACCACGAACAGCTGCACCAGAAGGGGAGTGCCCCGGAACACCCAGATGTAGAACCGGCACAGCTGGGTGAGCACCGGCACGCGGGCAAACTGGGCCAGCGCCGCCGCCACGGCGATGGCCATGGCCAGGGAAAAGGCCAGGACGGTGAGCGGGATGGTGACTGCCAGCCCCGGCAGCAGGATTTTTGGAAAAGAGTCCAGAAGGATACCCAGCAGGCGCTCATCCATAGGCGGCCGCCCCCCGGTGAGCCTGACGGCCGCGCCCCGCCGGCTGCCGTGCGGAGGGCGCTGCGTTTCGACGCATATGATTCACTCCTTTGTTCACTGTCCCCATATCATACATCGAACGGCGCGAAATAGCAAATACTTATCTTGCATATTCGGTTATGCCTGAAAAGCAGCATGAAAAATGGAAAAAATGGGGACTTGGGAGCGCGGACGGCACGGACAGCTGTTTTTCCTGCGCAAGCGGAAATTACCAGCGGGGCCGCCGCATAGAAAAAACGCGGCGGCTCAAACTATGCTCGGATTCCCGATCCGACAGAGAAACAACAACCAACGATAAAAAGGAGAAAACGGATATGTCTAACACGAATAATTCCAACCGTCTGGTGGTGCCCGGCGCCCGCGAGGCCATGGACAAGTTCAAGATGGAGGCGGCCAACGAGGTGGGCGTCAACCTGAAGCAGGGTTACAACGGCGACCTGACCAGCAAGCAGGCTGGCTCCGTGGGCGGCCAGATGGTCAAGAACGTGTGTCCCGTGAGAAGCGCGAGTTTCCGCCGGGAGAGCCGGACGGCCCAAGGGCATGGGATCACCGTGCGCTATGCCGCCGGACTGACGGTTTAGCGCCCGCCCTGAAAAGCAGAGCCCCGCGCCGCTGGCACACGGCGCGGGGCTCTGCCGCCTTTTGAGGAAAACAGGCATGGCCGTGCGGCACAGAGCGGCTTGAACGGCAGGAGGACGAGCCACGCCAGCAATGTGAAAAAAAGATGGACGGAATAGCATATGATTTCGCCCAAAAAATTTTTTGCGAAAAAGTATTAATTATCCTGAGATAGAGCCGACAAATAAAACAGAACGAGGGGGGTACTTGAGAGCATAAAATTTGAACGGCGTAATATGAAATCTCGTTCAGACCTCAGGACGGTTTCATCCGGCTGACGAGCCGGTTGAAATAATATGAGCGCTCCAGCTCTGGACAGTCCGGCCGGATGGCCGGAGCGAAAGCGCCCAGCTCTGAATGTGTGGAGGCGAAGGACAGCCGAAACACAAAAAATAATTTTATAAAGGAGTATAACACCATGCGTATTCAGCACAATATTATGGCGATGAACGCCTACCGCAACTACACCAACAACGTCTCCGCGATGAAGAAGAACCTGGAGAAGCTGTCTTCCGGCTACAAGATCAACCGCGCCGGCGACGACGCCGCCGGTCTGGCCATTTCCG
>CAJUOT010000059.1 GCA_910588135.1 uncultured Oscillospiraceae bacterium | reverse complement strand
CGTCCAGGATCAGCTGGGCCAGCTGGCCGGTGGTCTCAATAGGGGCGCGCGCGCGCTCCCGGACAATGGCGGAGGCGATGGGCCCGGAATAGCGCTCCTCGCCGTACTGCCACAGGATGCGCCTGAGCTCCTCCTGGCTCCAGCCATTCACCACCTCCCGGGCGGTGAGGGGGGCGGACTGGTCCATACGCATATCCAGCGGCGCGTCCTGAAGGTAGGAAAAGCCCCGGCTGCCGTCGTCCAGCTGGGGGGAGGACACCCCCAGGTCAAAGAGCATCCCGTCCACCCCGTCCACGTCCAGCGAGGCCAGGATGGAGGTCAAGTCTCCAAAGTTTCCCCGCACCAGAGTCACTTTATCCATGTGGTTTTCCAGGCGGGCGGGGGCGGCGTCCAGGGCGGCCTTGTCCCGGTCAATGGCGATGAGCCGCCCGGTGGTAAGCTGGCGGACAATCTCCAGCGAGTGCCCCGCCCTGCCCAGGGTGCCATCTACATAAATTCCGTCCGGACGGATGTTCAAACCGTCCAGGCACTGGCGCAGCAGCACCGGCTTGTGGGTGTATTCCATATCAGATACCCAAATTCTTCATCAGGCTGGCAATGGTCTCCGGGTTGAGCTGCTGGCGGGTCTTGGCCTTCCAGCTGTCCGCGCTCCAGATCTGGGCCCGGTCATTGTTGCCGGTGACCACCACATCCCGGTCAATTTTTGCGTATTCCTTCAGATAAGACGGCACCTGAAAGCGCCACTGCTTGTCCGCCTCGCACAGCTGGGCGCTGGCGAAAAACAGGTCCATTGCCGCCGCGTCGGTGGTGGACAGCTCGGACACCTTGGCCCGCAGCCTGTTCCACGTCTCCATCGGGTAAAGGGTGAGGTTCTCCTTCACCCCTACGGCCAGATAGAAGGAGGCGCCCAGCTTGTCCCTCAGCTTGGCGGGCACGATGAGACGGCCGGCGTTGTCGATGCTGTGCTCGTAGGTGCCGGTCATCCCTCTTCCTCCATTCTCCTCCGATTTTAGATTAAATTACTCCATTTCACTCCACTACGCCTCTCAGTATACCTTACCCGCCCACAAATTGCAAGCACTTTTTTCCCTGGAATTTCCCTTTTTTCAGGGTGGAATCATCCATTTGTTCGCACAAACATTCGTTTTAAGGCCGTGCAGGCACTGGGTCTTACCGGATGATGGGGGAGCACTCTCCGCCGGTTCCATATATAGTGGCGGACGCAAAAAAGCCCCGCCGCGGTTTCCCGCGGCGGGGTCAAAGCCTTTTCTGTTTTTCCTTCCGTGTCAGCCGTCCGCCTCAGCGTCATACAGCCGGCTGCTGCCGGACTGGGACGGCGCGGAGCTGCCGCTCCCCCCCATGCCGGTGCGGAACTGGTTGTGCACCTGCCGCATTTCCGAATGGGCGGCAGCCAAGGCGTCCTCCGTGCGGCGCAGCAGGTCCACGCAGTACTCGTTGGCCTCCCGGCAGGTTTTTTTTGCCTCCTCGTCGGCGTGGGCCAGCACCTCCCGGGCTTTCTGCCGGGCCTGGGTCATCACAGGGGCCTCGCTCACCATCTGGTTGGCCTCGATCTCCGCCCGCTTGCGGATCTCCTCCGCCTCCCGCTTGGCGGCGGCTAGGTATTCATTCCGGGCGTTGAGGATTTTCCGGGCCTCGGCCAGATCCACGGGGAGCTGCTTCTTGGCGTCCTCAATGAGATCCAGGGCCTTGTCACGCTCAATCACGCACTTGTCCCCGCTGAACGCCGCATTTTTTGCCTCGTCAATCATGTCAAACAACATATCCAGCAGCTCATCCACAGCAGTCGCCATGCGTCATCTCTCCTTTTGGTAAAATTTGCGTTTTTACAGGTATTCCCGCCCGCTCTCCGCCACCTTCTCCCGCACCCGGCCAATGATCTGCCTGGGCACAAAGTCGGACAGGTCCGCGCCGTACCGGGCCAGTTCCTTCACCACGGTGGAGCTGAGGTAGGCGTACTTGGGCCGGGTATAGAGAAACACGGTGTCCAGCCTGGGGTACAGTTTGGCGTTGACCATGGCCATCTGAATCTCCGACTCGTAGTCGGATACCGCCCGCAGCCCTTTTACCAGCACCCTGGCGCGGTGGCTCTTGGCGTAATCCGCCACCAGCCCCTGGGCGCAGTCCACCTTCACGTTGGGCAGGTCGTCCGTCACCTGCCGGATCAGTTCCACCCGCTCCTCCGGGGGAAACAGCCCCATATTTTTGGCGGAATTCACGCTGACACACACGATCAGTTCGTCAAAAATGGCGGCGGCCCGCTTGATAATATCCAGGTGGCCCAGGGTCACCGGGTCGAAGCTGCCGGGATAGATGGCGCGTCTCATGGGTTTGCCCTCCTGCGGTACAGGGTGAATTTGATCCTGCCGTAGCGGTACTCCCGCCCTTTTTCGTAAGGGGGCGGGAGGCCGGGGAGCATATGGTCCGCCGGACTTTCGCACACTATTATACCATTTTCAGCCACAATGTCAATCGCGGCAATGAGCTCCAGCGCCCGTTCCAGATTCCCGGAGGCATAGGGCGGGTCCAGAAAAACCAGGCCGTACTTTCCCCGGCTTCCATTGAGGAAGGCGGCAAAGTCCCTGCCATGGCAGGCGGAGCGGTCCTCAAAGCCGCAGGACTTCACGTTGCGCCGGACGATGTTCAGCGCGGCGGGGGCATTGTCCACAAAATCGCAAAAGGCCGCCCCCCGGCTCAGCGCCTCGATGCCCAGCTGCCCAGTGCCCGCGAACAGGTCCAGCACCCGCCTGCCCTCAATGTCGAACTGGATGGCGCTGAACAGCCCCTCCTTTACCCGGTCGGTGGTGGGGCGGGTGGCCAGACCGGGCAGCTCCTCCAGCCGCCGGCCCTTGGCAAGTCCCGTGATCACTCTCATGGCGTCTCATCCTTTCCCCGGTCATCCTCCGGCTTATGAAAGCGGGTATACACCGCCTGGGCGGTGTTTCTGGGCACCACAGCGGCCAGTTCCTCCAGCGAGGCCGCTTTCATAGCTTTCACGCTTTTGAAGGCCTTCAAAAGCTGAGCCTTCCGGGCGGGGCCAACGCCAGAGATGTCATCCAGCGCCGAACCCTTCAAATGCCCCGCCTGCTGCTGGCGGTGGAATTCAATGGCAAAACGGTGGGTCTCCTCCTGGATGCGGCCCACCATGGCAAACAGGGCCTGATTGGCCTGTATGCCGATCTCACGGCCATCCCCGGCCTGCAAGGCCCGGGTGCGGTGGCGGCTGTCCTTCACCATGCCATAGGCGGGGATGGACAGGCCCAGCTTGGAAAGCGCCTCCTGGGCGGCCTTCACCTGCCCCGCGCCGCCGTCGATGAGCAGCAGATCGGGCAGGTCCCCAAACTTCTCATCCCCGTCCAGGTAGCGCCGGAACCGCCGCTCCACCACCTGCTCCATGGAGGCGTAGTCGTCGGCGTGGGGCATATCCTTCAGCTTGAAATGGCGGTAGTCCCGCTTCAGCGGCCTGCCGTCTACGTGGACGGTCATGGACGCCACAATATCCGAGCTCCCCGTGTTGGAGATGTCGAACGCCTCAATCCGGTGGGGCGGCTCTTCCAGCCCCAGCAGGGCCCCCAGCGCCTCCGTCAGCTTGGAGCGGCGCTCCTCCGCCGTGGTGGCCCGCAGCGCCTCCTCCGCGGCGTTTTCGTTGGCCAGCTTCACCAGCTCCATCTTGGCCCCACGCTGGGGTGTGAGCACCTCCACCTTCCGGCCCACGGACTCCGTCAGCATCCGGGCCAGCTCCAAGCGCTCGTCGATGTCGCAGGGCAGCAGAATCTGCTTCGGCAGTTGGCCCCGCCCGCCGTAGTACTGGGCCGCCAGGGTGGACACGGTGGTCTGCTCGTCCTCCATAGGGACGCCCAGCAGCTCCCAGTCCTTCGCGGCCAGCTCGCCGCCGATATAATGCAGCACCACAAAGCAGCTTTTGGCCTCCCCCCGGTGGTACCCCACCACATCAGTGTCTGCCAGCGACCCCGCCACCGCCTTCTGCCGGGTGGACAGCAGCTGGATGGAGCGGATGCGGTCCCGAATCTGGGCGGCTTTCTCAAAGCGCAGCTCCTCCGCCGCCTGCTCCATCTCGGCGGACAGCTCGTCCACCACTTCGTCCAGCCGTCCCTCCAGCAGCCGCACCGCCTGGTCGACGGAGCGCTTGTACTGGGTCTGATCCATCTCGGGCCGGCAGTAGCCGTCGCACACGCCCATGTGAAAATTCAGGCAGGGCCGCTCCTTCCCGATGTCCCGGGGAAATTTCCTGCGGCAGGCCGGCAGGCGCAGGGCCTGCCGCAGGGCGTCGATGATCCCCTGGCTGGCAAAGCGGGAGCCGTAGGGCCCAAAATAGCGCGCCCCGTCGTTTTCCGCTTTGGAGGCCAGGGAAAATCGGGGGTAGTCCCCCGGGGACAGCCGGATGTAGGGAAAGCCTTTGCTGTCTTTGAGCAGGATGTTATACCGGGGCTGGTGGCGCTTGATGAGGGCGCACTCCAGCACCAGCGCCTCGAATTCCGACTGAACCACAATCACGTCAAAGTGGTCGATCTGGCTTACCATGGCCCTGGTTTTTTCATTGTGCCGGGATTGATCCTGGAAATACTGGCTCACCCGGTTTTTCAGTGCCTTGGCCTTGCCCACGTAGATGACCTCACTGGCGGCGTTCTGCATGATATACACGCCGGGCTTCAAAGGCAGGGCGTGGGCCTTGTCCCTGAGTTCTTCAAATGTCAACTTGATCCCACCTCCTGTTCACGGCGGCTCAGCACTTTAAGTTGGGTTCCCGCAAAGCCGCCCTTTGGCTTTGTGGGAAACGGAGGAGCAGCGTGGTGCGCGAGTTTCTGGCAAGGCCGGAAACGAGCGATACACAGCTTGCTCCAAACGTTGTCACGCTCGCGTTGGGCTGGCTTACGGTCTGGCTTCCCTTCGACTCGGGCCGCAAACACTCGGGGCTCCGCCCCTCTCCTCTTTGGTTTGCGCCCCTCGCTCCAGTCTAGGCTTCCTTGCAGCCGTCTGCTCCGCGCTTCTTACAAAAAAAGCGCCGCTTATCGCGGCGCTTTTTTGATAGTCAACGTAAGCTTTACTCGGCAAACTCGGAATTGATCAGCTCCACTAGAGCGTTGATCGCAGCCTCCTCATCAGGACCGTCGGCAATGAGGTTGATGGCCGTGCCCTTCACAATGCCCAGGGACAGGACGCCCAGCAGGCTCTTGGCGTTGACACGGCGGTCTTCCTTCTCCACCCAGATGGAGCTTTTGAACTCGTTGGCCTTCTGGATAAAAAACGTAGCCGGACGCGCGTGCAGGCCGACCTGGTTATTTACCGTAGTCTCTTTCATGAACATGAGCGATTCCCTCCATCAAAAGTCGGCCCCGGGTACGCAGCCTGCGTCTCCCGGTCCAATCCGAATCTTTCTATGTTGAATAGGATATCAAATTTAGCCCCTACTGTCAAGAGTATTTTCACCAAATTCTTACTGCCATTGTCCGCAATATTAAGTGCGAAAGAGCGAACCGGACCCCTTCAGCCGGGTTTTCTGCGCAAACCCCATTTTTAGAGACTTCGGCCCGCGGCCCTTGTTTCCTCCGGCAGGTTGTGGTATAATTTACATTCAAACATAAAATAGGAGCAGAATAGCAGGTAAGCAAAGGAGAGATGCTATGAAAATCGTGGTTTTGGCCGGCGGGCTCAGCCCCGAGCGCAACGTGTCCCTTTCCAGCGGCTGCAAGGTGTGCGCCGCTTTGCGGGAGCGCGGACATGAGGCCGCCTTGATTGATATGTACCTGGGCACGGAGGGAAACCCTCAGGCCCTGTTTTCCGCCCCCATTCCGGAAGAACTGGCCAAAATCGGCCGTCAGGCTCCAGACCTGGCGGCGGTGAAAGCCTCCCGTCCAGCGGGGGGCGCGGACCAGTTCGGCCCCGGCGTGCTGGAGCTGTGCCGGTCGGCGGACATGGTGTTCCTGGGCCTTCATGGCACCTGCGGGGAGGACGGCCGGGTGCAGGCCGCTTTTGACCTCATGGGCATCCCCTACACCGGGGCGGGCTACTTGGGCAGCGCCATCGCTATGGACAAGGACCTGACCAAGCGCATCGTGGCGCCCTTTCTGGAGCCGCTGGGCGTACCCACTCCCCAGTGGGAGCTGGTGCGCTACACAGCGGATGATATCCCCGCCCTCACCCAGCGCCTAGGGCTGCCCTGCGTGGTGAAGCCGTCGGCCTCCGGCTCCTCCATCGGCGTGTCCATCGTCCATAACCGGGAGGCGCTGGGCGCCGCCCTCACCCACTGCCTGGACTTTGGCGGGGTATGCGTGGTGGAACAGTACATCGCCGGACGGGAGATTCAGGTTGGCATTCTGGAGGACCGCGCCCTGCCCTCCATTGAAATCATCCCCAAAACCGGCTTTTACGACTATGAAAACAAGTACCAGCCCGGCGCGGCGGAGGAGATCACCCCCGCCCCCATCCCTGAGGAGTGGGAAAAGCGGCTGGGAGAGGCGGCCCTCACCGTGTTTCGCTCCCTGGGGCTGTCGGTGTACTCCCGGGCCGACTTTATCGTGACAGAGGACGGCACCCCCTGGTTTCTGGAGATCAACACCCTGCCCGGCATGACCCCCACCAGCCTGCTGCCCCAGGAGGCGGCGGCGGTTGGAATCAGCTACGGCGAACTGTGTGAGCGCATCATCCAGGCGTCTTTGAAGGCGCGGAAAACGCAGCGGTAGGCGTACCGGACAGCCCGTGGTCCGGCGCTGGCCCGGCTGAACCGCGGCAGGACGGCACAACCGCAATTTGGAAAAATGGGAGGAGCGCCATTATGGAGGCACTGACACTGAGACAGCTGTTGGAAGCGGTGGACGGCACCCTTCTGGGCGAATTCAGCGATCTGGACACCGTGTCCGCCGGGGTGAGCACCGACAGCCGGAACATCCAGCCCGGCTGCCTGTTCATTCCCCTGGAGGGGGACCGGTTTGACGGCCATTCCTTTATCAACGCCGCCCTGGAGGCGGGGGCGGCGGGCTGCCTCACCGCACGGGAGCGGGAGAGCTATCTACCTGGAAAGTTCTACGTCAAGGTGCGCTCCACCCAGCGCGCCCTGTGGGAACTGGCCCGGTATTATAGAAAGCGCTTCCCCATCCCATTTATCGCCGTCACCGGCTCGGTGGGCAAGACCACCACAAAAGATATGACGGCGGCCGTTCTGGGCGCCCGGTTCCGCGTCCACAAAACGGAGGGGAACTTCAACAACGACATTGGCGTGCCCCTCACCCTGCTCAAGCTGGAAAAACAGCATGAGGTATGCGTGGTGGAGATGGGCATGGACCACGCCGGGGAGATTGACTATCTGGCCCGGCTGGTGGAGCCGGACATGGCCCTCATCACCAACATTGGCGACGCCCATATTGAAAACCTGGGCAGCCGGGAGAACATCTTCAAGGCCAAGTGCGAAATTTTCCCCCATTTGAAAAAGGCCGGTCTGGCCATCCTCAACGGGGACGACCCGATGCTGGCCACCCTGCGGGGCAGGCTGCCCCAGCGCACCGTGTTCGTGGGGAAGGACGGCGGGCTGGATTACACCGCCTGCGATTTGAACAGCGACGAGGCGGGGCACCTGTCCTGCCGGATCAAAACCCCGGGGGGGCAGTTTCAGGCCAATATACCCGCATTGGGCCAGCATATGATCTACCCCACCCTGATGGCCGCCGCAGCGGCCGAGGCGCTGGGCATGGCCCCCGACGAAATCATCCGGGGCATCGGCGCTTTCCTGCCCACCAAAATGCGGATGAACATCATCCGCTGCAAGGGTGATATCGTCATCCTCAACGACGCCTACAACGCCAATCCCCAATCCATGCGGGCCGCCGCCGCCGTGCTGGGGGACGCTCAGGGCCGCCGCCGCGTGGCCGTCGTCGGAGACATGAAAGAGCTTGGCCCCGGCTCCGAGCAGTTCCACCGGGCGGTGGGAGGCTATTTCGCCCAGGCCGGGGCGGACCGGCTCATCGCCATCGGGGAGCTGGCCCGGTTCATGGCCGAAGGCGCCAAAAGCGCCGGGTTGGAGCAGGCGGACTACTTCCCTGCCCTGGACGCCGCCAAGAACGCCCTGTCCCGGGAGGTGCGGGCAGGGGTCACCATCTTAGTGAAGGCGTCCCGCTCCATGGCGTTTGAAAAAATAGTAGATTTTCTGTTGGCAAACGTCCCGCAATAGCGGGGGAAGTGAAGGTGCGGCATGGAATTTACAATCAGGGAATACACCAAATACCGGGAAGAGGAGATCCTTCGCCTGTACGAGAGCGTAGGCTGGACAAACTACACAGACAGCCCCGATATGCTGAGAAACGCCTACGCCCACTCCTTGAAAACACTGGGCGCGTATGACGGCGAAACACTGCTGGGCGTGATCCGTGTGGTAGGCGACGGCTATTCCATTGTTGTGATCCAGGATATCCTGGTTTTTCCGGAATACCAGCGCAAAGGCGTGGGCTCCGCATTGATTTCCAAAATCCTTGCGCTCTATCAAGATGTGTATCAAAAATCACTGCTTACCGATGACACCGAAAGGACGATCCAGTTTTATAAGTCCGTGGGCTTTGCGCTGGATACCGACATCGGATGCAGGGCGTTTCTAAAAGTATATTGACGCCCAGGCCTCCGGATGCCGCGCAGTGCCGCCGGACGGCGGAGCGCCATGTTTAAGGAGAACATTTACCCATGATTGACATACAGCTGGCCGGCCTCGTCAAGGAGTTCGAGGTCGGCAAACGGATATTGGACGGATTTTCCCTCCAGGTGGAGGAGGGGGAACGGGTGGGCCTGCTGGGCCGCAACGGCGCGGGCAAGACCACCATTTTCCGCATGATGACCGGACAGGTCCACCCCGACGAGGGGACCATCACCATCGCCCCCGGCAAGCGGCTGGGGCTGATTTCGCAAATCCCCGTCTATCCGGAGGGCTACACCGTCCGGGACGTGCTGGACACCGCTTTCGCTCCTCTTCACGCCATGGAGGCGGAGCTGTCGGAGCTCACTGGAAAAATGGCCCAGGGAGACGATCCCCAGGTCATGGCCCGGTACGACCAGCTCACTGCCGCCTTTGAGGCCGGGGGCGGCTATGACACCGAGACGAGATTGAACAAGGTCTGCAACGGCCTGGGGATCGGAGGCGATATGCGCTCCCGCCCCTTTGACGCCCTGTCCGGCGGGGAAAAGACCCGGATCAACCTGGCCCGCCTGATTTTGGAGGACACTGACATCCTCCTGCTGGACGAGCCCACCAACCATCTGGACCTGAACGCCACCGAGTGGCTGGAGGGCTATCTGGAGCGGTTCAAGGGCACCGTGCTGGCCATCTCCCATGACCGCTGGTTTCTGGACAAGGTGGTGCGCCGCGTCGCCGAGATCCAGGACGGCAAAGCCGAACTGTATTCCGGCAACTACTCCTTCTACGTGGAGGAGAAGGAGCGGCGCTACCAGGAGCGTTTGAAGCAGTACGAGAAAGAGCAGGCCAAGATTTCCCAGCTGGAGGCCGCGGCAGAGCAGATGCGCCTGTGGGCCTTCAAGGGCAACGACAAGCAGTACAAGCGGGCCATCAACATGGAGCGGCGGATCGAGCGGATGCGCACCACGGACAAGCCCGCAAAGGAGCGCAAGCTGGCCACCCGGTTCGGGGAGCGGGAATTTCACGGGGACGAGGCCCTGGTGGTCACCGATTTGAAAAAATCCTTCGGGGAGCGCACCCTGTTCGAACACATCAACCTGGACGTGGCCGGGGGCGAGCGCATCGCCCTGCTGGGGGACAACGGCACGGGCAAGTCCACCTTCATCAAGCTCATCATGGAGGAGGAGACCCCCGATTCCGGTTCCATCTACCTGGGGCCGTCCATCCGGATTGGCTACCTGCCCCAGATCATCCACTTTGACCGGCCCGACCGCAACCTGGTGGACACCATGCTCTACGCCCAGAACTGCACCACCCAGGAAGCCCGGGACCGGCTGGCCTCCTTCAAGTTCCGGGGAGAGGACGTGTTCAAGCAGGTGTCCGCCCTGTCCGGCGGGGAGCAGTCCCGGCTTCGTTTGTGTATGCTCATGGACAGCCGGATCAACCTGCTCATCCTGGACGAGCCCACCAACCACCTGGACATCGACTCCCGGGAATGGATTGAGGAGGCAGTGGAGGAGTACGGCGGCAACCTGCTGTTCGTCTCCCATGACCGCTATTTCATCGAAAAGTTTGCCACCCGGGTGTGGATGCTGGAAAACGGGCAGATCACCGACTTCCGGGGAACCTATTCCGAGTTTCGGGCCTTCCGGGAGCGGCAGGACGCGCTCAAAAACGCGAAAACTGCCCCGGAAGCGGACAAACCCAAGGAGGACAAGCCCAAGCGCCCAGGCGGCACCAAGGAGCTGGAGAAGCAGGTGCGCGCCGCCGAGCGGGCGGTGGAAAAGCTGGAGGTGCGGCTGGACGAGCTCAGCCAGGAGGCGGAGGAGGCCGCGTCCGACTACCTGAAGCTCCAGGACGTCTACAAGGAGCGCGAGGGATTGGAGGACGAACTGGCTCATCGGTACGCCGAATGGGAGCGGCTGGCGGCGGAATTAGAGGAAGCAAAGGGGTCATAATTTGTGAAAGAGTATCACAGCTATCGCGGAAAAAACGCGGCCAGGAAATGGCTCTGCGCCCTGCTGGCCCTTGTCATTCTGGCCGCGCTGGCCTTCGCCGCTCTGGAAATCGTCATCTGGCGGGGCACACGGGGCCGGACCGCCCAGGCGGGGGACGGGCCTGAGGTCATGGTAGTCTTTGGCTGCCATGTGAACAAGGATGGGCCCTCCATCCAGCTGCGGGAGCGGCTGGACGCCGCCCTGGGCTACTGGCGGGAGCACACGGAGGTGAAGATCGTGGTGTCCGGCGGCAAGGGGGACAACGAGCATATGTCCGAGGCCCAGGCCATGCACGACTATCTCATCGGCCATGGCGTGGGCGAGGACAGCGTCCTGATGGAGGACAAGTCCCGGAACACCCACCAAAATGTCCAGTATACCCGCGCACTGTTGCAAACCACCGTGGACAGCGGCGCTTGGGAGGAGCCGGGGCGGTATGTGCTGGTGTCCAGTGATTTCCACCTGTCCCGCATCCTCATGCTGTGGGGACGGGGCTTTGGGACAACCGCCAATGTGACCACCGTGCCCGCCCCGGTATCCAACGTCCCCTACCGGGTTCAGATGCTCTTCCGGGAGCCGCTGGCGCTGGTGAAGTCGTTTTTGTTTGACCGCTAGGAGAGAGGGACGTTATGACGGACAATCTGAGAAATATTGAGCTGCGTTATCAGGAGCTGGAGGCCCGGCTGGCCGCCAACGAGACCTATACCGACCCGGAGCTGGTCTCCAAGCTCAATCGGGAGCAACGGGAGCTGGAACCGCTGGTGTCCGCCTGGCGGGCGCTGTGTAAAGCACAAAGCGATCTGGCGGAGGCGGAGGAACTGCTCTCCGACCCGGAGATGAAGGAGCTGGCCCAGCAGGAGCTTTCCCAGGCCAAGGAGGACATTGAGCGCCTGGAGCACGAAATCAAGGTCCTCCTCCTGCCCAGAGACCCCAACGACGGCAAAAACGTCATCATGGAGATTCGGGCCGGGGTGGGCGGGGAGGAGTCCGCCCTGTTCGCCCACTCCCTCACCCGGATGTACACCATGTACGCCGAAAAACGGGGCTGGCGGGTGGAAGTCAATTCCGTCAGCGAGACCGAGCTGGGCGGCGTGAAGGAGATCTCGTTCACCATCGAGGGGGACGGTGCCTGGTCGCGCCTCAAGTTTGAGAGCGGCGTCCACCGGGTGCAGCGGGTGCCCGAGACCGAGTCCGGCGGCCGCGTCCACACCTCCACCGCCACCGTGGCGGTGCTGCCCGAGATGGAGACGGTGGACGTGGAACTCAACCCCGCCGATGTGGAGATGCAGGTGTTCCGCTCCTCCGGGGCGGGGGGCCAGCACATCAACAAAACCTCCTCCGCCGTGCGGCTCATCCACAGGCCCACAGGAACAGTGGTTGAATGCCAGCAGGAGCGCTCCCAGTTCCAGAACCGGGAGAAGGCCATGCGGCTGCTGGCCTCCATTCTGTATGACCGGGAGCAGGAGCGCATCCAGTCGGAGTACGGCGAAAACCGCCGCAGCCAGGTGGGCAGCGGAATGCGCAACGAGCGCATCCGCACCTATAACTTCCCCCAGGGGCGGCTCACCGACCACCGGGTGGGGCTGACGCTGTACAAGCTGGACGCGGTGATGGACGGCGAGCTGGACGAGATCATCGACGCGCTGACCACCGCGCGGCAGGCGGAGCAGCTTGCAGAAAGAGGCTGATCCCATGTATACCCACGTGATTTTTGACCTGGACGGCACCCTTTTGAACACCATCGACGATCTGGCGGACGCGGGCAACCACGTCTGCGCCGCCCACGGCTGGCCCACCCACACGGTGGACGAGTTCAAGCGCATGGTGGGCAACGGCATCCCCAAGCTGGTGGAGCGTTTCACCCCCGACGGACTGAGCGGCGAGGAGGCGGCCGGGGCGCTGGCCGAGTTCTCCGCCTGGTACGACACCCACAAGGAGGACAAGACTGCTCCCTACCCCGGCATCCCGGAGATGCTGGCCGCGCTGAAGGGCGCGGGAATCCACATGGCGGTGCTGTCCAACAAGGCCCACGCCCTGGCGGGGCCAGTGGTGGAGCACTACTTCCCCAGCGTGTTCGAATATGTGCAGGGCGCCCTGCCCGACGCGCCGCTCAAGCCTGACCCCACCCTGCTCCGCGCCCTGATGGCTCAGATTGGGGCCACGCCCGAGTCCACCCTCTTTGTGGGGGACAGCGACGTGGACGTGCTGACGGGTAAAAACGGCGGCCTCACGGTGTGCGGGGTGCTGTGGGGCTTCCGGAACCGGGACGAGCTGGAAGCAGCCGGGGCGGACTATCTGATTGAGCGCCCGGGGCAGTTGCTGAATCCCGGCCTGGATCAGCGGCGGCAGGCGAACAGAAAAGTATCTGTGCCGTCTGTGGGCTGTGTGGTAGCATGGTTGGCGACGATATTTTTCGCGTTTTTGGAAGCGACAGCATTCCTATGGTTTTTGGAGCTCCTGCCGGACGTAATTCGCTACGGCTACGACGAGGCGGCGGGCTATAACCTGCATTTGGCTGAGGACTTCTGGGAGGCCAGGCTTTTTATGGTGCTGTATGGTGTCCCGCTCATTGTTGCGCTGGCGCTGGCCATCCGCTCCACCATCAAGCTCAGAAGGCGGGGGAAAGCATGAACACACAGCGCCTGACCAGAGGTGAGTTCGAAGAAGCCGCCGCCCTCCTGCGGGCGGGCAAATTGGCGGCCCTCCCCACCGAGACGGTGTACGGCCTTGCCGCCGACGCCACCCAGGCGCGGGCCGTCCAGGCCGTCTACGACGCCAAGGGCCGCCCGGAGCAAAAACCGCTGTCCGTGCTGGTGGACGGGATGAAGATGGCGGAGGCGGTGTGCCGGGACATCCCAGGGGATGCCTACCGGCTGGCGGACGCCTTCTGGCCGGGGCCGCTGACCATGATTTTGTGGGGGAACGGCGCCCTGCCTCCCATCGTCCCCGCCGGGGGGGCCACCCAGGGGGTGCGCTGTCCCGACCACCCCGCTGCGCTGGCCGTCATCCGGGCGCTGGGGCGGCCCTTGGCCTGCCCCTCCGCCAACCTGTCGGGGTGGCCGAGCCCCAAATCGGCCCAGGAGGTGCTGGCTCAGTTGGGCGGAAGGATCGACGCCGTGCTGGACGGCGGGCCCTGTTCGGTAGGGGTGGAGTCCACCATTTTGGATTTGACGGTCACGCCCTATCGAATTCTGCGGCAGGGGGGGCTGAGCCGCGAGGCCATTGAGTCCGTTTTGGGCCCGGGCAAACTGGAGAATACTTGAAAGGAATTTGCATTCAAAATGAACATAGAGGTTACAAATCAGATCGCGATCGTGCGGGAACCGGGGGTGCTGGTCACCGACGGCCCCTCCGCCATGGATTTGCTGGCCACCGCCCGGTACGAGACGGGCTGCACCGCCATGGTGCTGCGGAAGGGGCAGCTGGACGAGTCCTTTTTCCGCCTGTCTACCGGGCTGGCGGGTGAGGTGCTGCAAAAATTTGTAAACTACCAGATGAGGCTGGCCATCGTGGGGGACTTCTCGGGCTATGCCAGCAAGCCCCTGCGGGACTTCATTCGGGAGAGCAACGAGGGCCGGCAGATCGGCTTCCAGCCTGACGAGGCCTCCGCCCTGGCTTGGCTGGAGCGGACGGGGACATGATTGTCATCGGCATTACCGGCCCTACCGGGGCGGGCAAGACCACCGTTTTGAACGTACTCCGGGACATGGGCGGCGTGGCAGCGGACTGCGACGCACTCTATCATGACCTGCTGCGTACAGACAGAGCCATGCGGGAGGAGCTGTGCGCCCGGTTCGGCGGAAAAATTTTTGATGAAGCCGGGGACTTGCGCCGGAAGGAACTTGGTGCTATTGTATTCGGAGACAGAGCCGCGCTGGACGACCTGAACGCCATCACCCACCGGCATATTGTGGCCGAGCTGGAGCGGCGCATCGTCCGGGCACGGACAGAGGGCCGCCCCGCCGTCGCCCTGGACGCCATCGCCCTGCTGGAGAGCGGAGCGGGGAAACTGTGCGATGTGACCATCGCGGTCACCGCTCCCGAGGAGGCGCGGGTGCGCCGGATCATGGCCCGGGAAGGCATCTCGGAGGAGTACGCCCGGGCACGGATGGCGGCGCAGAAGCCGT
>CAJUOT010000058.1 GCA_910588135.1 uncultured Oscillospiraceae bacterium | reverse complement strand
GAGTTCCCCGCCATCGCCGTGTGCGACGGCATCGCCATGGGCCACGTGGGTATGAAATACTCCCTGGTCACCCGGGACCTCATCGCCGACTCCACCGAGGCCATGGCCATGGCCCACCAGTTCGACGGGCTGGTGATGATCCCCAACTGCGACAAAAACGTGCCGGGGCTGCTGATGGCGGCGGCCCGGGTGAACATCCCCACCATCTTCTGCTCCGGCGGGCCCATGCTGGCCGGACGGCTCAACGACGGGCGGCGCACCTGCCTGTCCCATATGTTCGAGGCCGTGGGCGGCTACTACGCCGGCAAGCTGGACGAAGCGGGGGTGGAGGAGTACGAGAACACCGCCTGCCCCACCTGCGGCTCCTGCTCCGGGATGTATACCGCCAACTCCATGAACTGCCTCACTGAGGCTATCGGCATGGGCCTCAAAGGCAACGGCACCATCCCCGCCGTGTGGTCGGCCCGGCTGCGGCTGGCCAAGCACGCCGGGATGCAGATCATGGAGCTGGTGAAGCGTGACATCAAGCCCCGGGACATCATGACCGAGGCCGCCTTCCACAACGCGGAGACGGTGGACATGGCCCTGGGCTGCTCCACCAACACCATGCTCCACCTGCCTGCCATCGCCCACGAGTGCGGCATCGAGCTGGACCTGGATCTATCCAACGAGATCTCCTCCAGGACTCCCAACCTGTGCCATCTGGCCCCCGCCGGGGACACCTACATGGAGGACCTGGAGGGGGCGGGCGGCGTCCACGCCGTCATGATGGAACTCACCAAAAAGGGCCTGCTGGACACCTCCGTCATGACCTGCACCGGGAAAACGCTGGGGGAAAACCTGGAGGGCGTGGTCAACCGCAATCATGAGCTCATCCGGCCCATCGAGAACCCCTACTCCCCCGACGGCGGCATCGCCGTCCTCAAGGGGAACCTGGCCCCGGAGGGCTGCGTGGTGAAGCGCTCCGCTGTGGCCTCCGAGATGATGAAGCACCAGGGCCCCGCCCGGGTGTTCAACTCCGAGGAGGAGGCCATCGAGGCCATTTACGCCGGAAAAATTGTGGCGGGGGACGTGGTGGTCATCCGCTACGAGGGCCCCAAGGGCGGGCCCGGTATGCGGGAGATGCTCAACCCCACCTCCGCCATCTGCGGCATGGGGCTGGGCGAAAGCGTGGCCCTCATCACCGACGGCCGGTTCTCCGGCGCGACGCGCGGCGCGTCTATCGGCCACGTCTGCCCCGAGGCCGCCCAGGGCGGGCCCATCGCCCTCGTGGAGGAGGGCGACCAGATCGCCATCGACATTCCCTCCTGCAGGATCGAGCTGCTGGTGGATGAAGATACCCTGGCCGCCCGGAAGACAGCCTGGGTGTGCCCCGAGCCCAAAATCAAAACCGGCTATCTGGCCCGGTACGCCAAGCTGGTGACCTCCGCCGCCCGGGGCGCCGTGCTGGAGTAAGCTTTTAGGAGTATTCAACATGGATCAAATGGATCAAGCCTACATGGAGGAGCTGGCCCGGGTGAACGCCGCCCTGGAGGACGCCTTGAAAGCCGCCGAGGAGGCCAATCAGGCCAAAAGCCGTTTTCTGTCCAGTATGTCCCACGACATCCGCACCCCAATGAACGCCATCGTGGGCATGACCTCCATCGCCCTGGCCCACATCGACGAAAAGGCCCGCGTCCACGACTGCCTGGAGAAAATTCAAACCGCCTCCGCCCACCTGATGAGCCTTGTAAACGATGTGCTGGATATGTCCCGGATTGACAGCGGGCGTATGTCCCTGGGCGAGGAGGAGTTCTCCCTCTCCGACCTGGTCCACGAGGTGGCGGTGATTGTGGAGCCCCAGGCCGAGCAGAAGGGGCACACCCTCACCATGGACATTGAGGACATTTCCCAGGAAAACCTGATGGGCGATCCCCTGCGGCTGCGCCAGATCCTGGTGAATATCATCAACAACGCCGTAAAATACACCCCCGACGGCGGAGAAATCCGCATACGCTTTGCCCAGCGTCCCGCCCCAGACCGCAAGGGCGGCCTCGCGGTCTGGCTGGACTTCTCCTGCCGGGACAACGGCATCGGCATGAGCCAGGAGTTCCTGGAGCGCATTTTTCTCCCCTTCGAGCGGGTGCAGAACACCACCATCAGCCGGATTGAAGGCACCGGACTGGGTATGTCCATTGTCAAGCGGCTGGTGGACGGCATGGGCGGCGCCATCACTGTGGAGAGCCGGGAGGGCGAGGGCAGCTGCTTCACGGTGGCCCTTCCCCTGGCCGCCTCCCCCCGGAAGCGCAAAGAACCTGGCCTCCCCGTGGGCCAGCCCGTATTGGTGGCGGAGCTGCACGACGGCCGGGCGGCCCAGATCACGGCCTGCCTCCGGAATGCCGGGCTGGAGCCCGTCCGCCTGAGCACCGGCCTGGAGGCCGTCACCCGGCTGACAGAGGCCCAATACGAAGGGCGAATGCCCTGTGCCCTTCTGCTGGGCCAGGAGCTTGCGGATATGCCCTCCCTGGACGTAGCCACCCATGTGCGGCAGCTGGCCGGCCCCGGCTTCCCCATCCTGCTGGTCTCCTCGGATGACTGGCCCCAGATTGAATACCGGGCAACCCGGGCAGGCGTCAACGCCTTTGTCCCCTGCCCCCTGTTCCCCAGCCGCCTGCTGGAGGCCCTGTCCTCCCTCACCTGCCAGACCGGCCAGGAGCAGCAGGCTGCGGGAGACGCGGACGCGGACTACAGCCAGCACCGGGTCCTGCTGGTGGAGGACAACGAGCTCAACCAGGAGATCGCCATGGAACTGCTGGGCATGACCAGCGTGCAGGTGGACGTGGCCGGGGACGGAGCCCAGGCGGTGGAGCTGTTCCAGAACTCCCCGGAGGGTTGGTACGAAATCATTTTTATGGACATCCAGATGCCTGTTATGAACGGCTACGACGCCACCCGCGCCATTCGGGAGCTGCCCCGCGGGGACGCCGGGAACGTATGGATCGTGGCCATGACCGCCAACGCTTTTATGGAGGACGTGCGTCTGGCCCGCGAGGCCGGAATGGACGAGCACATCTCAAAGCCGGTGGACGTGGAACGCCTCACAGAGATTCTGCGCAAGCGCCTGGGCTCCCATACGGAGCGCTGAGCGGAACGGCCGGAAGGGGGAATCGGAGTGCGGCCATATCAGGAGGAATACCTTGACAATCTGCGGCAGTTTGCGGCCCTCTCCCGGCACAAACGGCCCGACGGGCTCTCCTTTGAGGAGTACGCCGCCCAGATGGCGGCCAGCCGGGCGGAAATCATCCGGCTCTCCCGGCGGAACATGGAGCTGCTGCGCACCGGCCTGTTCCCCACCCTGGATGACCTGTTCGACGCCGGGGAGGAGGAACTCGCCTGTCTGACGGAGTTCTCCAGCCATCTGTTCAACGGCCGGACCGAACTGGACGTGGGGTTGTTCTGCCAGATCCGGCAGGCCCTGCTCAGTCTGGCCCGGCAGAAGCGCGACCGCTCGTCCATGATCCGGGAGCTGTACTGGCTGGGTCTGGGCCGCAACAGCCTGGTCAGCAAGCTGGTGGGGCTGGAGCAGAGCGACATCGCTGACTTCACCACCCGGATGCGGCTGTGCTTTACGGAAGCGGCCGCCTACCTGAAATTTTTTGACGAGATTGAGGACACCGACACCCGCAGCTATATCCTCCGCTCCCGCGCCAATATGGCCCTGGGCCAGTTCCATTCCCCCGGCGAAAAAATCCGGCTGCTGAAACAGTCCATGGAGGTCTTCCAGGACAAGGATTACCAGGAAAAGGAGCCCGGGCTGCCCTGGGACCGGTATATCTATATCACCCACCAGAATATCGCTTCCAGCATCTCTTACAGCAAGGAGCGGGTGATGACCCCGGAGGACATGGCGGATATTATGGAGTCCGCCTATATCGTCTACCAGCGGCGGTTCGACGAAGCCGAGATACAGGGCAAGCAGCCTCCCGCCAAATCCGCGTTCGCCTACTACGCCATCGAGTACTACTGCGGACTGTGCAGCCTGGACAGCCTGCTTTCCAAAACGGAAGCCCTGCTGGACGCTGCGGACCCCTCCGACTACTCCGCAGACGGGATGTACAGCATGATCTCCCTGCCCGCTTTCTACAGCCAGTACCTCATCCAATATCCGGACCTCATTCCCCCCCGCACCGGGTATATCCAGCGCCTCTACCAGCGGACGCTGGGCTATGCGGACGCCTACCCCGGCCAGCTGGGGGACAGCGCCCTCTTCCTCTACCTGCGCCAGCTGTGCTTCACCTTTGTGGAGACCGACGGCGGCATCACCTACCGGGATTTCCTGCTGCGCCTGATGCTGCGCTTCGCCCCGGAGACCTACCGCCACTCCCAGACGGTGGGCCGGGGCGCGCGCGCCCTGGCCGCCGCCATTCTGGAGGACGACCCCGCTTATTTTGACGACATTGCCTTCCTCCAGGCCATCGGCGACCCGGAGGAAAAGCGGCGGGCGGTGCTGGACTACGCCATGGGATGCGGCGCGTTCCACGACGCGGGCAAGATCAGCATCATTGAGATGTATGCCCGCACCCCCCGGCAGTGGTTTGAGGAGGAGTACGAAATGGCCCACCTCCACACCCTGTCCGGCCACACCCTGCTGGAGGCCCGGCCCTCCACCAGCCGCTACGCCCCCGCCGCCCTCGGCCACCACTCCTGGTACGACGGCACCCGGGGCTACCCCTCATCCTACCGGCGGCTGAGCTGTCCCGAGCGGCAGATGGTGGACATCATCGGCCTGGTGGACTGGCTGGAAACGGCTGTCAACTCCACCCAGATGTCCAACCGGCCGGAGCAGAGCTTTGAGGAGGCCGTGCAGGCCGCCGCCGCGCTGGAGGGAAAACGGTTCTCTCCCCTGCTCACCGCCCGCCTGCGGGACCAGCGGGTGGCGGAGCGCCTGCGCCTTGCCCTGGAGCAGGGCGCCCGGAGCGCCTACCGCCGGATGTACGACGACGCCCTCCTGTCCGCCCCTCCCCAGCGCTGAACAGAGCCAGGCCCCCGGGCATACCGCCCCGGGGGCCTTTTCACAGGCGATGCGCCCACCCATAAAACTTGAAAAGGGGCTTTCTTTTTCCCCGGTTTTCATGTATAATAGGGCGGATATGCACAGCAGGTTATTTTGCCTGACGAGTCGTGCGCCGGCGGCAGCACCGCCGGGGAAGGAGGATTCTCCATGAACAGAAGCACCGCCCGGGAGATCGCCGTACATTTTGCCTTTGAGCTGGCCTTCTCCGACGAGAAGGCCCAGCAGCTCCTGGACCGGGAGCTGACGGAGGACTCCTTTGCCCTGCGGGCCCAGGACGAGCCCATGTACGCCAGCTTCCCCGGCCAGGGTGAGCTGAACTACATCACCCGGCTGGTGCTGGGGGTGGGCAGCCATGGCGCGGAGCTGGACGGCTACATTGAGAAATACGCCAAGGGCTGGAGGTTTTCCCGCATTGACCGGGTGGCCTCCGCCATCATGCGGGTGGCCATGTACGAGATTCTCTATATGCCGGACATCCCCAACGGAGCCTCCATCAATGAGGCGGTGGAGATCGCGAAAAAATATGTGGACGACGACGTGGTCAAGTTCATCAACGGCATCCTGGGCTCTTTTGTGCGCGCCGAGCTGCCGGAGCAGGAGTGAAGAGCATGAACGCACAGTGCCTTGGGTTTGACACCAGCAACTATACCACTTCCGCCGCCGTATTTGGCGGCGGCACGGCGGAAAACCGGGGGAGGCTGCTCACCGTTCCCGAGGGGGCGCTGGGCCTGCGGCAGAGCGACGCGCTGTTCCAGCACGTGAAGCGGCTGCACCTGATGGTGGAGGAGCTGCGCGCCGGCGGGGTCATTGAGGAAATCGCCGCCGTGGGGGCCTCCACCCGGCCCCGGGAGGTGGAGGGCTCCTATATGCCCTGCTTCCTGGTGGGCGAGGGGGAGGGCCGCGCCCTGGCCGCCGCGCTGGGGGTCCCCTTCTACCCCTGCTCCCACCAGCAGGGGCACGTGGCCGCCGCTGCCTGGTCCGCCGGCCGGGAGGACCTGCTGGACCGGCCCCATCTGGCCTGGCACCTGTCCGGCGGAACCACGGAGCTTCTACGGGTGGAGCCAGACGGCCACACTGTCCGGGCCGAGGTAATCGGCGGCACCAGCGATATCGCGGCGGGCCAGCTTGTGGACCGGGCCGGGGTGCTGCTGGGCCTTCCCTTTCCGGCGGGAAAGGCGCTGGACGCCCTGTACCCCGAGGCGGAGGTTGCCGGCCTCTTCCGGGTGAAGCTGAACGATCTGACCTTCTCCCTGTCCGGCATGGAAAACAAGGTGAAGGAGCTGGCGGAGCGGGGCGAATCTCCCGCCAACATCGCCCGGTTTACCATCGACACCATCATGAACGTGCTCCTGCGGGCCACGGAGGAGGCGCAAAAGCGCTGGCCCGGGCTGCCCGTGCTGTGTTCCGGCGGGGTGGCCTCCAACCGGCAGATCCGCACCGCCATGAAACGCGCCTGCGGCGCGGTGTTCGCCCAGCCGCAATACTCCACCGACAATGCCCTCGGGGTGGCCATACTCGCCCACCGGGCGCTGGAGCGGGAGGCCAACAGGTGAATACGGAACATTTTCCTGTCTATACTGTATCCCAGGTCAACGGCTATGTGAAGGACCTGATGGACGGCGACCCCCTGCTCACCGGCCTTCTGGTGCGGGGCGAGATCTCCAATTATAAATGTTATCCCTCCGGCCACCACTACTTCTCCCTGAAGGACGAGCAGGGTTCCCTGCGGTGCGTCATGTTCCGGGGGGACGCGGCGCGGCTGCGCTTCCGCCCCGCCAACGGGATGCGGGTGGTGGCTTTCGGCCGGGTGTCCGTATTTCCAAGGGACGGGGCGTACCAGCTCTACTGCGCCGAGCTGCTCCAGGACGGCCGCGGCTCTCTGGACGAGGCGTTTGAGCGCCTGCGCCGCCGGCTGGAGCAGGAGGGCCTGTTTGACCCGGAGCACAAGCAGCCCCTCCCCCGCTACCCGGGCAGGATCGCCCTGGTCACCTCCCCGGCAGGGGCGGCGGTGCGGGATATGCTGCGCATCCTGGGGGCCCGGTGGCCGCTGGCGGAAGTGCTGGTCGTTCCCGTCCGGGTGCAGGGCCAGGAGGCCGCCGGGGAGATTTCCGCCGCCATCCACCATCTGAACAACCGGGCGGACATCGACCTTATCATCACCGGCCGGGGGGGCGGCTCCAAGGAAGACCTGTGGGCCTTCAACGAGGAGGCCGTCGCCCGGGCCATCTACCTTTCCAATATCCCGGTGATCTCCGCCGTGGGCCACGAACCGGACGTGACCATCGCCGACTACGCGGCGGACCTGCGGGCCGCCACTCCCTCCAACGGGGCGGAGCTGGCGGTTCCCGACCAGGGGGCGGAGCGGAGGCGGCTGGCCCAGCTGAACCACCGGCTGGCCCAGGCGCTGCAAGGCCGCCTGGAGGCCGGACGGCGGGAGCTGGCCCGGCTGAAACACAGCCGCGCGCTGGCTGATGGCAGGGCCCCCATCCAGGACCGGCGCATGGCGCTGGACAGCCTGCGCCGCCGCATGGGCCTTGCCCTGCGCGGGGAGGCAAGCCGGGCACGGCAGGCCTTGGACTCCCGGAAAGGTCAGCTGCCGCTGGCGCTGAACGCCAGGCTGTCCAGACAGAGGGGGCTGCTTGGCCGCCTGTCCGCGGGGCTGGACGCCATGAGCCCCCTGAAGGTGCTGGGCCGGGGCTACGCCGTCGCCCGGGCGGGCGGGGACGTGGTTTCTTCCATCGCCCAGGCCGCGCCGGGGGACCGGCTGGACGTGCTGCTGTCTGACGGCGTGCTGGCCTGCGAGGTCAAGAAAAAGGAGGAGCGGACATGGCGGTGAAAAAGCAGTCCTTTGAGGAATCCATGGCCCGGCTGGAGGCCATTGTGGCCCAGCTGGAGAAGGGCGAGTGCGGCCTGGACCAGTCGCTGAAGCTGTTTGAAGAGGGCGCCAAGCTGGCCGGCCAGTGCGAAGAGCTGCTGGACAAAGCCGAGCAGAGGGTAAGCCTGCTGCTGGCCAGCGGCCAGGAGGTTCCCTTCGAGGAGGAAGCGAATGAACTTTAAAGAGGAATACCAGGCGGCCCAGGCGTTGGCGGAGCAGGAGCTTGGCGGCTGCTTCCTGGCGAAAGGCCCTCACAAGGAGCTGCTGGACGCCATGCGGTACAGCCTGCTGGCCGGGGGCAAGCGGGTGCGGCCTGTGCTTGCCCTGAAATTCTGCGAGGCGCTGTGCGGGGACATGGAGCCCGCCCTGGACTACGCCTGCGGCATTGAGATGCTCCATACCTATTCCCTAATCCACGACGACCTGCCCTGCATGGACAACGACAGCCTGCGCCGGGGCAAGCCCACCTGCCATGTGAAATATGGCGAATGGCTGGCCCTGCTGGCCGGGGACGCGCTCCAGGCCGCCGCCTTTGAGCGGCTGGCCCTCTCCTCCCGCACCAGCCCCAAGGCCAACGCCAAGGCCTGCGGGATACTGGCGTCGGCGGCGGGCCGGCACAATATGTGCGCCGGCCAGTACCTGGACATCGTGGAGGAGGGGCATACGCTGGACGAGGAGCGGGTGACCCAGATCCATCTACGCAAAACCTCCGCCCTGCTGGGGGCGGCCTGCCTGCTGGGGCTCACCGCCTCTCCGGAGGAACCCTTCGAGAGACAGTGGACGGCGGCGCTGGACTACGCCCGGGAGCTGGGGCTGGCCTTCCAGATCCGGGACGATATGCTGGACGTGGAGTCCACCGCCGAGGAGCTGGGCAAGCCCATCGGCTCTGACGCAAATAACGGCAAAACCACCTTCGCCGCGCTGTACGGCCTGGACAAATGCCGGGAGCTGGTGGCGGAGCACACCCGGCTGGCCAAGCAGAGCGCGGCCGGGGCCTTTGAACATCCGGAGTTCCTGTGCGCCCTGGCCGACTCCCTGGCGCAGCGGAAAAGCTGAGAGCGGAAAAACCGCAGGGAAGGAGGCGCGGCCATGGGCCCCGAACAAATCCATACGCTCACTGACTTGCAGGCCAAGCTGCTGTGTGACCAGCTGCGGGAGCAGATCATCGACCATGTTTCCCGAACCGGGGGCCACCTGGCCTCCAGCCTGGGGGTGGTGGAGGCCACGGTGGCCGTCCACCGGGTGTTCGACCTGGACACTGACCGGCTGGTGTTCGACGTGGGCCACCAGTGCTACGCCCACAAAATTCTGACCCAAAGGGGCGGGCAGATGGACCGGCTGCGCAAGCTGGGCGGCCTGTCCGGCTTTCCCAAGCCCCGGGAGCACCGGGCGGACGCCTTTATCGCCGGACACGCCTCCAATGCCGTGTCGGTGGCCCTGGGCATGGCCCGGGCCCGGACGCTGAACCACGAGGACTACTGTGTCCTGGCCATGCTGGGGGACGGCGCCATGACAGGCGGCCTCGCCTACGAGGGCCTGTCCGACGCAGGGCAAAGCGGCGAGCAGCTGGTGGTCATCCTCAATGACAACGGGATGTCCATTACCAAAAACGTGGGCGGCGTGGCCCGCCATCTGGCCCAGCAGCGCCTGAAGCCCCAGTACCTGCAATTCAAAAAGGTGTACCGGCGGATCACCGGCACCACGGCGGTGGGCCGGGGGCTGTACCGCTTCACCCACAAGACCAAGCAGGCGGTGAAGGACGCGGTGCTCCACTGCAGTATGTTCGAGGATATGGGCTTTACATATCTTGGCCCGGTGGACGGCCACGATGTGAACTACCTCACCCGGCTGCTGCGGTATGCCAGGGAGCTGAACTGCCCCGTCCTGCTCCACATCAAAACGGTCAAGGGGAGGGGCTATCCCCCCGCGGAAAAAGAGCCCGACCGCTTCCACGGCGTGGGTCCCTTCCGCGTGGAGGACGGTGAACCGCTGAGCCAGGGCGGGGAGAGCTTTTCCTCGGTGTTCGGCGCCGCCATGTGCCAGCTGGCCCGGGAGCGGGAGGACGTGTGCGCCATCACCGCCGCCATGCCGGACGGCACGGGACTGGTGGGCTTCTCCAAAGAGTTTCCGAGCCGCTTTTTCGACGTGGGCATCGCCGAGGGCCACGCGGTATCCATGGCGGCGGGTATGGCCAAGCAGCGCATCGTCCCGGTCGCCGCCATCTACTCCACCTTCCTCCAGCGGGCCTACGATATGCTCATCCACGACGTATCCATCCAGGGCCTCCATGTGGTGCTGGGCGTGGACCGGGCCGGGCTGTCCGGGGAGGACGGAGAAACCCACCACGGCGTGTTCGACGTGGCCTATCTCAGCTCGGTGCCCGGGATGAAAATCTACTGCCCTTCCAGCTTTGAGGAGCTGCGCGCCATGCTGCGCTACGCCGTGGAAAAGTGCCGCGGCCCGGTGGCGGTGCGCTATCCCAGGGGGGGCGAAGGAGAATTTTCCACCCTGTGCGGCATTGAGGGGGCCAGTGTCATCCGCCCGGGAACGGATGTGACCATCGCCGCTTATGGCACCATGATAAACGAGGCCCTGGCGGCGGCGCGGCTGCTGGAGCAGCGGGGCGCATCCGCCCAGGTGGTGAAGCTGAACAGCGTCTCCCCCCTGGATGTGGACAGTCTGACCGCCTGCGCGCAGAAAACCGGGGCGCTGGTGGTGGCGGAGGAGTGCGTGGACGCGGGCAGTGTAGGCCGGCGCGTTGCCGCCGAATTTGCCCTGCGCGGCGTGGCCGGCGTGCGTCTGGCCCTGATTAACCTGGGGGACCGCTTTGTGCAGCATGGGACGGTGGCGGAACTGCGCCAGCTGTGCGGCATCGACGGGGCGTCCATCGCCCGCCGGACGCTGGAGGTGATGGGCCGTGGCTAAAAAACGTGTTGACTTGCTGCTGGTGGAGCGGGGGCTGGCGGACACCCGCCAGAAGGCCCAGGCGGTCATCATGGCGGGGCAGGTATACTCCGGGGAGCGCCGGTGCGACAAACCGGGCCTCACGCTGGAGGAAACCGTCCCCCTGGAGGTCCGGGGCGGGCTGCGCTATGTCAGCCGGGGCGGCTTGAAGCTGGAAAAGGCCATGAAGGTCTTCCCCATCACGCTGGCGGGCAAAACCGCCGCCGACATCGGCGCCTCCACCGGCGGCTTCACCGACTGTATGCTGCAAAACGGCGCGCAGCGGGTGTACGCCGTGGACGTGGGCTACGGCCAGCTGGCCTGGTCCATTCGGAACGACCCCAGGGTGGTCTGTCTGGAGCGCACCAACGCCCGCTATCTCACTGCGGAACAGATCCCCGAGCCCCTGGACTTCGCCTCCATCGATGTGTCTTTCATCTCCCTAAGCCTTATCCTCCCTGCCCTGAGGCCGCTGATGGCCCCGGGCGGCCAAGTCGCCGCGCTGGTAAAGCCCCAGTTTGAAGCGGGGCGGGACAAGGTGGGCAAAAAGGGAGTCGTGCGCGATCCGGCGGTGCACCTGGAGGTGCTGGAACACTTTCTGGCCCATGCCGCCCAGGCGGACTTTTCCGTCCTGGGGTTGGACTTCTCCCCCATCCGGGGGCCGGAGGGCAACATTGAATACCTGGGCTTCCTCCGCACCGGGGCCGGGGAACCCTTTGACGCCGGCCTGAAGGGGCTGGTGGAACGCTCCCACCAGACGCTGAAGGGGGATGGCCCATGAAAATCGTACTCTGCCCCAACCCCTACCGGGACCGGGGACTGCGCGCGGCGCTGTCCGCCCAGCGCATTTTGGAAAACGCCGGAGCGGACACCGCCATCTGCCTGCCTTTCGAGCTGGACCAGGGCAGCCGGCTGGAGCTGCCCGCGGGGGCGGCCCTGGGCCACCTCCACGAGGAGCTGGAAAACGCCAACGTGCTGGTCTGCTTCGGCGGGGACGGCACCATCCTCCACGCCGCCCACGAGGCCAACGCCCGCAATATCCCCATACTGGGGGTCAACCTGGGCAGCATCGGCTTCATGGCCGAGCTGGAGCACGGAGAGCTGTCCCTGCTGGCCCGGCTGGCGGTTGGAAAATTCGGCATTGAGCGGCGGATGATGCTGGACGTGTCCGTCCGCCGGGAGGGACACTGCGCGTTTTCGGAGCATGCCCTCAACGACGCGGTGCTCACCAAGGGGGCCGTAGCCCGGGTGCTGGATCTGGAAGTCACGGGCGACCGGGTGACTATCTCCTCCTTTGCGGGGGACGGGCTGGTGGTGGCCACCCCCACCGGTTCCACCGCTTATTCCATGGCCGCGGGCGGGCCCATTGTGGAACCCACCGCCGAAAACATCATCATCGCCCCTATCTGCGCCCACTCCCTCCACGCAAAGCCCTTTGTGCTGGGCTCCAGCCGGACGGTGGGAATGCGGCTGGCCCCGGGGAGCAAGAAGACCGCCTACCTGTCGGTGGACGGAGGCCGGGCCTTCCGGGTGCAGCCCGGGGACTGGGTGGAATGCCGCAGGTCCAAGCAGGCCACGCAGCTGGTACGGCTCACCGGCCGGAGCTTTTACGAGCGGATCAATCAAAAGCTGGGAAAGGCGTGAGGAATTGTGCTCAGCTTGCTTCACATTGAAAACATCGCGGTGATCTCCCAGGCGGACATCACCTTCGACAAGGGTTTCAATGTCCTCACCGGCGAGACCGGCGCGGGCAAGTCCATCGTCATCGACGCCATCGGCGCCATCATGGGGGAACGCACCAGCCGGGACCTCATCCGCACCGGGGCCAAGTCCGCCCGGGTGTCCGCCCTGTTCCGGGAGCTACCCCCCCTGCCCTGGCTCGAAGAGCAGGGCGTCGGCCCTGACGAAAACGGGGAGCTGCTTATCGAACGCGCCATTCAGGGCGACGGCAAAAATACCTGCCGTGTGAATGGCCGGCCCCTGCTGGTCACCCAGCTGCGGGAGCTGGGCCGGCAGCTGGTAAACGTCCACGGCCAGCATGACGGACAGCAGCTGCTGGACGAGGAGTGCCACCTGGGCTACCTGGACAGCTTCGGCGGCACCGGGGAGACCCTCGCCGCCTTTTCCGCCGCCTACAGCCGGACCCGGGAGCTGCGCCGGGAACTGGAAGCCCTCCAAATGGACGAGGGGGAGAAAGCCCGCCGGATGGACACCCTTGCCTACCAGATTGAGGAATTGGAGCGGGCCCAGCTCCGGGAGGGCGAGGATGAGGAGCTGTCTCAGCGGCGGGAAGTGCTGCGCCATGCCGAGCGGCTCACCGACGCGGTAGATGGGGCGTGGCAGGCCCTCACCGGCGGCGAGGACGGCGAAGGGGCCGTCTCCCTGCTCATGGAGGCGGAAAACCGCATGGCCCAGGGCGGGCGGTACAGCGAGGAGCTGCAGGCCCTGTCGGAAAAGGCGGCCCAGCTGCGCTGCGACGCGGACGATCTGGCGGAGCTGGTGCGGGATCTGCGGGGTACGCTGGACTTCTACCCCGGCGAGCTGGATGAAATTGAGGAGCGGCTGGACAGGCTGTACCGCCTAAAAAAGAAATACGGGGGCAGCACGGAAGAGATGCTGGCCTATCTGGACAAGTGCCGGGAAGAGCTGGACGCGATCCAGTTCTCCGGGGAGCGCGCCGCCAAGCTGGAACAGGAGCTGGACAAAGCGCGGAAGCTGGCCCAGGGGCTGGCCCAGACCCTGTCCGCCCAGCGGAAAGCGGCGGCGCAGGAGCTGGCAGGCCGCATCCAGTCGGAGCTGACCCAGCTGGATATGCCCAAGGTGCGCTTCCAGGTGGAGTTCGCCCCCAAAGACGCCCCGGATGGCATGGACGCCACCGGCATGGACACAGTGCGCTTTCTCATGTCCGCCAACGTGGGCGAGGCCCTCAAGCCCATCCATAAAATCGCCTCCGGCGGCGAGCTGTCCCGGATCATGCTGGCGCTGAAAAACGTGCTGGCGGAGACGGAGCAGGTGTCCACCCTTATCTTTGACGAGGTGGACACCGGCGTATCCGGCCGGGCGGCGGTGAAGGTGGCGCAAAAGCTGTTCCAGGTGTCCCAGGGCCGTCAGGTGCTGTGCGTCACCCATCTGCCCCAGATCGCCGCCATGGGGGACGTGCACTTCTCCGTGGAAAAGGGCGAGGCGGGCGGCCGCACCTTTACCCAGGTGGAGCGGCTGGACCGCGCCCGCCGCAAGCAGGAGCTGGCCCGCCTCAGCGGCGGGCAGGCCACGGCGGTCATGCTGGAGGGGGCGGAGGAGCTGCTGTCCACAGCGGAAGAATACAAAACAGGAGCAGAGGCAACACCATGATTAAGGCAGTTTTTTTCGATATTGACGGCACGCTGGTATCCTTCCAGCAAAAGTTCCTGCCCGATCAGCTGCTGGCCGACCTGGCCGGACTGCGGGCGCGGGGAATCAAGATTTTCGTCAGCTCCGGGCGGGCCCTCCAGGACCTGGAACTCACCGGGATGCTCCGGGGCGCGGAGTTTGACGGCTATGTAACCATCAACGGACAGTTCTGCTGCGACGGAGACGGCGTTCCCTTCCGGGACCGGCCCATTGACCGGTCCGATATGCGGGGGGCCTGTCAGGTGCTGCGGGACAACCCGGACATCCCCGCCCTGCTGGAGGGCAACGGGGAGAGCTACCTCACCCAGATCAACGACCGGGTGCGGGAAATTTACCAATTCCTCCACACCCAGCTGTACCCCGTGTGCCCTTTGGAGCAGATGCTGGAGATGAGCGTGTACCAGTTCGTCCCCTTTGTCTCCCCCAATGAGGAGCAGGTGTTTCTGGACGCTATGCCGGGCTGCACCTACACCCGCTGGCACCCGCTGGGCATCGACGTCATCCCCCGGGACGGCGGCAAGGAGGTGGGTGTCCGCGCCGTCATGGAGCGGTATGGCTTCGCCCCCGGGGAGATCATGGCCTTTGGCGACGGGGAGAATGATATGGGTATGCTGGCGCTGGCCGGAACCAGCGTGGCCATGGGCAACGCCGGCGAAGCCGTGAAGGCCATGGCTGATTACGTCACCGGCTCGGTGGAAAACATCGGCGTATCCCAGGCGCTGCGGCATTTCGGGCTGCTGCCGCGATAAAAATAGTTTGACAAAGTGTGTTTCTTGTGATATCATCCTGCCAGCGCGTGGATGAGGACCA
>CAJUOT010000057.1 GCA_910588135.1 uncultured Oscillospiraceae bacterium | reverse complement strand
GTAACCCGTCTATTGCTGACCAGGAGTTTCTATTTTCCAAACGGCAGTATGCCGCTATTACCGGCAGAGAACAGAAAGACAATGATGTGATCGCCTACCATCTGCGGCAGTCCTTCAAGCCGGGAGAGATTACACCGGAACTGGCAAACAAAATTGGTTATGACCTCGCTATGTCGCTGACCAAGGGGAAACACGCCTTTATCGTCTGTACCCATGTGGACAAACATCATATTCACTCGCATATCGTGTTCAACTCCACTACCATAGACTGCACCCGGAAATTCCGAAACTTCTGGCGGTCCTCGTTCGCAATTCGCAAAATCTCCGATATGCTGTGTTTGGAAAATGGGCTGTCTGTGATTGCGGAGCCGAAGCCCAGCCGGGGCAACTACGGCGCATGGCTGGGGGAGAGTAAGCCCCCTACCATCCGGGGGCAGTTGGAGCAAATGATCGACACCGCCCTCGGTCAAGGCTGTAAGGATTTTGGCAGCTTCCTCGCCGCTATGAAAACGGCAGGAGCGGAGGTGAAGCGGGGCAAGCACCTTGCGTTCAAAATTCCCAATGGCAAGAGGTTCGTGCGCTGTGATTCCCTCGGCGCGGATTACTCTGAAACGGCGATTATGGAGCGCATTTCCGGCAAGCGGGTCGTTGCTCCAAGGGCGAAGGCGGCAGTGAAGTCTAAGCCCAATTTGCTGATTGATATTCAAGCGAAAATGCAGCAGGCCAACTCTCCCGGATTCGAGCGGTGGGCGAAAATTTTCAACCTCAAGGAGATGGCAAAGACGGTCATCTACTTGCAGGAAAACAATATGACTGACCTTGGAGAATTGGAGAAAGCCTGTGATACGGCGGTTCAGAAATTCAACGATTTATCCGACCAGTCGAAAGCCGCCAGCGCAAGAATGAAGGACATTTCCGAATTGCAAAAGCACATCGGCGCTTACGGCAAGACGCGGGAGATTTACGCGCAGTATCAGAAATTGACGGGCAGGAAAAGGGAGAATTTTTATGAACAGCATAGCAGTGAAATCACGGCCTGTCAAGCGGCGAAACGGTACTTTGATTCCCTCGGTTTGAAGAAACTGCCGTCCATGCAATCGCTGAAACAGGAGTATGCCATGTTGAAAGCGGAGAACAAAAAGAGGTATCCAGAGTACAAGCAGGCGCGAGAAAAAATGATTGAACTGCTCACAGCCAAAAATAACGTGGAGCGGATTTTGGGCGTGACGGAGAAGGAGAAAAATCGTAGCCGCCAGCTGGAGGCGCGGTGATGATTTTTTCTTTCCCTGCGGGTAACAGCAGACGCCGGAGGCGGCTTAAAAGGACCGGCGCAACTGCGCCGGTCCTTACGGGGGCTTGGGGGCGGTAGCCACCAACAAGCGAGCGCCGGTATATACCGGGGCATTGCTTGCCGCTACCGCTACTACCAGCCCACTATGCTGACAATACGTTTTGCATCAAGCCAGTTTAAGTCTACAAGATATACAGCCATCTGCGAGGATAGAAGAACCAGGAGAATCATCTTGATGGAAAAATGGAACTGGCAGGTGACGGTAGCACAAGAACTGACGGTACACACCATTATCGGTGAAACCAGCAATATAGAATTAAAAATGCAATTTCACCCGCTTATAGCAATCGCCAGTATACCAAACACTAAAAGTTGCACCGGATAAAAAATATAGAACAACTTGGCAGAACCTCGCTCCAATTTTTCATCATACCAGTGGACAAACAACATTCCAAGCGGTGCTGGGAACTGCACCAGCGTAATCAAAACCCCGCCCAGCATTGTGATCCATTTCCACTGCGCGGCGAAACAGAACAGTACAGGCAGCAGAATCAGCAGCGCGCCCATATACACCCGCAGCAGCAGTGCCCACGACAGCGCGGCCACAACAATCACCGCCCGGAACACACAGTTTGCCGCCGTGGTTTTCATTCGCCACCGCCGTGTGATGGTCAGAACAACAGCCGCCAGCAACAGCCCCCACACCGGATTCTGGGTACTCCAGTCAAAAATCTTTCCGCTCATAGCGAGATCATAAGGGATTTCCGAAATTACGGCGCAGAGGACAAGCCGGAGCAAAAGTCTTTTTTCATCCTCCGTGTGTTTCCAGCCTTCATAGAGCAGCTTGCAGAAAACCGGGATCGCCAGCGTGGCGGCAAGTGAGCAGAATACCGCCGCCGTAGCCCAGCCCATCGCTTCGCCTCCAGGCTTCATAGCCTCGCTTACCGCCTCCAGAGCGCCATCCTCGTCCAGATGCAGGATGCCTCGCTGAAGGACAGCGACACTGAAGCTGGACAGGCAGATCAGCACAGATCCGATCCATTGCAGCGCCTCCCCGGAGAGGCGGAACAGCTTCACGCCGGGGCGGTAGGGTGGTAATCTTCTCGCCATTTGAAAATCCTCCTTGTCCTCGCGTTTCTCAGAAGTCTCGGATGATCTCCAGGGCGGGCTGGGCGTTGCCGTCGTAGTCAAACAGCGCCTGGTTGGCCCACTCGTTGCCGCCGGGACCGTGTTCGTGGACGTACTCCCAGCCGGGCCGCTTCGCCCAGCCGGAGCCGGGGACCGGCAGCCAGGCCGGCTCCCACCAGAAAAAGCCCTTCCCTTTTCCACCGGTCACTTCCCGGACACGTCTGAGCAGTTCGGCGGTGAAATCCGCCTGCCCCTGGGGCGTCATGGGATAGTCGATTTTCTCCACCAGTTCCGGCCGAGTTGCCATCCCCTTCCGTTCCCCAGCGGCGAGCCCCTCGTGGGCGGCGTAGCTGTCCATGGTAAAGCCCATGCTGGTCTCCACGACAATCAAATCCTTCCCATAGCGGGGCGCGATGTCGTTCATATTGGCGGACAGATCGTCTAAGCTCCCATGCCAGAAGGGGTAATAGCTCAGACCGATCACATCGCAGTCCCCGCCCAGGGCGAAGTAGTGGTCGAACCACTCCCGGTACAGAGTGTGATTGCCGCCGTTGTCTAAATGGACCATCACCTGAGCCTGGGGCGCCTCCTCCCGGACGGCCCGCACACCGGCGGAGATGTAGCGGCAGATCGTCTCCCAGTTGGGCGTTTTTCCTGTGGGCCACAGCAGGCCGTTGGTCACCTCGTTGCCCACCTGCACCATGTCCGGGGGGACTCCGGCCTCCCGACAGGAGCGCAGGACATCCCCGGTATAGCGGTAGACTGCGGCCTCCAGCCCTGCCTCGTCCAGCCCCTCCCAGGCCTTGGGGACCGTCTGCTTGCCGGGGTCGGCCCAGAAATCGGAGTAGTGGAAGTCCAGCAGCCACTTTAAGCCCGCTTTTTTTGCCCGGCTGGCCAGTGCCTGCACGACTCCCAGATCGCATACGCCGGCGCCGTAGTCCCCCTGCTTCCCATCATAGGGCGCGTTCCAGAGCCGCAAACGAGCCCAATTCGCGCCGTAGCGCTTTAATATCTCAATGGCGTCCATAGCCTGGCCGTGATCCCGGAACACACCGCCACAGCGCTCCACCTCCAGCAGAGAGGAGATGTCAAAGCCTTTGATGAAATCCATATTGTATCCTTGCCTTTCGATCATTAAAAATCCCGGATGGTGGACAGAGCGGGCAGCGGATTGCCGTCAAAATCAAAGAGCGTCTGATTGGCCCACTCGTTGCCCTCGGGTCCCTGCCCTCCGGCATACTCCCAGCCGGGCCGCTTCGCCCAGCCGGAACCCGGAACCGGAAGCCACGCCGCCTCCCACCAGAAAAAGCCTTTCCCGCGTTTTTCCGGTATAGCCTGAAGGGCGCTCATCAGATCCAGGATATACGCCCTCTGGCCCTGGCGCGTCATGGGATATTCCAGATCCGCCGCCCGATCCGCTCCCGCAGTAGGCCCCTTGCGGCTGCCTTCCTCCATCTGCTCATAGGCGGCATAGCTGTCAGTGGTAAACGCCGTCCCGGCCTCTATGATCACCAAGTCTTTCCTGTAACGGAGGGAAAGATCGTTCATATTGGAGATAAGATCCGCCATTTTCCCGTGCCAGCAGGGGTAAAAGCTCAGCCCTATTATATCACAGTCTCCGCCCAAGGCGAAATAGTGGTCGAACCAGTCCCGGTATAGCAGATTTTTTCCGCCGTGGTCCAGATGGATGACTGTGGGGGCTGCGGGGGCCTCCTCGCGGACCGCCCGGACTCCCGCCGACAGATACCGGCAGGCGGTTTCCCAATGAGGCTCCTCGTTTTCAGACCAGAGCCGTCCTGTGGGCCACAGAAGCCCGCCGGTCAGTTCGTTCCCCGTCTGCACCATATCCGGCAGAACCCCGGCAGCACGGCAGGCACAGAGAACATCCTTCGTATACCGATAGACAGCCTTTTCCAGAGCTGCCTCGTCCAAGCTCCGCCATGCTTTGGGTAATGTCTGGCACCCCGGGTCAGTCCAGAAATCGGAGTAGTGGAGATCCAGCAGCCACCGCATCCCCAACCGCTTCGCCCGCTGAGCCAGCGTCAGCACAGAGAGCAGGTCGCATCCGCCGCCGCCATAGCTCTCGCCTTTCTCGTTATAGGGGTCGTTCCACAGCCGCAGACGGACCCAGTTGACACCGTAGCGCCTCAAAATTTCCAGCGCGTCCAGTTCCTCGCCATTGTCCCGGAAGATACCACCGCAGCGCTCCACCTCCAGGAGCGAGGAGACGTCCGCACCCTTGATAAAGTCCATAGATTACCTCAACCTTTCCTTTTGGAAGCAAGGCGCTGTCCGATGATGGGACAGCGCCTTGTCTTCTCAGAACGCCTCGAATTCCTCAGGTGTAAACCGCTTGGTCAGAAACCGGTAACGAAAACGGGCCATCTGATTCTTCTCCAGAATGTCCTTCTCCGTGCCGGTGTACTGACAGCGGATGCAGTAGTACTCCTTCTTGTCCGGGTCATAGAACATGTCGATGTCCAGGTCCCGCATGAAGCAGGAGGGACAGCGGTAATTCAGTCTGCCCTTGCCAGCTTGAGCCATGTGGTGAACACCTCCTTTTCCTTGACAGTCCCGGTGTAACCCAGGGTGAACATGGGGCTGAAGGCGTAGCCCTCCTTATAGTACCCCACTTTGTCCCGGCCCTCGCACTCCAGAGAAACTCTCGTTTTAATGGGTGGAATGACACAGACCGTTTCCTCCGCGCCGTCCAGAAACTGCTCCCGGCACTTGTAGGCATAGTCCAGACCGTACTCCACTGTGCCCTTGCGGACGCTAAGATGGAGGCCGGTCATATCCTCCGGGTACTCGGTGGTGCCGTAGCAGGCCACCATGTACTCGTTGATGGTCACCTCCGCCTCTGGATCGCTCACCTCCAGGATATTCCGCTCGATCTTGATCTCGCTGGAACCCTCCCGGAAGGTGAGCACCGTCTGGAGCTTTACCGTCACATCGGAGAATACCACCTCCACCGGGTCCAGGGTCAGCCTCCGGCAATCCCCCTCCTGGGAGAAGTGGGCGTGGGTGCGGCACAGGGCCAGGTCCACCTCCTCGCCGCTGTGGCAGAGCTTGGCGGAGCGGATGGTGCCCTCCCCGGCGTAGTGGGTGAAGTAGCCCGCCCGGTACTTCTCCTGGATGAGGTAGGGGTATCCCGCCTCCTGGACGTGGGGGGTGCCGATGCCGATGTCCCACTCCAGCTTGGCGGCGTAGGGCCGCAGGTCCACAATGGCCCCGCCCTGGTCCATGTTCACGCAGGCGCGCATATAGGGGTCGCAGTACCAGAACAGCTGCTTGTCGCTGCCGTAGATGATGTCCCGCCACAGGGCGCACTCCGGCTCGGTGTAGCGCTTCTTCTCCCGGTAGTAGTCGGCAAACTCTGCCATGGTCATGTCGATGAGCTTGCCCTCCTTTTTCAGCTGGCCGTAGTAGGCGCAGCCGTCGTCGTAACTGGCCTTCAGCAGCTCATAGGGGGCCTCCCACCGGCCCATCTTGTTCATCCAGCCGGGACCTACAAACTGCATGTTATAGGCGTAGCCGTTGTTGAACTTCGCCTGGTACCGGTACTGGTCGATGAGGTTGTAGAGGTAGGGGTAGCTCTGGCCGCTGTAGCTGCCATCGGGGTTGAACTGCCCCGGCGTATAGAGCATCCCCCGCAGCACGTTCTGTGGGTGGGTGCCGAAGTTGGAGCCGTTGCCGTCGTAGCAGGCCATCAGATCCCGGCTCAGGTGGGGGATGGCGACGATGCCGCTGTCCTCGCTCGCATCGGCGGCGGGGGCGTGGGTGTTGACCTTGGAGGGAATCCAGGGAGCCCAGGGGCCGCCGTCCATGAAGGTGTACCAGGAGTTGTTGCAGGTGTGGTAGGCCTTGGGTCCCTCCTCCCAGCAGGTGGCCACGGCGCACTTGACCATGGGGTACTTTTCCTTGATATAGCTGATGAGGGCCGCATCCATGTAATAGCTGCCAGTGGACTCCGGATAGAAGCCGAAGCACTCATAGAACTTGCCGAACACGTCGTCCACCACCGAGCGCTTCATGTCCATGTCGAACATCCAGATGCAGAAGTCCTTGGTCTTGTACTTCTCCCGGAACTCCTTGCAGGGCAGACCCAGCAGGGAGAGGGCGATCTCGTCGCCGTATCGCTCGTGATCGGCTTTCGCCAGGGCCACCGCCTCGTCGTTGAAAAGGCTGGCGTAGGTCATCTGAATGGTGGCCTTCAGCCCGTTGCGGTGGGCGGCCTCCTGCTGGAGCTTGAAGATGTCCAGGCTCTCGGTCAGCAGGGCCTTCCGGCCCAGGTCCTCCGCCTTGCCCTGGCCGGTGACCTTCTCGGCGTACTCCGGCACCATCTCGGGACGGTGGATGATGTTGAGAATGAATTGCTCTTGCATAGTCTGTCCTTTCCGCGCGGCTTATCCCTTGACCGCGCCGTTGGTGATGCCCTCCACATAGAATTTCTGCATGATGATATACAGAATGGAGATGGGGATGCTCACCAGAACGCCGCCGCAGCAGAATTGTGTGAAATAGTTGTTGATGAGGCTCTTGTCCAGCATCCGGTAGAGGCCCACGGCCACGGTGTAGTTCTCTGCGATGCCGGCGTTGAGGATCATCTTCGAGTACACGAAGTCCATCCAGGGGGTGAGGAAGCTGCTGATAACCGTGTAGACGATGATGGGCTTGCTCATGGGGACCACCACTGTGAGGAAGATCCGGGCCTCGTTGCAGCCGTCCAGCCGGGCCGCCTCGCACAAGGCCCTGGGCACCGTGTCAAAGAAGCCCTTGGCGATGAGGTACCCCAGGCCGGAGGAGGCGGAGTAGACCAGGATCAAGCCGATGTGGCTGTTGGTCAGATTGAAGGTCTTCAGGGTGAAGTACACCGCGATCATGGCCAGCATGCCGGGGAACAGGTTCAAAATCACCGCCATGTTCATCAGGGGCTTGCGCATCCTGAAGCGCATCACCGACGTGGCATAGGCCACCATCAGCACGAAGAAGGTGGAGATGACGCAGGTGACGCAGGCGATCTTGAAGGTGTTCCAGAACCAGGTGGTGAACTGGTTGACGCTGTCGGAGTGGAGGATCTTCGCGTAGTGGATGGCGCTCCACTCCTTGGGGAAGAAGGTGCTGACATTCATGCCGGAGTAGGCGCTGAAGGAGGTGCAGACCAGCCACACAATGGGAATAAGCCAGAAAATGGCCAGCGCCGCGATGAGTACATTGAAAAGGACCTTGCGGACCGTCTTCTTTTTCATTGATAGACCCCCTCCTTATCTCCTTTGGTCATGCGGTTAAAGGCAACCAGAGTAAAGACCGCGCAGACAATAAAGACCATGATGCCGATGACCGAGGCCATCTTGTAGTTGTAGTAGTCCTGGGTCAGCCGGAACAGCCAGGTCACCAGCAGGTCTACCTCCTTGGCCTGTGCGTTGGCCATCACTTGGTTGGTAGTAGTATACACATCCTCGGTAAGCAGGTAGATGACGTTGAAGTTGTTGATGTTTTTCACGAAATCCGTGATCAGCGCCGGGCCGGTGACAAAGAGCATGTAGGGCATGGTGATGTGCCGGAAGGTCTGGTAGGGATTGGCGCCGTCGATGCGGGCGCTCTCCAGCTGGTCGCCGGGCAGGTTCATCAGCACGCCGGTGGCAATGAGCATCTGGTAGGGTACACCGATCCAGATGTTGATGAGGATGATCATCACATGGGCCCAACCAGGAGCGGACAGGAAGGGGATGTAGGCGGTGGAGATCGCTCCGATCCCCCGCAGGAAGTCTGTCAGGCCGATGCTTTGGCAGATGGTGTTGACGATACCGGTATTGGAGAAGAAGTTGCGCAGCAGAAGCAGGGATACAAACTGGGGCACCGCGATGGTGATCATAAACAGGGTGCGCCACAGCTTGGGCCATTTGACCATCTTGCTGTTGAGCAGCAGGCTCATGAGGATGCCGCCGATGTAGGTGGTCAGGGTAGCGAACAGGGACCACACCAGGGTCCAGCCCAAAATCCGCACAAAGGCGTAGCCGAAGCCCATGGTCAGGCTGTCCCCGCCGCCCAGCAGGGTGATGAAGTTGCTCAGACCCACCCAGCTGAACAGATTGGTGGGGGGCATGTGCTGCTGGTCGTAGTTGGTAAAGGCCACCAGGACCAGCAGCAGGATGGGAATGGCGGTGAACACCACCACGCCCAGCACGGGGAGGGTCAGCAGGGTGATGTGGAACTTCTCATCCAGGTAGGTGCGAAGGTCCTCCACAAAAGTGTTGATGTGCTTTCCGCTCTCCGCCTGGAGCTGGAGGCGGTAGACATTGACCACATTCTTCATCCAGACCGCGATGAACGCGAACCAGATGACAAAGCTGAACAGGGAGAACAGAAGGATCAGGAAGGAGTTGTCGTAGTCGTTCCACTCCGTCTTCATGGTCTCCATGTTGAAAACCTGCTCGGCCTGGACAGTACCCAGCGTGCCGAACTTGGGGACGTACTGCATGGCGAAGAAGATGGTAAAGAGAACGACTCCCACCTCCAGCGCCGTCATGATGAGCGCCTTGACATATTGCTTGCGGCGGGCGTAGCCCGCGCCCATCCACAGAAGGGACAGCTTAACGGACCAGTCGCCTTTGGCGACAGCCGTACCGAAATTTGAGAAAAATCCGCCGAAGCCGGACTTTTCCACCAACGTATCTTGCATACGGGGCCTCCCTTTTCTCTTATTTGCGATCCGGCCCTCATACGCGGCCGCATATGGGGCCGGACGCTTATGTTAGCTGCGGGTTTTGTTCAATCAGCCCAGAGGAGCGGTGACACCGGCTACCAGCTCATCCAGAGCCTTCTGGACGGAGGCGTCGTCAGAGGCGATGCTCCCCTGGGCGATCTGCTCGCCGAAGGACTTGGAGGGGTCCCAGTACTTGCCGCCAGCCTTCTGGATGACGGCGTAGGCGGACTGCTGGCCCAGGGCCGCCTGGGCCACGTTGCCGGCTACCGCGTCGGAGGACTGGGCATTGATGTTGGAGGGGCCGGCCTCCCGCTGCTCAAAGCGGACGGTCTGGGACTCCTCATTGGTCAGAAACTCCGCCAGCAGCACGGCCCAGCCGGAGTTCTCCGCGTAGGCGTTGACGCCGATGAGCTTGCAGCCGGCCACGGAGCCGGTCTGGACCTCCTTGTCCCCGGCCATGTAGGCGGGCAGCTTGGCGGCAGCGTAGCCCTCGCCGAAGGCGTCGCTACAGCTGATGGAATCCCAGGTGCCGCTGACGATGGCGCAGACGTTGCCGGCGGCGATCTGGTTGGAGCTGTCGCCGTCGGTGACGGCCAGGAAGGCGGGATGGGCGGCGATCTTCTGCATGGCCTGGACCACCTGGACGCCGGTGACGCCGCTGGGGGAGGTGCCGTTCCAGTCCATGGTGGTGGTGCCGTCCTCATTGCGGCCGGTGGTGAAGCCCGCGCCGTAGAAGAAGCTGGCCAGATACCAGCCGGAGGCAAGGGTCATGCCCACCTTGCTGCCGGCGGCCTGGGCAGCATCCAGCAGGGTGTCCCAGCTGGCGGCCTGCTCCGGGGTGATGCGGGTGGAGTCGTAGTAGAGGAAGTAGCCGTTGTCGGCGGTGGCGGGGAAGGCGTACATGGTGCCGTTGTAGGTGGCGGCCTCCACGGAGACGGGGACGTTGGCGGCCTTGATGTCGGCCACGCTCTTGCCGGCGTAGGCCTGGAGGGGCTGGTCCATGCTGTCGATGCTCAGCAGGGCCCCGGCGTCCACCAGGTCGGCCAGCTGGTCGTCGGCGAAGGCGAACACGTCAGCCGCCGCCTCGATGTCGGTGAGGACGGTGTCTTTGGCGGTGGATTCACTCTCCACGCCGATTTTGATGTCGAAGGTCTGGTCGGGATAGGCGGCCTTGAAAGCCTCCACCCGCTCGGCCAGCATGGTCTGGTCCTCCTCGCCGCCCCAGAGGGTCAGGGAGATGGTCTCGCCGGAGGCAGTGCCTCCGGCTTCCGGGGCCGCGGCCCCGGAATTGGGCTGGTCGCCGCTGTTTTCCGCGGGTTTGTCCCCGCCGCCGCAGGCCACCAGGGCCAGCGTCATGGCGAGGGCCAGGACAAGCGCTAGGATCTTTTTCAGCTTCATGATAGTTCCTCCTGTCTAAATTTGTTTCATGTAGCGCAACATCAGCACAACTAATGAGCGCAACATTTGTGAACAAACTAAGAATACTCCAAGATTTCACTTGTGTCAATATGGCATTATTCATGGAAATTTCAAAAATATTTTGGTATATAACACAAAAACGCACCCTCTGCCAATAAAACAGAGGGTGCAACTGTTGCGCATGTTCTATTTTGTGGATTCCCGCAGAATCACTTGATAGCCCTGTATTTGCCGGGGAACCGCTTCCTTGCCAGCTATGGAATCCAGCAGCAGACGGCAGGCCGCAGTCCCCAATGCAGCCGAATCAAACTGTACCGCCGTCACACCAGGGGTCATGTTTACTAAAATTTCGCTGTCATAAAGGCTGGCCAGTTTTAAGTCCCCTGGTACCCGAATACCCCGGTGACGCAGATCCTGAAGCAAATCGAAAGCAAGCCTATCATCAACGCAGAGCAGACACTCCGGCTTTTGCTCCAGCACCGCTTCCAATGCGTCTACCCGGCTTTCTTCCGTGTTCAATTCCTGGTAAACCAACTCCGGCTCCAGCGTCAGGCCAAATTCCTCCATAGCCAGCCGGAATCCAGCGATACGGTCGATGCTGACCGTATATGATGAGCGATTCCCCATGTAGGCAATCCGCTGGATTCCCATTTGCAGCAGCAGCCTGGTCAGATCACGGGCCGCTCCTACGTTATCGTGGTCCACCTGGAGCGCATTCGGATCGGCAAGCCGCCCCATCGCAACAAAGGGAACGCCATAACGGCGCACCAGAGCAAGGCACGAATCATCAACCATCGTGCGGGAAAGGATCACGCCGTCCACCTTGCCTGCGTCCAGCTGGCGCTCTAACTGCTCCGTCTGTTTTCCGTCAGCGTAACAGAGCAAAATGTCGTACCCTCGTTGAGCCGCCATACGGCAGATGCCGCCCATGGATTTCCGCAAAAAGGGCAGGTCCAGCTGTATAAAATGCGGCGGGATCACCAGCGCCAGATTGTTGGTCTGCCTCCGCTTTAGTCGATTTTCCGAGCAGGCGGCTTCGTAGCCAGCGTGGCTGATAAACTCGTTTATTCTATCCTTTGTCTCTTGACTGACACGCCCCTTGCCTGAAAGAGCGCGGGATACAGTGGTTTTAGAAAGGCCCAGCTCTCGGGCGATCGCGCTCACTGTGAGTTTGTGTTTTGTCTGATCCATAGATGATCCTCCTGCCGCTTGTGCGCAATTCGTTGCGCATTCTTAGCATAGCGCATCAGGGGCAATTTGTCAAGGTAGGCGTAGTTTACACAACTACAGTGATTCAATTCTTATATTTAACTTTTTTCTAAAACACCCTTGACAAAGTTTATCTGATATTGGAGGAATGAATGATGAAGAAAAAAACTCTGGCTGTGCTGCTGGCAGCGCTCATGCTGCTGGGCCTGCTGGCGGGCTGCGGCGACAAGGCTGATTCCAGCCAGCCCCCCGCAGACAAGACCGACGCCCCCAACGCGGAGAAAACCGACGCTCCCGACGCCGACCCCATGCAGGAGCTGATCGACGCGGCCAAGGCCGAGGGCGAGCTGGTGGTGTACGGCTCCTGTGAGGAGGAGTACCTGTCCGCCGCCTGCGCGAAGTTCCAGGAGCTGTACGGCATCAAGACCACCTTCCAGCGCCTGTCCACCGGCGAGGTGCAGGCCAAGATCGAGGAGGAGAACGGCAATCCCTCCGCCGACGTGTGGTTCGGCGGCACCACCGATCCCTATAACGTCGTGGCCGCCGAGGGGCTGCTGGAGCCCTATAACGCCGTGAACGCCTCCCACCTGCTGGACGACCAGTACAAGGACAAGGACGGCAACTGGTACGGCATCTACAAGGGCATCCTGGGCTTCATGGTGAACAAGGACAGTCTGGCCGACAAAGGCCTTGAGGCCCCCAAGGACTGGGACGACCTGCTCAAGCCCGAGTATAAGGACCTGATCTGGCTGTCCAACTACAACACCGCCGGCACCGCCAAGCTGGTCATCAACACCATGATCCAGAAGAAGGGCCACGACGAGGGCATCCAGTACCTGGTGGACCTGGACAAGAACATCGAGGTTTACACCAAGTCCGGCTCCGGCCCGTCCAAGAACGTGGGCACCGGCGAGTGCACCATCGGCATCGGCTTCCTGCATGACGGCATCACCCAAATCGTGGACAACGGCTACGACAACGTGGAGCTGGTGATCCCCTCCAGCGGCACCTCCTTCGAGATCGGCGCCACCGCCATCTTCAAGGGCGCCAAGCACCCCAACGCCGCCAAGCTGTGGATTGAGTACGCCCTGTCCCCCGACTGCGTGAACCAGGCCAAGGACTTCGGCTCCTACCAGTTCCTGGTCATCGACAACGCGGAACAGCCCTCCCAGGCCGCCGAGTTCGGCCTTGACCCCGACAACGTCATGAAGTATGACTTTGAGGACGCCAAGAACAATATCACCACCTATATTGAGGAAGTCATGAACGCCTTGGGCGGCGGCGACAGCCGCTTCCAGACGGAGTGATCGCAAGCTTCGCATCCTTCGCTTCGCTGCGTCCACTCCTTCAAACCGAACCAGCTTCGCTGGGCTTCGGTTTGGGCCCGCCTGCGGCGGGTAAGGGCGCAAGCCGGCAGACAGTCAACGTGTCACAAACGGATGGGGGATGGCAAGCCGCCATCCCCCGTCCGTTTTGCGTGAAAAGGAACGTCTGATTAAATCGGCAAGAGCGATTCGCGCGAGATTTTTCGCCACAACGAGGCGGGGTTTCGCAGGAATAATTGTGTTTATTTCAAGAAAGCCCAACGAAGCTGTGGCGAAAAAAATCCGCGAAGTGCCGCAGGCGATTCATTCAGAGGTTCCTAAAGAGAGAAAGGAGGCTTCCCTATGGCAAGAGGCCAAGGCGCGGCCCTGGACCGAAAAAAGCTGATGGGCGACCCCATTATGGTATGTACCATTGTGGTCCTGATTACATTTCTGACCGTATTCATCCTTTACCCCTTGGCGATCCTGCTGGTAGACAGCTTTGTGGGAGACGGTAGCCTGTCCCTCAGCGCGTTCCAGCGGATCTTCGCCATGCCCACGTTCACCAGGGCTATCGGCAATACCCTGAAGGTGGGTTTCCTGGTGGGCATCCTGTCCACGGTGGTGGGATTGCTGTTCGCCTATGTGGAGGTGTACGTCAAGGTGGGCCGGGTGGTGGGCGGCCTGTTCAAGGTGGTGTCCATGCTCCCCGTGGTGTCGCCCCCCTTTGTGCTGTCCCTGTCCATGATCATGCTGTTCGGCAAATCGGGCATCATCACCAAGTTCCTGCTGGGCATCAAGGACAACAGCGTGTACGGTTTCTGGGGAATCGTGGTGGTGCAGGCCCTCACCTTCTTCCCCGTGTGCTATATGATGCTCAAGGGGCTGCTGAAGAACATCGACCCCTCCCTGGAGGAGGCCGCCCGGGACATGGGCGCCTCCCGGGGCAAGGTGTTTATGACCGTCACCCTGCCCCTGCTGCTGCCCGGCCTGGGCAACGCCTTCCTGGTGACCTTTATTGAGTCCATTGCTGACTTCGCCAACCCCATGATTATTGGCGGCTCCTATGACACTCTGGCCACCACGATTTACCTGCAAATCACCGGCGCCTACGACAAGGTGGGGGCCGCGGCCATGGCGGTGGTGCTGCTGGCCATCACCCTGCTGATGTTCGCGGTGCAGAAGTACTACCTCGAGGCCAAAACCGCCGCCACCCTCACAGGCAAGGCCTCCCGGGGGCGTATGCTCATCAGCGAGCGCAGCGTCACCCTGCCTCTCACCATCCTGTGCGCCCTGGCCACCATCTTCGTGATTATGATGTACCTGTGCGTGCCCATCGGGGCGCTGTTCCCCACCTGGGGCTACAAGTTCACCCCCCTCACCTTCAAGTGGTTCTCTCAGGTATTCACTCGGTACAAGGGCTTCCAGGCCTTCCGGGATTCCTTTGTGCTCTCCCTCATCTCCGCCCCCATCACCGCCCTGCTGTCCATGATCATCTCCTACCTGGTGGTGAAGCGGAAGTTCAAGGCCAAGGGCTTTATTGAGGCGGTGTCCATGCTGGCTATGGCGGTGCCCGGGACGGTGCTGGGCGTGGGCTACATCCGGGGCTTCTCGGGCGGCCTGTTCCACAGCGCCAACTGGCCCGTCTTTGCCGACGCGGTGAGGGAGGGCGAAACGGTGGTGAGGGAGGCTGGGGCCCTCCACGGACTGTTCCCCAACGGCCTGTTAGGCGGCATCTACGGCAGCGCGGCGATTTTGATCATCGTGTTTGTGGTGCGCTCCCTGCCCACGGGGACGCGCAGCGGCATTTCCGCCCTGCGGCAGATCGACAAATCCATTGAGGAATCCGCCTACGACATGGGCGCGGACAGCTTCAAGGTGTTCATGACCGTCACCCTGCCCCTGATCAAGGACTCCTTCCTCAGCGGTCTGGTCACCGCCTTTGTGCGCTCCATCACCGCCATCTCCGCCATCATCCTGCTGGTGACGCCCCAGTTCCTGCTCATCACCGTGCAGATCAATGAGTTCGCGGAGAAGGGCTCGTACAGCCTTGCCTGCGCCTTTGCCACCATCCTCATCATCATCACCTATGGCTCGGTGCTGCTG
>CAJUOT010000056.1 GCA_910588135.1 uncultured Oscillospiraceae bacterium | reverse complement strand
GCTTCAAGTGGTGGCGGATACGGCCCGCGTCGCACATACCGGAGGCGGAGATGATGACCTTGGGCCGGGGGTCCAGGTTCAGCTCCCGGGACTCCTCGGTGCTCTCGGTGATGTTCAGCCCGGGGAAGCGGAACAGCGCCCCGCCCCGCAGGTGCTCCACCGCCTCCTCGTCCAGGTAGCCGGTGAGGTCGCCGGAGAAAATCTCGGTGGCCGCCCCCGCCAGGGGGGAATCAACATAGACCTGGAAATCCGGGTCGCAGTCCACCAGCCCCTGCTCCTTGATCTCCCGGATGAAGTACAAAAGCTCCTGGGTGCGGCCCACGGCGAAGGAGGGGATGACCAGATTGCCCCCCTTGGACAGGGTCTCGTCGATGACTCGGGCCAGGTCGTCGGCGTAGTTGGGCTTTTCCTTTACATTGTGCAGCCGGTCGCCGTAGGTGCTCTCGGTGACCACGTAGTCGGCCTCGGTGATGGGCTGGGGGGAGCGGATAATGGGCTGCTTGCGGTTGCCGATGTCGCCGGAGAACACGATCTTCTTGGTGAAGCCCTGCTCGGTGAGCCACATCTCCACACAGGCGGAGCCCAGCAGGTGGCCCGCGTCCACGAACCGGATCTTGATCCCGTCGGCAACCTCCAGCTCCTGGCCGTATTCGCAGGTGACGATGTGCCGCAGGGCCTTCTCCACGTCCACCAGGGTGTACAGCGGCTCCACGGGGGGCTTGCCCGCCCGCTTTCCCTTCTGGTTCTCATAGGCCGCGTCGTTCTCCTGAATCTGGGCGGAGTCCCGCAGCATGATGCTCAGCAGCTGGGCCGTCAGACGGGTGCAGTAGATGTTGCCCGCGAAGCCCTGCTTCACCAGCAGGGGAATGCGGCCCGAGTGGTCGATGTGGGCGTGGGTGACCACCACGTCGTCGATGTAGCCGGGGGTGAAATCCAGCTCCCGGTTGTCCCGCTCGTCCCGGCCCTGCTGGAGCCCGCAGTCGATGAGCACCTTATGGCCGTTGACCTCCACGCAGTGACAGCTGCCGGTGACCGCCTTGGCCGCGCCGAAAAATGTGAGTTTCATCAAAAAGCACCTCCATGCGCCAATGGGAATTGTGTAGTTTTGTCAATTTTCATTGTATACCAGAGACAGGAAAATGTAAAGATGCGTGGGAAATTTTTCTTCCGCCCCGAGCTGCCGTATTTAGGAAAATCAGCTTGTCTTTTTCCACCGGCTTGTGATATAATACATCATACTGTGAGGCTGTATGCCCTGTGCGCCGGCGGTATGGGGCGCTACGCGGGGAAAGGGGTTGTTTTCCTTGGAACGAGTTGCGGACAGGCAGAAAATATTAATTGTGGACGACTCGGAGATGAACCGGGCCATTCTGGCGGATATGCTTGGCGGCGAGTACGACATCGTCGAGGCGGAGAACGGCAGGGAGGGCGTGGCCATGCTGCAGAAGCTGGGCCCGGAGATTTCCCTGGTCCTGCTGGATATCGTCATGCCGGAGATGGACGGGTTCGGCGTGCTCACCATGATGAACAAATACCATTGGATTGAGGACATCCCGGTGATCATGATCTCCGCGGAGCGGGGCTCCAGCCATGTTGAGCGGGCGTTTGAACTGGGGATCACGGACTTCATCAGCCGGCCCTTTGACGCGCTCATCGTCCACCGCCGTGTGGTGAACACCATCCTGCTGTACGCCAAGCAGAAGAAGCTGACAGCCATGGTGGCGGAGCAGATTTATGAGAAGGAGCGGCGCAGCAGCCTGATGATCGACATACTCAGCCATTGCGTGGAGTTCCGCAACGGCGAGAGCGGGATGCATGTGCGCAACGTACATATCCTCACCGAGACCCTGCTCAGCGCCTTGATCCGCAAAACCGACCGCTACCATCTCACCCAGACGGATGTGTCCGTGATCAGCACCGCCTCCGCCCTCCACGACATCGGCAAGATCGCCATTCCGGAGGAGATTCTCAACAAGCCGGGGCGGTTCACCCCGGAGGAGTTTGCCATCATGAAGACTCACTCCATGGTGGGCGCCCAGATGCTGGAAAACCTGCCCTCTTACAAGAGCGAGCCGCTGGTGGGGGCGGCCTATCAGATCTGCCGCTGGCACCATGAGCGGTGGGACGGCAGGGGCTACCCGGACGGGCTCAAGGGGGACGAAATCCCCATCTCCGCCCAGATCGTGGCCATGGCCGATGTGTACGACGCGCTGACCAGCGAGCGGGTATACAAACCGCCCTTCCCCCATGAAAAGGCGGTGAAGATGATCCTGGACGGGGAGTGCGGGGCCTTCAATCCCCTGGTGCTGGAGTGCCTGGAAGAGTGCGCGGAAGAGATCTGCGAAGGGCTGGCCGGAAGCGGCGAGCAGCTCCGCAGCCACAGGGAAATCCAGAATCTGGCCCGGGAGCTGCACAAGCACGAGGAGCTGACCGCTTCCGAGCGCACCTTGGAGCTGCTGGAGCACGAGCGGATGAAGTACAGCTTCTTCGCCTCCCTGACCAAGGAGACCCAGTTTGAGTACACCCTGAACCCGCCCTGCCTGGTGCTGAGCAGCTGGGGGGCGGAAAAGCTGGGCCTACCGGAGACGGTTATGGACCCTTATCAGGACGTTCTGGACCGGGGCACTATCCCCAAGCAGGATCTGGAAAACCTGGCGGATGCGCTCCACTCCACCGCGCCGGGCAGCCCGGTGGTGCAGTACGACTGCAAGCTGAATATCGGCGGGGAGGAGCGGTGGCACCGGATCATCGCCCGGGCATCCTGGTCGTCGGAAGAGCCGCCCCGGTACACCGGGTGCATCGGCAAGGCCATGGACATCCACAGCACCCGCCTCCAGATGGAGAATCTGGAACGCCAGGCCTCCCACGACGGCCTCACGGGCCTGATTAACCGGGCCTATGCCCAGAAGCGGATCATGGAACGGCTGGAGGACAGGCCCAACGGGCGCTATGCGCTGGCCATCCTGGATTTGGACCACTTCAAGCGGGCAAACGATACCTATGGCCATATGTTCGGGGACGAGGTGCTGAAATTCCTGGCCGAACGGCTGCGCCGCAGCATCCGTGGCGGGGATATCGCCGCCCGGGTGGGCGGGGATGAATTCCTCATTTTTCTGGAGTACAAGGAGGAGCTGGAACCCACCATCGAGGGAATTTATAGCCGGCTGGCCGGAGGGAGCTATCAGGATTTCCCGATTTCGGTGAGCATGGGGGTGGCCAGCGCGGCCACGGTGGGCGCAGACTACGAGGCGCTGTTCCGCTGCGCGGATCAGGCGCTGTATGTGGTGAAGCACAGCGGCAAAAAGGGCCGGTACAATTACTACCACGAGGACAGCGCCGTGGATACGGCGGCTTCGGCGGTGTCCCCCATCGACGAGGGCCGCACAGAGGAGGAGGGAAAGGCATGACGTTGCAGGAATGCTACGCCGCCCTGGGCGGCGATTATGACGAGGCAATGGGGCGGCTGCGCAGCGAACGGCTGGTGCAGAAGTTCGTGCTGAAATTTTTGGACGACGGCAGCTACCGGCTGCTCCAGGATTCCCTGGCGGCGGGCGACCGGGCGGAGGCGTTCCGGGCGGCGCACACCATGAAGGGCGTGTGCGCCAACCTGGCGTTTAACACCCTGCTGGCGTCCAGCGAGCGGCTCACCGAGGCCCTGCGGGACGGCGCCCCTCCCCAGCCGGATGAGGGGGAGCTGGTCGAGCAGGTCAAGGAGGACTATGAGCGGGCGGCCCGGGCGATCCGGGCGTTCCAAGAGGGTGCCGGAGGATGAAGAATAGAACGACCCGGTTTCTGATTAGCAGCCTGGTGGGGGTTGCGCTGCTGTGCGTGTGCGTTTTCTCCATTTTTGCCCTCCATATGAGCAACCAGAGCGCGGCTGCGATCAACCGGGTGGGAACGCTATATATGTCCAGCATGAGCCAGCAGACCTCCCGGCACTTTGAGAGCATCATCAATCTGCAGCTGGCCCAATTGAATTCGCTGGCCGGCACTGTCTCATCCGACCGGATTCACGAGGACCGGAAGCTTCAGGAGGAGCTTACCGCCCAGGGGAAAGCCCGGGACTTTACTTATGTGGGCTTTTGCAACAGGGATGGTTCTCTTGAGATGCTATACGGGTCCCAGCTCACCGTCACGGACCCGGAGCCCTTTCTGGCCTCGCTGAGCAGCGGGGAGCAGAAGGTGGCCATCGGCACCAACGCCCGGGGGAAAAAGGTGCTGCTGCTGGGGGTGCCCTCGCCGCACGAGCCCACCGCGGAGCATGACTGCGTCGCCCTGGTGGCCGGTATGCCCGTGTCCTACATCAGCGACAACCTCCCGCTGGAGGAAAACAATGAGCGGGCCTATTCCTTTATCATCCGCCAGGACGGCACGTTCGTCATCCGCAGCAACGACGCCTACCGCAACAACTACTTCGAGCGGGTCCGGGTTCTCTATGAGGACGTAAACGGCATGACGCCGGACCAGTATCTCCAGGCCCTGTCGGCGGCCATGGCGGAAGGGGCGGACTACTCCAACGAGTTTACCATGGAGGGGGAGCGGTACCATCTCTACTGTACCCGGCTGCCCTATTCCGAATGGTATCTCATCACATTCCTGCCCTATGGCTCCATGGATACGGTCGTCACCGATTTCAGCCACGAGTGGAGCTCTCTGACCATCCTCAGCGGCACCATCATCCTGACCGCCCTTCTGCTGGTGTTTTACAAGTATTACGGGCTGACCCGGCAGCAGCTGCGGGAGGTGGAGGAGGCCCGCCAGTCGGCGGAGGAGGCGCGGGAAGCCGCGGAGATGGCCCGTAAGGAGGCCGAGCACGCCAACCGGGCCAAGAGCGAATTCCTGTCCAACATGAGCCACGACATCCGCACCCCCATGAACGCCATCGTCGGGATGACGGCCATCGCCACCGCCAACCTGGACGACACCCGCCAGGTGCAGAACTGCCTGAAGAAGATTGCCCTGTCCAGCAAGCACCTGCTGGGGCTTATCAACGACGTGCTGGATATGTCGAAAATTGAGAGTGGCAAAATGACGCTGAATCTGGATCAGGTATCCCTTCAGGAGGTGGTGGAGGGTATCGTGTCCATCTGCCAGCCCCAGATAAAGGCAAAGCGGCAGCATTTCGACGTGTTTATCCACGATATCTCCACGGAAAACGTGATCTGCGACAGTGTGCGGCTCAATCAGGTGCTGCTCAACCTGCTGTCCAACGCCATCAAGTTCACCCCTGACGGCGGGGAAATCCATGTGGCTTTGTGCGAGGAGGATTCCCCCCGGGGCGAGGACTTTGTGCGCATCCACATCCAGGTGCGGGACAACGGCATCGGGATGTCGGAGGAGTTCAAGAAGCATATTTTCGATTCCTTTGCCCGGGAGGACAGCGCCCGGGTTCACCGCACCGAGGGCACCGGCCTGGGCATGGCCATCACCAAGTTTATCGTGGTGGACGCCATGGGCGGGTCTATCGACGTGGAGAGCGCGCAGGGGCAGGGCACCCGGTTCACCGTCACCCTGGACCTGGAGAAGGCCCAGGTGATGGAGGAGGACATGATTTTGCCCAGCTGGGATATGCTGGTGGTGGACGACGACCGGCAGCTGTGCGAATCCACGGTGGCCGCCCTGTCCTCCATCGGGGTCAAGGCTGAGTGGACGCTGGACGGCGAACGCGCTGTGGAGATGGTGGTGAAACGCCACCACCGGGGGGACAATTACCAGATTGTCCTCCTGGACTGGAAGCTGCCCGGCATGGACGGCATCGCCACCGCCCGGCGCATCCGCCAGGAACTGGGGGATGCCGTTCCCATCCTGCTCATCTCGGCCTACGACTGGGGGGAGATTGAGCACGAGGCCAAGGAGGCGGGGATCACCGGGTTCATAGCCAAACCCTTGTTCAGGTCCACTCTGTTCAATTCACTGAAACAGTTTGCCGGAATTGAGAAGTCGGAAACGCCGTCCGGCAAGACGGAGAAGAGCCGGGACCTCACCGGGAGGCATATTCTGCTGGCGGAGGACAACGAGCTCAACTGGGAAATCGCGTCGGAGCTGCTGGGGGCCGAGGGGCTGGAGCTGGATTGGGCCGAAAACGGCGAGATCTGCGTGGAAAAATTCCAGCAGTCCCCGGCGGGGTACTATGACGCGGTGCTCATGGACATTCGGATGCCGGTGATGGGGGGCTATGAGGCCGCCCAGGTCATCCGGTCCCTGGAGCGGCCGGACAAGGACGTGCCCATTATTGCGATGACGGCGGACGCCTTTGCCGAAGATGTGCGCCGCAGCCTGGACTGCGGAATGAACGCCCACGTGGCAAAACCCATCGACGTGCAGGAGGTTATGCGCCTGCTGGGAAAATACGTCAGGTAAACCAAAGCAGCGTCCCCAGCTGTCGGCTGGGGACGCTTTTTGAGAGGACGCGCGGCGGCGGGGCAATCCAGAAAATGGAGGCTATTTCCAGGGCGCCGCTTTCAAGAAAGTACTTGTGCTTTCCAAAGCACTGTGCTATAATAACGGAGTTAAATTGTGGGCTTTTGTCCCCGCGCGGGGATGATTCACCAAAAAATGGTATATTAACCTTTTTTTGGAGCAGTTGTGGGGCGGTACGGATTTTGTGAATGATCCCTACCGTCTCCCTGTTGCATGGGCGGCATTTTTCTTGAAAACAGTTCATAATATCCATGTGCGCCATGGGGGACTCTGTGGCGGCGAAGATTCAGGAGGGTCAGAATATGGACTTTTTGACGAGCAACTCCCAACTCCTGCTGGAAAAATCAATGGGCTTTCTCTGGACCAAGCAGGCGGCGATCCTGGACAACATCGCCAATGCGGAGACGCCCGATTACAAAGCCAAGGTGGTCACCTTTGAGGAGAGCATCCGCTCCAAGCTGGAGGAGGCCGCCAGCCGGCCCGAGGGGGCGGGGAAAGCGGTGCGGGAGATTCTGGAGGACCCGGGGGTCACCGTGTTCGAGGCCCAGGAGCAGACCCGCATGGACGACAACGGCGTAAACGTTACCGACCAGATGGTGGAGATGATCCGCAACGCCTACCAGCAGCAGTACGTCTACCAGGCTGTCAACAAGCATTACTCCATTTTGCGCATGGCCGTAAGGGGCCAGTAATCAAGCGCGGCTACAGGAGGTTACATAAGTTATGGCTTTCATGAATTCCATCAATATCATCGGTTCCGGCCTTACCGCCCAGCAGCTCCGGCTGGACATTGTGTCGGAAAACGTCACCAATTCCCAGACCACCCGGGTGGAAAACGGCGAGGGCGCTTACCGCCGGAAGATGGTGGTGTTTGAGGCAGTGGGCGGGCGCGACTCCTTCCGCGCGGCCATGGCCCGGGCGGCCAACGGCCTCACCTCCAACGTGGGGGTGAGCCCCACAGCCGGCGGTGTGCGGGTGACCGAGATCGTGGAGGACGAGTCCCCCATGAAGATCGTCTACGACCCCACCCACCCGGACGCCAACGAGGAGGGCTACTTAGAGCTGCCCAATGTGGACATGGTGAAGGAGATTGCCGACGCCATGGCCGCCAGCCGGGCCTTCGCGTCCAACGTCACCGCGTTCAATACGCTGAAATCCGTCGTCGCCAGCGGGCTGGAGATCGGAAAGTAGCGGTTGCGCATACATCATTACTTTAAAGGAGGGCGACAGCCATGAGCACACCCGTCGAGGGCGTCAGTAGCGCCGCCATTACCGGCATCACCAATACCATCCAGAAAATTACGCCTCCCACCTGGGGCACCCAGGAGGAGAAGGCCGCCGGACCGGGTGAAATCAAGGACAGCCCCTTCGGCTCCCTCTTCGGTTCTCTCATCCAGAACGTGAAGGACACCGACGCCGAGTTTACCCAGGCGCAGTACCTGCTGGCCACCGGCCAGCTGGACAATCCCGTCCAGTTGGGGATCGCCGGGTATAAGGCGGAGCTCTCGGTGAGCTTGCTCATTCAGCTGCGTGACCGCGCCCTGACCGCGTATAACGAGCTGAGGAACATGAACATCTGAGCGGCGCGGCAGCACAGGAGAAAGAACGCGGAGAAGCGGGGTTGATGGGGCTTGAACATGGAAAAGCTGAAGGGCTACTGGGAAAAGGTGAAAACGGCCCTTGGGAAAGTTTCCAAAAAAATCTGGATTATCATTGCCGTCACGGTGGCTGCGCTGGCCATCGGCATTGTGATTTTCCTGAATACGAGGCCCTACGCCACCCTGATCGCCGGGGCGACCGGCGAGGAAATGGCCACTGTGCAGAGCTGGCTTCAGGAGCAGGGGGTCACAGACTACAAGGTGGAGGGCTCCGGCACTATCCTGGTGCCGGAGGGCCAGGCCCCCTCGCTGAAGGCCCGCTTGCTCCAGGAGCAGTACTCCAGCGCCAACTCGACCTACAGCGGGTATTTTGAGCGGGTGGGCGCCCTGTCCACCGAGACCGAGCGGCGCGTGGCCGAGCTGGACGCCCTCATTGAGAGCTACAAAAAGACCATCCGCCAGTTCCCCGGGGTGCGGGACGTGGAAGTGACCATCAACCTGGGCGAGGATCACAGCTATGTGCTGGACAGCAACAACCGGGTGGAGGCGTCCGCCGGCGTGATGCTCTATATGCAGAACGGCAGGACCCTGACCGACAGGCAGGCCAACGCCATCCGCAACTACATCGCCAGCGGCGTGGCCGGGCTGAACGTCAAGGACGTGACCATCGAGGACAGCGACGGCAATCCCTATGACGGCACGGGCAGCGGCGTGAGCGACGCCCAGGCCGCCTCAAGGCTGAAGCTCCAGCTGGAACAGGAGTGGAACGACAGGCTCCAAGATGAGATTTACCAGTACTTAGCCGGTATCTACGGTGAAGACAACGTGAAGGTGGCCGTCAACTGCACGGTGGAGCTGGGGGATAAGACGGTCAACGAATACGTGGTCCACCTGCCCAAGTTTGCCGAGGACGGCTCCACCAACGGCGCCGGCATCATCGGCAGCCGGTTCTACTCCTATCAGGTCCGGGTGGGGGACGACGTGGCCGCCGGCGGCATTGTGGGGACCTCCTCCAACTCCGACCTGCCCACCTATGTGGAGGAGGGGGAGACCCTGGCGGAAGCCCTGGCCCGCCTGGTGGGCGAGGGGCAGATTGAGTTCGACAATTCCAAGACCCAGACCCAGATGACCATCACCGCCGGCACGCTGACCAATGTGACCGTGTCGGTGGCCATCGACTCGGTGACCAACCCGATGGTGAACGTGGACCGGGTGAGCGCCGCCGTAGCCACCGCCGCCGGCATCGTGCCCCCCCTGGAGCTGCCCGAGGGCATGACCGCCGAGGAGTATCTGGCCCGGAAGATCACCGTATTGAACGACGCGTTCTACCGCGCGCCGGAGCCCGAGCCTGAGCGCACCTTCTTCGAGCGGCTGGGCATTCCCGAGTGGGTGGTGTACGCTGCCCTGGGCGGGCTGCTGCTGTTTGTTGTGATCCTGGTCACGGTTATCCTGCTGGTCCGCCGCAGGAAAAAGAGAAAGCAGGCGGAGGAGCAGAAGGCCGTGGAGGAGCTGCTGGCCACGGCCATGCCCGGACAGGTGGAGATCGGGCCGGACGGCCAACCCGTCATCCAGCCCGTGCTGGACGAGAACGGGAATCCCGTGGCCGGCGCGGATGTGATGGAACTGCACACCGAGCGGAGCATGGAACTGCGGCAGAACATTCGGGACTATGTGGACGAAAATATGGAAGTTGCCGCGCTGCTCATCAAGAGCTGGCTGAAGGAGGATGGAGACAATGGCTGACGCAGCGGCCGCGGCCGCAGTCGCAATCGCGGAACAGAAAGCGCCCCCCCCCGAGGCCAAGGGCAAGAAGCCCATCCCCAATGAGATTCCCCTCACCGGCGCGCAGCGGGCCGCCACCGTCATCATCGCCCTGGGGGTGGAACGGGCGTCCGCGCTCTATAAGCACATGGACCCGGAGGACGTGGAGCAGCTCACGCTGGAAGTGGCCAAGATGGGCTTCCTGGGCTCGGAGCAGACCGAGGCGATTCTTCAGGAGTTCTACCAGCTGTGCCGCACCAACCGGGCGGTCACCGAGGGCGGGCTGGAATATGCCCGCACGGTGCTGGAGAAGGCGTACGGCGCCCAGACGGCGGATGAGCTGCTGGGCAAGGTGACCAAGTCCCTCCAGAACCGCAACTTCTCGTTTATGGAGAAGGCGGACGAGAAGTCCCTGTTCTCCGCCCTCCAGAACGAGCGGCCCCAGACCATCTCCCTGGTGCTGTCCTACGTGGACCCCGACAAGGCCGCCGGGGTCATCGCCCAGCTGGACGAGAAGCGGCAGATTCAGGTGGTGGGGAGCATGGCCAAGATCGAGAGCGTATCCCCCACCGCCGTCAAGATCATTGAGGCGGAGATGCGCAAGAAGTTCTCCAGCATTGTCACCACCGCCAACGTCAAGGTGGGCGGCATCGACTACGTGGCCAACGTGATGAACAACCTGGACCGCACCAGCGAGAAGAACATTTTCGACGGCCTGTCCGCCTACGACCAGGAGCTGGCCGACGAGATCCGCAAGCGTATGTTTGTATTCGAGGATATCATCACCATGGACGACCGCTCCGTGCAGCGCTTCGTCCGGGACTGCGACCCGCGGGATCTGGTGCTGGCCCTCAAGGCGGCCAACGAGGACGTCTCCAAGAAGCTGCTCAGCAATATGTCCACCCGTATGGCCCAGAATATCCGGGACGACCTGGAGATCACCACCAATGTCCGCATGAAGGATGTGGAGGACGCGCAGCAGCGCATTGTGGATATCATCCGCGATCTGGAGGAGAAGAACGAGATCGTGATCGCCAAGGGTGGAAAGGACGATATCATTGCCTAATATATTCAAAGCGTTTTCCAAGGCGAAGGCCGAGCCCTACCGCTTCCCCGACGCGGCGGAGCTGGTGGTGGAGCCGGAGCGGGAAGAGGCGCCGCCCGTCCCGGAGGAGCTGCCCCCGGAACCGGAGCCGGAGGAGGAGGGGTTTGACGTGCTCCTGTCCGACCCGGAGCCGGAGGAGGAGCCGGAACCGGAGGTAAAGGAGAGCCCCATCACCTTTGCCCAGATCCAGGCGGGGGAGATCCTGGCCGACGCCCGGCGGGACGCGGAACGCATTTTGAAACAGGCCAGGGACGACGCCGACCGGGAGGCGGAGAATGTATTTGCTGCCGCCCGGGACGGGGGATACCAGGAGGGCTACGCGGCCGGGATGGCCCAGGCCGCCGAGGAGTCCAGGCGGCTCCGGGAGGAGCAGGCCCAGCGCCTGGAGGAGGAGGTCCACCGCTTTCTGGGGCAGGCCAGCGTGGCGCTGGACCGGCAGATGGACCAGAGCGTGGACGACCTGCGGGACCTGGCCCTGGCGGTGGCGGAGAAGGTGGTGTGCGTCAGCCTGAAAAGCAGCGCCGACGTCATCAGCCGGATGATCCAGACCGCCATCGACAAGCGCAAGAAAAAGGAATGGGTCCATATCTATATTTCCGAGTGCGACGCCAAGCGGCTCAGCCAGATTCCCGCCTCCCTGTCCGGGGCGCTCAACGCCCTGTCCGACCGGGTGCGCATCATCCCCATGGCGGACGACGAATCGGGCACCTGCGTCATTGAGATGCCCGACGAGATCGTGGACGCCAGCGCCGCCACCCAGCTGAACAACCTGCGCACCATCCTCACGGACACCGCCAACAGCGCGTCCGGCATCAGTTTGTTTTAATCAAGGGAACAGGGCTTCCCGCTCTCCCCGGCCGGGAAGGAAGCCCTGAGGCACAGGCCGGTGGAGAAGATCATGCCTTCCGTATTTCAGCAGATGACCCGCCAGGTGTACAACGCGGAGCCCTACAGCCTGACGGGGAAAATTGAAAATATTGTGGGTATGTCCATCGAGGCCTCCGGCGGACGCGCCGCCGTGGGGGACATCTGCCGCATTTACAACGGCGACTCCGGCGGGCAGGTCACCGCCGAGGTGGTGGGGTTCAAGAACGACCACATCCTGCTCATGCCCTACTCGGACATGAGCGGCATCTCGGCGGGCAACTTCGTGCGCAACACCGGCGCGCAGCTCACCCTCCAGGTGGGCGAATTCCTCCGGGGGCGCATCATCAACGCCCTGGGCCAGCCCATCGACGGCAAGGGCCCCTTCGAGGGGGGGACCTCCTACTGCGTGGGCGGCGGTTACATCAACCCCCTGCAGCGCCCCCCGATCCGGGAGCGCATCCAGTTCGGCGTGAAGGCCATTGATGGGATGATTACCATCGGCAAGGGCCAGCGCATTGGGATATTCGCGGGCTCCGGCGTGGGGAAATCCACGCTGATGGGCATGATTGCGAAAAACGTCACCGCGGATATCAACGTCATCGCCCTGGTGGGCGAACGCGGCCGCGAGGTTTTGGAGTTTGTGGAGAAGGACCTGGGCGAAGAGGGGATGAAGCGGTCCATCCTGGTGGTGGCCACCTCCGACCAGCCCGCCATGCTGCGCATGAAATGCCCCAGCGTGGCCACAGGCATCGCAGAGTATTTCCGGGACCAGGGGTACGACGTGCTGCTGATGATGGACTCCCTCACCCGCTTCGCCATGGCCCAGCGTGAGATCGGCCTCGCCATCGGAGAGCCGCCGGTGGCCCGGGGCTATACCCCTTCCATGTACGCGGAAATGCCCAAGCTCCTGGAGCGCAGCGGTAATTTCAGCCGGGGCTCCATCACCGGGGTGTACACCGTGCTGGTGGAGGGCGACGACACCAACGAGCCCATCGCCGATACCGTGCGCGGCATTCTGGACGGACATATCGTGCTTTCCCGGCAGCTGGCCAACTCCAACCACTATCCGGCCATTGACGTGAGCGCCAGCATCTCCCGCCTGATGGTGGAGATTGTATCCCCGGAGCACAGGCAGCTGGCCTCCCGTATCCGGGATATCATGAGCGTGTATGAGAAGAACGCCGATCTGGTGGCCATCGGGGCCTACAAGCCGGGGAGCAACCGTAAGCTGGACTACGCCATGTCCAAGATCGACGCGGTGAATGATTTTCTGACCCAGGATGTGAACGAGGCCTTTTCCTACGAACAGTGCGTGGAAAAAATGGCCGAGCTGCTGAAATAACCCCGCGAGGTGCTGAAGAGAGATGAAGAAATTCAAATTTGCCCTGGATTCGGTGCTGGCCTACAAGCAGCAGGTGCTGGACGCCCTCAAGGGCGAGCACGCCGCCATCCTGGCCCAGGTCCGGGAGCAGGAGGACGTGCTGGAGGCGGTGTGGCAGGACTACCGGGACTGCAACGAGGAATACCGCCAGCGCAAGGCCGAGGGGCTGACCATTATGGACGCCATGTTCTACCAGAACGGCCTGCGGGTGCTGGAGGCGGACATTCAGCGGGAGACAGAAAAGCTGGAAGAGCTGAAAAGGCAGGAGGAGGCCAAGCGCCAGGAAGTGGTGGACGCCAAGATCGACACCTCTTCCATTGAAAAGCTGAAGGACAAGAAGCTGGAGCTGTACAATAAGGCGGTGCAGAAGAGCGAGGAGAACCTCATCGACGAGTTTGTCAGCTCCGCCAGGGCCCGCGCCAGCATCGGCGCATAAAATATTTGGGGTCCAAACCGGCGTCAACGCCGTTTGGAAATAGATATCTCACAGACGGAAAGGAGGTGCAAGAGAAATGGAACAGGCAAATGTGACAATGGCGATGCTCCAGACTATGGCCAACGCCACCCAGCTGCCCAAGGCGGGCAAGGGCGGCGAGACGGACGAATTCCAGAAGCTGCTGGAGGAGAAATCCCAGGCGAAGGACCCGCTGCTGGAGGAACGGCCCAAGACCGAGGGGAAGGGCAAGACGGAGGCCATTGCCCCGAAAAAGGACAAGGCCCCGGCTGAAAAGACGGAGAACACCCTGGAACAGGTGAAAAAGCTGGCCGAACAGGGCTACGCCGTGACCCAGCCCAACGTGGCGTACTACCAGCCAGAGACGGGGCAGGTGCTGATGCCCGGAAGCTACGTCCAGGCGGAGCTGGACGGGACCAGAGTGCTGATCCCGGTCGCCGGATTGGACGAGGGCCAGATGCGGCAGCTGCAGCAGCTGGTGGACGGCGCAGCAGGCGCCCCGGCGGCGGACGTGTCCGACCCCCAGGCCGACGCGATGCTGGAGGCCACCGACCCCACCGTGGAGCACGGCCCCGCGCAGCTCTTGGAAGAGGTGGTCAGCCAGGAGGCCGGCCAGACCATCCAGCAGGCGGTGAAGGAGCTCCAGCCCCAGGAAGAGGATGGGGAGGACAGCCAGGTGGAGATCACCGACGCAGAGCAGGCCCCCCAGCAGATTTTCCACGATGTGGAGGCCGCGCCCGTGAAGGTGGGAGAGACCTACGACCTGGAGCAGACCGACGGGGCCGACGCGGCCGAGCAGATTGACGCGGCGGTGGCACAGGCGCTGCAAAAGGGCGAGTCCACGGTGAGCGTCAGGCTGACCCCGGAGAACCTGGGCGAGGTTACCGTGCAGGTGAGCATGAAGAGCGGCGGCGTTCTGGCCGTGGCCATCAGCGCCCGCAACGACGACACCAGAGCCCTCCTGGAGCGCCATGCCTCCCACCTGGAGGAGCTGCTGGGCAGCCGGGTGCGGGAGAGCGTCCAGGTGGAGATTCAGCGCCAGCCGGAGAGCCAGCAGAACCAGAACCAGCAGCAGAGCTACGACGGGCACAACGGCCACGCCCAGGACGGCCGGGAGCAGCAGCGCCGCAGCCGCCGGGAGCACACCAGCGCCCAGGACTTCATGCAGCAGCTGCGGCTGGGCCTCATCCCCGCGGACGGGGAATTCTAAGCGAAAGGAGCGGATTTCTATGGGAACCAGCCAGTATTCCATGGCGGACATCGCCAACCTGACCAAAGCGGTCAACACGCCCAAGGCGGACAAGAGCACCAGCCGCAAGGGGAACACCGAGCTGAATATGCAGGACTTCCTCCAGCTGATGATCGTGCAGCTCCAGAACCAGAGCATCGACAACGCCATGGATACCAGCGAGATGATGAACCAGATGGTGCAGATGCAGATGATCACCGCCATCACAAACATGAACGAGACCAGCATCATGACCTATGCCAGCTCCCTGGTGGGCAAGGTGGTCACCATCGGCATTGTGGAGGGCAACAGCCTGGAAGAGCGGGAGGTTGTGGTGGTCGGCACCGGCGTGTCCAACGGCCAGCAGGTCATCTTCGGCAAGGACGGCAAGGGCAACGTGGAGACCTACGCGCTGAACCAGATCATGGCCGTGGGCAGACTGCCTGAGATTCAGGGCGACCAGGGCGTGGTGGACAAGGACGAAGGCGAGGACGGGGACAAGACGGACGGCGCCGACGGAGCCGACGGAACC
>CAJUOT010000055.1 GCA_910588135.1 uncultured Oscillospiraceae bacterium | reverse complement strand
CCCGGGAGGCTGGTGGCCATGCGCCCGTCCACCTTGATATAGCCGTCTTCCAGCGCCAGCCCCGGGGCCAGCCGGGCGGGCGCGATGGACGCGCGCAGCAGAAACACCCCGTCGCAGGGGGTGGTCTCCCCCGCCGCGTCCCGCACGCCGGCAACCCTGTCCTCCCCCAGGATGGACAGGCCCGCCAGCCGCTTCACCGCCACCTCGCAGCCGATGGAGCGCAGAAACTCCACCTCCTCGCCGAAGTTGGGCGCGTCCCCGGCGCACACCACGGATTTTCCCCGATAGAACATCCCGTCGCAGGTGGCGCAGTAGCTCACCCCCCGGCCCAGCAGCTCCGCCTCCCCCGGCAGGGGCGCGGCCCGGGACACCCCCAGGGCCAGAATAACGGCGCAGCCCTCCACAGCGTCGTTCTCCACCGACACCATGACCGACTTCCCCATGGGCATGACCGACAGGGCGCGGCCTTGCCGGAACTCCGCGCCCATGCCCCCGGCCTGCTCCACCAGCTTTTCCACCAGCTCCCTGCCGGTGACGCCGGGCAGGCCGGGATAGTTGGCCATGGCCGGGGCCCTGCACAGGGGGGAGGCCAGCGGGTCGTTGGAAATCACCAGCACGGACTTGTCCCGGGCCCGGGCGTGAATGGCGGCGGTGAGCCCCGCGGGGCCGCCGCCCACAATCAGAAGATCATATTTCATCAAGCTTTCCTCCAGCATCGTTATTGACCCAGTATAGCAGGATTCCCCACCCATGACAATACACTTGAAAAGCGGCCCGGCATATCGTATACTGGGGGTGTGTTCCCATTTATATACACGAAAAGAGGCGTCCCATGAAGCGCATTCTCCTGCTCACCACCGGGGGGACCATCGCCTCCCGGCTCACCGAGGAAGGGCTGGCTCCCGGGCTGGACGGCGCGGCCCTCACCCGCTACCTGGGGGCGCTGGGGGACAGCTATGCCCTCACCGTCCGGGACATTCTGCACCTGGACTCATCCAACATCCAGCCTGAGGAGTGGCGGCTCATCGCCCGCCACGTCTTCGAAGCCCGGGAGGATTTTGACGGCATCGTGGTGTCCCACGGCACCGACACCATGGCGTACACCGCCTCCGTCCTGTCCTACATGGTGCGGGGCATCGGCATACCCGTGGTGCTCACCGGGGCCCAGCTGCCCATTGAGCACCCCCTCACCGACGGCCTGGACAACCTGCGCACCGCCTTCGCCATGGCGGCGTCAGGCCGGCCGGGAGTGTTTCTGGCCTTCGGGCGAAAGGTTATCCTGGGCTGCCGGGCCGTCAAAACCCACACCACCGATTTTTCCGCCTTTGACAGCGTGAACTGGCCCCCCGTGGCGGTGGTCAACGGCGCGGGGCTCACCCTCCGGGAGGAGGCTATCCCCCGCGTATCCGGCCCCTGCGTCCTGCGGGACAGGCTGTGCGAGCAGGTGTTCCTCATCAAGCTCACCCCGGGGCTGGACCCGGAAATCTTCGATATGCTGCTGCGGATGCACTACCGCGGGGTGGTGATCGAGGCTTTCGGCGCGGGCGGGCTCCACTTCATCCGCCGCAATCTCATTGAAAAGCTCCACAACGCCGCCCAGGCCGGGATGGCTGTGGTGGTGTGCTCGCAGTGCCTGTACGAGAGCAGCGACTTCTCCCTCTACCAAGCGGGGCAGAAAGCCCTGGCGCAAGGGGTCATCCAGGGGTACGACATGACCACCGAGGGGGCCGTCACCAAGCTGATGTGGGCGCTGGGACAGGCGGGCGGCCTGGATGAGGTGCGCAGGCTGTTTGCTGAGAACCTGTGCGGAGAAATCAGGAACACGGAGGAAAACGGAGCGGCGGTCTGTGGCCGGAGCGGAGCCAGAGAGCCCACGGAGGCGTGAAACGCCGGGCGGGATTGGGCGCAGACGGAGGACCTGGAACCGCGCAGCCCGGCGTGACAATGCGGAACCGCCGCTGAAAAGCGGCGGCCCCGCCTGCGTTATTCGATCCCCAGGTCCCGGTTGATATGTTCCCGCAGGGCGTCGAAGGACTCCACACTGAGGTCGTGCTCAATGCGGCAGGCGTCCTGTGCCGCCACGTCCTCAGACACCCCCAGGTGGATGAGCCAGCGGGTGAGCAGCAGGTGCCGCTCGTAAATGCGCTGGGCGATCTCCAGCCCCTCCGCGGTCAGGCCGAGGAACCCCCCCTCGTCCACCACCACAAAGCCCCCCTCCCGCAGCAGGCTCATGGCCCGGCTGACGCTGGGCTTGGAAAAATTCAAATACTGGGCCACGTCGATGGACCGCACAGGGCCCCGTTCCCCCAGGGCCAGGATGGCCTCCAGATAGTTTTCAGCAGATTCATGGATGTTCAATGTGCTCCCTCCCCTGCCCGGCGGGTTTGTCGTTGCTTACCCTGTCATGATACCACAAACCGCCGCCGTTGGCAACGGAGAGTTTTCAAAAGGCCGCCCCTGGCACGCCGCGGGCGCTCCGCTCCAGCAGTACGGTAACCGCTTCTGGGGAAAACAGCTGCGGCCCCCCCCAAGCCTTCTTGACACATCAGCTCTTCGTCAGATAAAATAGAGCCATCGGAACTTGCTCGGATTGTTTCAAAAAATTCAGTCAGGAGGCAGGGCAATGAAATACAGCTTGTGCGGCGGCTGGGAGTTCACCCCCAGGTGGAGCGAGGAATTTTCTGCGGGGGGCGGCCAGGCCCAGGCGGTCCGCCTGCCCCACACGTGCAGGGAGCTGCCCCTGCACTGCGTTGACCCGGCTGATTACCAGATGCTGTGCGGCTACCGCCGGGCGCTGAATATCCCCCGGCCGCTGGCGGGCAGGCGCTTGTTCCTCCAGCTGGACGGCGCGGCCCACATCGCCACGGTATACGTCAACGGCGTGGAGGCGGCCACCCACCGCTGCGGGTACACCGCCTTCCGGGTGGAGCTCACCGGGCTGGTAAAGGAGGGCGGAGACAACCTGCTGGCGGTAAAGCTGGACACCACCGAAAATCCCGCCATCCCCCCCTTCGGCTTTGTGGTGGATTACCTGACCTACGGCGGGCTGTACCGGGAGGCGTGGCTGGACGTGCGGGAGAGCGGGTGCATCTCCGGCGTTTACGTTACCACCCCCAGCCTGACCACGGCAAGCATCAAGGTCGAGACAGACGGCGCGCCGGAGGGGGGGCAGATTGAGGTCTCCATCCTGGACAATGCCGGAGAAACGGTGTGGTCCGGTATGCCGGGGACCGCCGCCGTCCCGGACGCCCAGCCCTGGGACACCGGCCACCCCCGCCTCTATACCTGCCGCGTCCGCCTGCTGGCCCCGGACGGGGCGCAGCTGGACTGCCAGGAAACGGCGTTTGGCTTCCGCACGGCCCAATTTCAGGCGGACGGCTTCTATCTCAACGGCAGAAAGACCTTCCTGCGGGGCCTGAACCGCCACCAGTGCTACCCTTATATCGGCTACGCCGCCCCGGAATCCCTCCAGCGGGAGGACGCACGCATTTTGAAAGAAGAGCTGGGCTGCAACGCCGTGCGCACCAGCCACTACCCCCAGAGCCAGTATTTTCTGGACGAGTGCGACCGGCTGGGCCTGCTGGTGTTTACCGAAATTCCCGGCTGGCAGCACATCGGGGACGAGGGCTGGAAGGATCAGGCGGTGGAGAACGTCCGGGAGATGGTGCTCCAGTACCGAAACCACCCCTCCATCGTGCTGTGGGGCGTGCGCATCAACGAGAGCCGGGACGACGATGAGCTCTACGCCCGCACCAACGCCGCCGCCCATGCGCTGGACCCCAGCCGCCAGACCTCCGGAGTGCGCAATCTGAGAAAAAGCCGCCTGCTGGAGGACGTGTACGCCTACAACGACTTCTCCCACAACGGGCACACCCCCGGGGCCATGCCCAAAAAGGCGGTGACGCCTGACGCCGGAAAGGCCCTGCTCATCTCCGAATGCAACGGACATATGTTCCCCGTCAAGCCCTGGGACACCTGGGCGAGGCGGCAGGAACACGCCCTGCGCCATATCCGGGTGCAGAACGCGGCGCTCCGGGAGCACGCCGGATGTTTCGGCTGGTGTATGTTCGACTACCCCACCCATCAGGATTTCGGCTCAGGCGACCGGGTGTGCTACCACGGGGTGCTGGATGCCTTCCGCAACCCCAAGCTGGCCGCCGCGGCCTACGCCAGCCAGGGAGAGGAAACCCCCGTGCTGGCGGTGGGTTCCCCCATGGACATCGGGGACTACCCCGCCGGACAGCTGGGGACTGTGTACGTGTTCTCCAACGCGGACGAGGTGGCCCTGTACAAGAACGGCGTGTTCGTCACCAAGCTGCGCCGGTCGGAGTGGACCGCCCTGCCCCATCCCCCCTTTGTGGCGGACGACACCATCGGGGACCTGCTGGAGAGCCAGGAGGGCTTCCCGCCCGCCGAAGCCAGGGTGATCCGGGAGTGCCTGCTGGCCGCCCGGAACTGCGACGGGCCGGCGGGCCTGCCCGCCAAGGACAAGGCGAAACTGCGCCGGGCCATGGCGCGCTGCGGCCTGAAAGCGCAGGACGGCGCGGAGCTCTACGGCAAATACGTGGCCAACTGGGGCGGCGAGGCCACCGCATGGCGGTTTGACGGCCTCAAGGACGGCAAAACCGTCGCCAGCGTCACCTGCCGTCCCTCCGCCAAGCTCCATCTGGAGGTGAAGGCAAGCCGCACCGCCCTGTGGGAAGGGGACAGCTACGATATGGCGGCAGTCCGGGTTCGGGTGCTGGACGAAAACGGAAATCCGGCCCCCTATGTCCAGCTGCCCGTGTCCTTCTCCCTGTCCGGAGAGGCGCAGCTGGCCGGACCCGCCGTGGCCGCGGCGGAGGGCGGTATGTGCGGAACCTACCTCCGCACCCTGGGCAGGGCGGGGCACGCCGTCCTCACTGTCCACACGGATCAGACGGAGGATGTCACAATCCGTTTCACCATCGCGGCGGGAGCGGAGGCGTCATGGGCGTGAGCTCGAAGCGGAAAGCCGCCCCGGCCCGCCGCAGCTCCGACACCGGCGCGGTCGGCTGCCAAATTTTTCACGGGAGTTCGAAATTGGTGTGACCATCCGCTTTGAAATGCGTCTTTATCAATAGACACGCTGGCTTTTCAATGCGCGACCTTGCCAGCAGACCGAATTCGGGGCGCCGCCCTGAATTCCAGGAAAGGGGAAGAAATCATGAAAAAGCGAATTCTGTCCATCATGCTGGCCTCCGCTCTGGCGTTTACCATGGCCGCGCCCGGATACGCGGCCGGAACCGGGGACAGCGCGGACCGTCTGGCCGCCGTCACCCGGAAGGTGAAGGACACCCTGGCTCTGGACACCGAGGGATATCAGAACTTCAGCGGACAGCTCACCGAGGGCGAACTGGCCCCTACATGGCGGCTGAGCTGGAGCGGGGAGGACGGTTCTCTGGAGATCACGGCCTCTGAGTCCGGCAGCATCCTGAGCTGCTACCGCTACAGCTCGGAGGACGACCGGGACAGCACCCCCCTCCACCTGCCCACAGGCGACCAGGCCAAGGCAAAGGAGGCGGCGTCCGCATTTTTGAAGCGGGTGCTGGGCTCCGGGGAGACGGTGGACCTGGACGCCGCCGCCAGCAGTGAGAACTCCCTGCGGCAGACCCGGTACTATTTCCGGGGGACTATCCTGCTCAACGGCTGCCCCTCCCCCCTGCGCTTTTCCCTGACGGTGCGGGCTTCGGACTACACCGTGGCCCAGTTCCACCGGGACAGCCTGGAAACCGGCTATATCGGCACAGTGCCCGCCGCCAGCTTCCACACAAAGCAGGCCGCGGCTGAGTCCCTGCTCCGGGACACCCTGTCCCTCCGGCTGGAGTATGTGCTGGAAGAGGGCAGCAGCACGGCGGTCCTGCGCTACCTGCCCAACCCCATCGACAGCTTTTATGTGGACGACGCCGCCGGCAAGCTGGTCAACCTGACCAAGCTGTATGAGGAACTGGGCAGGGATGGAAAAAACGAGGCCGGCATCGACAAGGATCTGAAATTGAACGCGCCCACGGCCGACGCCGAGACCGGCGGCGGCCTGACCCAGGCGGAGCAGCTGGGCGCGGAAAAGCTGAAGGGCACGCTGGGCAAGGAGGCGCTGGACCAGAGGGCCAGGGCCGTCTCCCAGCTGGGGCTGGGCAGCTACGGTCTGGCCTCCGCCTCCTATCAGGAGCAGAAAATGGACGGCGCCTCCGTCATCGTGGCCCGGCTCACCTACGCCAAGCGGTCGGAGGACGAGACTCTGCGCCGGTGGGTGACCCTGGACGCCAAAACCGGCGCGCTGATGTCGGTGCAGAGCTCCGGCCATTGGGACGGCAGCGAGGTCAAAAAGGTGGACGAGGCCGCCGCCCGCAAGACGGCCGAGGAATTCCTCTCCGCCCAGCAGAAGGACCGGTTCTCCCTGTGCGCGGCCTATACCGCCGGCTCCGGCCAGGAAAACGGCCGTTACGGCGTCTGGGGCTTCCAGTACGCCCGGAAAGCCAACGGGTATTTCTTCCCCGCCGACCAGTTTACGGTGGGCATCGACGCCGTTGACGGCTCTGTGTGTTCCTACTCCCAGTCCTGGACGCAGAACGTGAAGTTCGACAGCCCGGACGGCGTCATCTCCGAGGGAAAGGCCCTCAGTGCCTATTTCAGCACCTTCCAGGTCACCAAGGGCTATGTGGCGGTGCCCCAGAAGCTGGACCTCTCCGACCCGGAATACGCCCCCCTGGCTGAGATGGGCTACTGCGCCCTGAACAGCCTAAAGCTGGGCTGGCAGCTGACCGCGCCGGAGAAGAGCGCCGCGGGCATCGACGCCAAAACCGGCCAGCCGGTCTTCCAGCCTGCCGTGGAGCCCCACAGCGTGCGGTATGACGATCTGGCGGGGTCCCCTGCCAAAAACGCCGCCGAGGCGCTGGCGGATTACGGCATTGGCTACGCCGGAGGCAGGTTCCGCCCCAGCCAGAAGCTGACCCAGCTGGACCTGGCGGCCCTGCTGGCCAGCACTCAGGGCGTCCTGGTTGACCCCGACCACCTGGCCGACGGCGACGCCGACCAGGTCTACCGGGCGGTCTACGGGATGGGAGCGCTTCAGCGGGACGAGCGGAAGGACAGCCAGCCCCTGTCCCGGATGGATGTCATCCGGATTCTGCTGGACGCCGGCGGCTACCGGCCGGCCGCCCAGCTCCAGGGCATCTACCGGACAGATTTCTCCGACCAGGATCAGATTCCAGACGCCATGCTGGGATACGCCGCGCTGGCCCAGGCCATCGGCGTGGTGCAAGGCGACAGCGCGGGCCGGCTGAATCCCAGTCAGGCCGCCACCCGCGGGGACGCCGCGGTGATGCTGCTGGCCTTTATGCAGCGCAGCTGAGCGCACCCCACAAAATACAGCGGCGGCAGAGGGAGTTCCCTCTGCCGCCGTTTTTTCATGCCTTCCACAGCGGGGGCCCGCCGCCTCCCGGCGCGTCTCCCGCCCTGGGGTCAATAGCGCAGGATAAAATAGACAACATACACCCAGCTCAGCAGCCCGTGAAAAATGGCCCAGCCAACGGACCGCCAGGTGGTATAGCTGATGACCATGGCCAGGGCGCTTCCGAAGCTGATGCCCGCCTTGGCCGCGCTCCCGGCGTTGAAGCTGCCCCTGCGCCCGTCCTCAAACTCGTTTTCTCTCATGGCAGAATAACCTCCGCTTTTACAGCAGAATAACCCCTGCTTCCTTACACGCCTCCAGCATCCGGAGGTCCCAGATGCTGGCCTGCACCTCGCCGATGTGGGCCTTGTTCCCCATGGTTCAAGCCCCATGGGGGCCCCTTTGGATTTGACTTGCGCGGCGGGAATGAATCCCGCCTTGCGCCGAGATTTTGCCTGCGGCAAAATACTCGTACGCCGCACTTGCGGCGATGGGCAGGGCCCACATCTCACAGCAGAATAACCCCTGCTTCCTTACACGCCTCCAGCGTCCGGGGGTCCCAGATGCTGGCCTGCACCTCGCCGATGTGGGCCTTGCCCAGGAGGTACATGGACACCCGGCTCTGGCCGATGCCGCCGCCGATGGTCAGGGGCAGCTCCCCCGCCAGCAGCGCCTTGTGGAAGGGCAGCTCCCGGCGGTGGTCGCATCCCGAGACGGACAGCTGCCGGTCCAGGGATTCCGGGCTCACCCGGATGCCCATGGAGGAAATCTCAAAGGCACGGCCCAGCAGGGAGTTCCAAAGCAGGATATCCCCGTTCAGCGCCCAGTCGTCGTAGTCCGGGGCCCGGCCGTCGTGGGGCCTGCCCGACTTCAGCGCTCCGCCGATGCCCATGAGGAAGGTGGTGGGGTGGTCCTTGACCCAGGCGTCCTCCCGCTCCTTGGGGGACAGCTCGGGCCACAGGTCCTCCAGCTCCTGGGCGGTGACGAAGGACACCTCCCGGTCAATGAGGGGCAGGGTGGTAAGCTGGGGGTAAACCGAGCGCAGGGTGGCCTGGGTGCCGGCCAGGGCGTTGACGATGATTTTCACCACGCCTTTTAAGTAGTCCGCGTTCCGGTCCCGGGGGGCGATGACCTTCTCCCAGTCCCACTGGTCCACATAGACGGAGTGAAGGTTGTCCAGCTCCTCGTCCCGGCGGATGGCGTTCATGTCGGTATACAGCCCCTCCCCCACCGAGAACTGGTAGCGGTGGAGGGCCATGCGCTTCCACTTGGCCAGGGAGTGGACCACCTGGGCGTCCCTCCCCGCGTCGGGCACGTCGAAGGACACCGCCCGCTCCACGCCGTTCAAATCGTCGTTCAATCCGGTGGACGCCTCTACAAACAAGGGGGCGGACACCCGGCGCAGGTTCAGGGAACCGCCCAGGTCGTCCTCAAACAGGCGCTTTAAAAGGCCGATGGCCTTCTGGGTGTCGTACAGGTTGAGCAGGGGGGCATATCCCTGGGGGATCACGGTGGTCAGCATGGAACTTCACTCCTTTACCTCACTAAAAAGATAGGCCATTATACACCCCCGCAGAAAAAAATGCAATTCGAATTGTGTTTCCTGTTTCGATATGGTATAATTTCCATATATGGTCGTGAGAGCGCCGGAAGTTTCTGGCAAAGTGACCAGCTCACAAAAGGAGATACGCCACATGGTAGAAAACTTTGAAGCCAAGCTCAAGGAATACGCCCATCTGCTGGTGGAGGTGGGCCTGAACGTCCAGCCGGGGCAGACCCCCAGCATTGAGAGCAGCATCGAATTTGCCCAGCTCACCCGCCTGTGCGTGTCCGCCTGCTACGACTGCGGGGCCCGGAACGTGGTGGTCAACTACAGCGACGACGCCATCACCCGGGAGAGCTACCTCCGGGCAGACGAGGCTGTGTTCCACGAGTATCCCAGTTATATGAAGGCCCGGATCGACTGGTATCTGGAGCATAAGTGCCCCCGGCTGTCCTTCACCGGCTCCGACCCGGAGCTGCTGCGCGGGGTGGATCCCGCCCGCATCCAGGCCCGCCGCAAGGCCAGCGGCCCCTCCACGCGGCCCTACTTCGATGCCATGACCGCCAACCGCTTCCAGTGGTGCGTGGCGGCGTTCCCCACCCCGGCCTGGGCGGAGAAGGCCTTTCCAGACAAGAAGGGGGAGGATGCCCTGGACGCGCTGTGGAACGCCGTCTTTTCTGTGTGCCGCATCACCGGGGACGGAAGGGCGGTGGAACGCTGGCAGAAACACGTGGCGGCTACCGCCCGCCGGTGCCGGGTGCTCAACGAGCACCAGTTTGCCAGCCTCCGCTACACCAACTCCCTGGGCACCGACCTCACCGTGCTCCTGCCGGATAACCACGTCTGGGCTGGGGCCACCGGCCATACCACCGAGGGAGTGGAATACCTGCCCAACATCCCCACCGAGGAGATCTTCACCGCCCCCCGGTGGGACGGGGTGGACGGGCGGGTCTGCGCCGCCCTGCCCCTGGCTCTCAACGGCAACCTGGTGCGGGACTTCTGGCTGGAGCTCAAGGGTGGCCGCATTGTGGATGTGCACGCCGAAGAGGGCGAGGAGGTGCTGCGCCGGTCCATCGACCTGGACGAAGGCTCCCACTACCTGGGGGAGGCGGCGCTGGTGCCCTACGATTCCCCCATCCGCCAGAGCGGCATCCTGTTCTACAACACCCTGTTCGATGAGAACGCCTCCTGCCACTTCGCCTTCGGCGCGGCCTACCCCGGCTGCGTGAAGGGCGGCGAGGATATGGACGAGGCGGCGCAGAAGGCCGCGGGCCTGAACCAGTCCATCAACCACGTGGACTTCATGGTGGGGACGGAGGACCTGTCCATCGTGGGGACCACCCACGACGGGCGGGAGATTCCAGTGTTTGTCAACGGCAATTTCGCGTTTTAACAATCCCCAGTCACCGCCCTGCGGCGGCGGCAACCCCTTTCATAAAGGGGCCAATCCCCACCCGGCTTTGCCGGGAGCCCCTTTGAAAAAGGGGCCTTAAGATCAGGGCTACAATATAAAGCCCCCTTTGGAAAGGGGGTGCCCGAGCAACGCGAGGGCGGGGGATTGCCGCCCCCTTTGGAATAAACCGGATCAAAAGGAAGACCTAAATCATATAAGGAGGAATCACCAATGGACTACAAACAAACCTATGAGCTTTGGCTCAACTCCCCCGCCCTGTCGGCGGCGGAGCAAGCGGAGCTGGCCGCCATCGCCGGAGACGAGAAGGAGATCGAATCCCGCTTCTTCTCCCAGCTGGAGTTCGGCACCGCCGGGCTGCGGGGCACCATGGGGGTGGGGCTGTACCGGATGAACATCCACGTCATCCGCCACGCCACCCAGGCCTTCGCCAGGGTAATTTTGAATGAGGGCCCGGAAGCGGTGAAAAAGGGCGTGGCCATCTGCTTCGACTGCCGGAACAACTCCGACGTCTTTGCTAAAGAGGCCGCCTGCATCATGGCCGCCGCGGGCATCCCCGTGCGCCTCTTTGAGTCTCTGCGTCCCACCCCCGAGCTGTCCTTCGCCATCCGGGAGTACGGCTGCATCGCGGGCATCAACATCACCGCCAGCCACAACCCCAAGGAGTACAACGGCTATAAAGTGTACTGGTCTGACGGCGCCCAGCTCCCCCCCAGCCACGCCGATGAAGTTGCCAAGATCATGCGGGAATCCGACGTGTTCGACGTGAACGCGGCGGACTACGACAAGGCGGTGGCCGACGGTCTCATTACCATCATGGGCGCGGAGACCGACGAGAAGTTCCTGTCCAACGTGATGGGACAGGTGAACGATCAGGCGGCGGTTGAAAAGGTGGCGGACACCTTCAAGATGGTGTACACCCCCTTCCACGGCACCGGCTACAAGCTGATCCCCGAGGCCCTGAAACGGCTGGGCATGAAGCACGTGATCTGCGTACCCGAGCAGATGGTCATCGACGGGAATTTCCCCACCGTGGCCTCCCCCAACCCGGAGAACCCGGAGGGCTTCGCCCTGGCGGTGGAGCTGGCAAAAAAAGAGGGCGCGGACTTCATCCTGGGCTCCGACCCGGACGCCGACCGGGTGGGCATCATGGTCCGGGCGGGCGACGACTTCAAGGTGCTCACCGGCAACCAGACCGGCGTGCTGCTACTGGACTACCTGATCGGCGCCAAGCAGCGCACCGGCAAGATGCCCGCAAACCCCACGGCCCTCAAAACCATCGTCACCACCGAGATGGCCCGCAAGGTGGCCGAGGTCAACGGTCTGGCCTGCTTCGACACCTTCACCGGCTTCAAGTTCCTGGCCCAGAAGAAGGACCAGCTGGAGAACTCCGGCCAGGGGAACGTCATCATGGCCTATGAGGAGAGCTACGGCTATATGCTGGGCAGCTACGTCCGGGACAAGGACGCCGTCACCGCCGCCGTGGCCCTCACGGAGATGGCGGCGTACTACGCGGGCCAGGGCATGACCCTGTACGACGCCCTGCTGGCCCTGTACGAGAAGTACGGCCACTACGGCGAGCGCACGCTGAACCTGGTGATGCCCGGGTTGGACGGCCTGAAAAAAATGGCGGCGCTGATGGCAAACCTGCGTGCCACCCCCCCGAAGGAGATCGGCGGCGAGACCGTGAAAACCTGGAAGGACTACCAGGATGGCAGCGTGGTGGACGCCGCCACCGGGGACAAGACCGCCATGGAGCTGTCCGGCTCCAACGTGCTGCGCTACGAGCTGGCCGACGGCACCTCCGTCATCGTGCGGCCCTCCGGCACCGAACCCAAGGTGAAGGTGTATATCCTGGCCCAGGGGGCCAGCCGGACGGACTGCGACGGCAAGGTGGCCCGGTACGCCGCCTGGGCGGAGAGCTTGAAGGGCTGAGAGCGGCCCGAATACAAACGAAAACCCGGCGGACGCGACGCGTCCGCCGGGTTTCGCTTGACATCAGGAAGCATCCGTGATATAATCATTTTATATAAGTTATTTATATAAAATGATTATATGAGGTGGAAGTATGCCCAAACAGAAAATCACCAAGGAGATGGTGGTGAACGCCGCGTTTCAATTGGCCCGGGAGGGCGGCATGGAGCGGGTGCTGGTGAAGGAGATCGCCGCCCGCCTGGGCTGCTCTGTCCAGCCCATTTACAGCTACTGCCAGAACATGGACGGCCTGCGGCGGGAGGTGGAGCGCCGGACGGAAGGCTTTATGGCGGACTACCTGTGTGCCCGCGTGGACCCGGACAACCTGTTTCAGAGCACCGGGCAGGCCTACGTCACCCTGGCCCAGGACGAGCCGGAGCTGTTCAAGCTGTTCATCCACCGCCGCCGGGAGGGGGTGTCTTCCCTGGAGGAGTTCTACGAAAGAGAGGCCGGCCCGGGGGTGGCCCAGGCCATCGCCGCCCGGCTGGGGCTGGGCGGCGAACAGGCGCGGCAGCTCCACCTGGACATGCTGATCTACACCGTGGGCTTGGGGACGGTGTTCTCCGCGGCCGCGCCGGGCATCCCGGCGGAGGAGCTGTTCGCCCGCCAGGAGCGGGCCTATCAGGCATTTTTGACACAAATCAAGGAGGAAAACCGCCATGAATCATAACGTGATCGTCCTTTATAACAGCAAGACCGGCTTCACCCAAACATACGCCCAGCTGCTAGCGGCGGAGCTGGGTTGTCCCGTCCACCCCTTGAAAGACGCGCCGTCCGATTTGTCCCAGTACCGCGCGGTGGCGTTCGGCTCCCGCCTCCACGCCGGAATGCTGGACGGCTGGAAGAAGGCCCGGAAGCTGCTGGCCCAGCGGGGCGCGAAAAGACTGGTGCTGTTCGCCACTGGGGCCATGCCCAACGAGGCGGAGGAGCAGATCGAACAGGTCTGGGCCCAGAATCTTACCCCCGAGGAGCTGAAAACCGTCCCCCACTTCTATCTCCAGGCGGGGCTGCGCCTGGAAAAGCTGGGCTTTGGCGACCGGGCCATGCTGAGGGTGGCCGCCTGGGCCATGGGCCGCAAAAAGGATAAGTCCCCGGAGGATCAGGCGTTTCAGGACGCGATTTCCCATTCCTACGATATCAGCGATCCAAAATTCATCCAGCCGCTGGCCAGCTGCCTGCGGGAGATGAGCTGAGCCCCGCATAGGCGCAAAAGAGCCCCCGCCGCGCGGCGGGGGCTTCTCCTAGTCCCGAAACAGTCCGGACTCCGCCATGGATACCATATCGTCCCCCGCCAAAATGACGTGGTCGGCCAGCACAATGTCCGCTTCCGCCAGCACCCGCCTGAGCCGCAGGGTGGTGTCCACGTCCGACGGGGACCAGATCGCCACCCCGGACACGTGATTGTGGGCCAGCACCACCCGGCTGGCATTGCAGGCCAGGGCGGCCTCCAGCACCTTCCGCGCCGCGATGGGCACCGCGCCCACCACGCCCTCCCCCAGCTTCCGGGTGGCCAGCACCTTGTTCTTCCCGTCCATGCACACTAAGTAGGCGATCTCATCCCGCTGGCCGAAGAACAGCGGCGCCAGCAGCTCCTTCAGCTGCCACGAGCTTACGATCCGCCCGTCAAAGCTGGCGCTCTCCTCCAGATACCGGGCGGACACCGCCGGGATGAGCTTGAGCAGCGTGGCGATGTTGGCGCCCACGCCCTCCACCTCCAGCAGCTGGTCATAGGTGGCGTGGAACACCCCCGCCAGTGAGCCGAAATGATCCACCAGCCGGTGGGCCAGGGGGTTCACGTCCCGCCTGGGCACGGCGTAGAACAGCAGCAGCTCCAGAATTTTGTGGTCCTGCATCCCGCTCAGCCCCTGCTTCAGAAATTGCTCCTTCATGCCCTGGCGGTGTCCGGCGTGGACGGAGGGCGTCTTTTCTCCCACCGCAGTCTCCCCCTTGTCATCTTGTCATCGCCTGTCTCCCCGCAAGTATAGCATTTTTTCTGCCGCGGGGCAAGGAATTTCCCGGCAGACCCCTCCTCCTCATGGACTGCGCATCCCTTGCCCGCCCAAAGGGCGGGGCTCGCTCACTCTGCCGCCCGTCGTCTCCCATCTGCCGCCGGCGGGCGCGGCAGATGGGAGACGACGGGCGGCGGGCTATCAGAACAGCTCAAACAGGTACAAGATAACCCCGTATACCACGCTGGCCGAGATCCCATACGCCAGAACCGGCCCCGCCACGGTGAACAGCTTGGCCCCGGTGCCGGTGACAAAGCCCTCGCTCTTGAACTCCAGGGCCGGGGATACCATGGCGTTGGAAAAGCCGGTGATGGGCACCAGCGTGCCCGCCCCCGCCCGTTTGGCGATGGCGTCGAACACGCCCAGGCCGGTGAGCAGGGAGGCCAGAAAGATCAGCGTGATGGAGGTCCACGTCCCCGCGTCCTCCTTGCCCGCCCCCCAGCTCTGGTACAGCGCCGTGAGCCCCTGTCCCCCGGCGCAGATGCCCCCGCCCACGCAGAAGGCCCACAGGCAGTCTTTCCACAGCGGGGAGGGCTTTGCCCGGCCGCTGACATATTGATTGTACTGTTGATTGGTCATATCCATGCGCTTCACCTCCGGAGCAGTATGCCCCGGCATCCCCATTTTATCCCTCGGCCTCTGGCGGCCGCGTGGAAATTTAAAGGTTACATAATAAATAAAGATTGACGAACGCAGGGGAAACGTGTAAGATAAGGGGTGAACGGCAAGCCCCCAGACCCTTTCACGCAAGGAGGAATTTCAGCATGGCTTCCAAGCCTTCCCATGATAAACTGATCCATTGCGACGCCTGCGGCGAGGATTACAGCGCCACCTACCGCCGCTGCCCCTTCTGCGGGGAGCGCAACGACCCCCGGCGCGCCGTCCGGGACAGCGCCCCCCCCCGGGACGAGGACGGCCAGGACGACGGCTACGTGTTTGACGGTCAGGACGCTTTCGACGACGAGGCCGATGAAGAATACTACACTCCCAGGCCCAAAGCGGGCAAACGGCTGGCCCCCAAGCAGGGCGGCATGGAGCTCCCCCCTGTCAACTGGCCCCGGCTCATCACCTTCCTGTGCTCGCTGGTCATTATCGTGGCGGCGCTGGTGATCGTGTTCACCGTCATCTACCCCCAGCTCCACGGCAGCAAGGACCCCAAGCCGGATGCCTCCCAGTCCCAGCCCCCCGCCAGTCAGGACCCCAGCTCCCACCCCAGCAGCGTTGTCGACCTGCCCACTCCCCCGGTGGAGCCCACCGCCGACCTGCCTCCGGTGGATACCACCCCTGTCCAGCCCGTTCTCACCGGCATTGCCCTGGATAAGACGGACATGACCCTGTGGGTGGGGGACA
>CAJUOT010000054.1 GCA_910588135.1 uncultured Oscillospiraceae bacterium | reverse complement strand
CTCTGCGGGCAGACACATTCCTCCCCATCGTCCAGCAGGAGGCAGTTGCCGCCGTCATAGTTGCAGCAGTCATGCACCAAACGCCGGACGGCCCGGTACTGCGGATAGGTCAGCCGGACGGCGTTATCGGTCATGCTCGTCCCTCCGCTGGCTGGGCGCGCCGTGAAGCACCTGGTCGATGTTCCGCTTGACGGTCAGCAGCTCGTCCGCCTCCCGCTTACGCTCCTGATACTCATTGTACCCGGCGTTCTTCTCGGACATCAGGGCCTCGATCTCCGCCGTCAGCTCCTTGGTGGAGGGCAGCTTGGTGATGCCGTTGGCCTTGAAAAAACGAACAGCGGCCTCGGAGAGGAGTAGGTCGGCCTCATGCTCCTGCCGGTAGGCGGCGCGGGCCTTGGGCGTTTTCTGCGCGGTGAGGCCCTCCCGGACTGCTTTGGTGTTCCGGTAGATGGTAACCTGCCGCCGCAGCTCCTTTTTTTCTTTCAAGGCCGCTTCAATGGGTTTCAGCTTGGTGGAGCTTTCAAGCATAGCGGCGTAGGCGGCGGACGCGGCGGCATCCAATTCCTCCGGCGAGGAAAAGCCATACTCGGTGTAGATGTTAAACGAGTTTGCCATCTGTTTCAAATTGAACACAGATGCCCAACGTTCGTAGCCAATGCCCTTGCCCTGGGCTTTCTTGGCCTCGATGTCCACCATTCTCTGAACACCCTGGGGCTGGCGAAGCTGCTCCCGGATGCTGGGCTTGGCTCCCCGGCTGGGACGGGCGGCGTTGCGCTCCAGAGCAGCACCCACGGCGGCGCGGTCAAAGTCATCCCCCAGCTTGCGGGCGGTGATGGGCTTGGCCCGGTCGGGGGTGAGGTAGGACAACCGGCCCCGGCTCTCCTTGACGGTGATGCCCCGCTGCAACAGCCGCTGGGCAAAATCCTCGAAGCTGACGGCCACGGCGAGAACGGCCCGGATCTCCCGGCGCAGCTTCTCCTTGTCCGTTTCAAACTTGGTGGGCGGCTTACCCTGGGCGGCATTCTCGGTGTCCAGAGCAAGCTGCCCTTTCTTCTGCGCCCAATACTCCCGTTCGGTAACACGGCTCTTGCTCCCGCCCAGCAGGTCAATTTGGTACAGCCCCGCCTCCTGGCACAGCTCCATGACCTCGGCCCGGAAGTGGCGCATGGCTGCGGCGGTGCAGCGGTGCTTGGCTCCGGCCTGGGTGTCGCTGGCCCTGTCCATGTACGGCTTGCGCTCCACCTCGGCCACCCGCAGGGAGTTGATAACGATGTGGACATGGATGTTGCCGCTGTGGTTGTGGCCGTCCGGGTGGGTGCAGACCAGGGCTTGGTGTCCGGGGAACTGCTGGTTACAGAACCGCTCCCCCAATTCCTGGGCCTTGTCCATTGTCAGGCCGTGGTCGGGGCCGTCCCTGGGGTCAAAGGACAGGATGTAGTGATGGCTTTTCACGTCCTCCCGCCGCTGGTTCTTCCCGTAGCGGAGATTGGCCCGCATACAGGCCACGGCGAAGTCCTCCCCGCCGCAGTTCAAAGAAGAAATGCGGTAGTCCTGGCGGGGGACAAGCCGCCCGTTCTTGTCCAGGACGGGCCTGCCGGTGAACTCGTCATGCTCAAAGGTGAGGTACTGCTCCGCCGCGCCGTAGTCGGCATTTTTAGAGCTTAAATGTTTCAGTGTTGCCAATGACTTCACCTACCTCCCGAAGCACCTGGAACTTGAGGGCGGCGAGGTCGGACAGCTCCGCCCGAACATCGGCGGCGAGGGTGTTGTACGGCGTTCCGTACTCGTTCAGATAACGGGCAATCTGGTTGAGGTTGCCGCCAATCCTCCCGTACTCCCCGGTCAGCCTGCCAATGGCGGCAAGCACTTCGTCATTGACGGGGGATACGGTGATAATGGGCTTGACGGTCGCGCCGGTAATGGCCTGCCGGATAAATTCGGACTGGCTCATGCCGTAGGCGGTCAGGCGCTCCATGAAGTCGGCGTGTTCTTCCTCGGTCACACGGGTCTTGATGATACGATCGCGGTGGGGCGTGTTGTAGCGTTTGGACAATAAACTTTTACCTCCTGATTTTCAAATTTGCGTCCGGGCATAGTTCCCCCATTGTACTCTTTTCCATATTCAGTTGTCTGGGGGAGGTTCCTGTTTCTAATCCGTGATGAAGAAGTGGGCGCTGGCCTTTGGAAATACATTGAACCCAGGTGGTCAAGACCATCTGGGTTCAAGTGATTTTCATATTCACTTCTTATATCTCACTCATCGTCAAGGCTATTATAGAGCAAAATCACAGTGTTGTCAAACAATTCCAACGTCTACTTTTGTCGAATAGGCACAAGGGCCGGTGCGGATGCACCGGCCCAAGGCGGGTTTGGGGTGGCAACCCCAACAAGTAGCAGACCAGGGGGACAAATGAGCGAAAGCGAAATTTGGGCCACGGGTCGATACTTGCTCTAAAGGAAGTGGCGACTTCCTCTGGCAACAATTCTATAAAATCTGTAAATGCCCTCTTGACAATTATTTATATTTAGCTATAATGCTAAATAGCTAAATATTGAGCAGGAGGGTACAAGTCTATGAAAGATGAATTTTATCAGGCATTAGCAAACCAGTATCGCAGGGAAATCATTAAGCTACTCAAATGGAAGAATTTGAGCGCAGGAGAAATTGCAGATCATTTTGATATTTCTCAGCCGTCTATTTCGCGCCATTTGGATGTTTTGAAACGAGCCGAGATAGTAACAGCAGAACGTAAAGCCAATCAGATTATATATTCCTTAAATCTTTCTGTCATAGATGAAATGTATATTCAATTATCGGATTTATTGAACATGAAATCAGATAAGAAACAGAAAATGGAGGTTTCTTATGAAAATCAATAAAGTGCGCGGGGCAATTATCTTTCTATCTTTTCTGGCCCTTTTGGCTATGCTGATTTTTGAAAGTGGCTTGATTGCGTTAGCGTTGAGCACCATTTGTATTCTTGCCGCCGTAATTCTGCTCTACCTTAACTTGGCGGAGTTGACTGATATATCGAATAATAACCCAAAGGTCAAAACACTGAAATTTGTGACGATCTTCGATGCAGTTGTCATGATTTGCTGTGTTGTTGCTGCTTTTCTTATAGGGACAGGTACAATAGAGATTACAGAAAATGGAGAAAAATTCTTTGCAGCTTGTATTACCTCAATCATTATGTTAGTTTTGGGGAATATTGCTCCTAAACTGCCGTTCAGCAAGCACACGGGCCTGCGACTTCCATGGACAGTCGCTGATGAAGATACATGGGTGGTCGCACACAGACTTGTTGGCTATATTTCAATTCCGCTTGTATTGGCTTATATCGCCTGTATTCCTGCTATCCCTAACTTTGAAGTACTTTCGATGATTGTTATTATTCTCTGGGTAGGTATTCCAGGCGTCTTGTCCTATGTGTTCTATTACAAAAAGATAAAAGGATTATTGTAAGTACACAGGAAGGTAGAAAGTTGAACTTTAACTTTTCCATGTGCTGTGAATAGAGTTATCCAAGACTTTGTAGCTTGTTACACACATTTCCACAATGTTTCTCTTTTGTCTTTGGTTCGGAATAACGGGGGTGGCTGTCAATTCGACAAAGTTTTATTGTGATACTTTACCACACATGAGCATTCAATCAGGAGTTTAAGCAGTTGTATTTCCTTTGGAGCCAGCTCTATGGGTTCGCCGTCCTTTTCCGCCAAATAGCCGTTAAAGTCCACTGTAATAGTTCCGCATCTCCAAATATCCTTTTCTTCCAGTTTCCCGGCGCGGCGCAGCAAGGCAAGAACACGTTTCCCCAGCAGGACGATTGAAAAAGGCTTTGTGATGTAGTCGTCGGCCAGACAGTCGAAGCTGGCAATCTGCGTCCCTTCGTCGCTCAGTGCGGTCAGCATCAGAATAGGAACACTGCTCGTCTTGCGAATTTCTTTCAGGACTTGAATGCCATCTACATTGGGAAGCATAATATCCAGAATGATCAGTTCTACGGATTCCTGCTGAAAATAGTGCAACGCCTCCAGCCCATCGTAGGCCGAAAATATCGTATGGCCTGCGTCAGTTAAATAGTCACTGACCAGATTGTTTGTTGTCACATCATCCTCGACAACCATTATTTTTGCCATATTGCTGACACCTCCAACTACTACTATACCATCTGTGTGTGTCACCAGTGTGAATTACAGCAAAAATAATTGGATGTTTTAGAAAACTCATACCAGCAAAATAAAAGGGGGGAGGGTGTGTAACGATACCCTCTCCCGCAGTGTGCTGCTGGAGGTTGGAAACAGCTTGTCCCATCGGAAATTTTAACAGGTTGTCCTTACACCATCGCCGCCGGAAAAGGCTTGTCCTACCTACAATCCAGTGTTTGCAAGGCTTTCTGGCCTCGTTGTCCTTACGCTATCGCCCCATCTGCCGCCATATCCTCAGTCAGATCGGCGATAACGTCGCCGGTGACCTGCATGGTGGAGGCGGACCAGGGGTAACCGGAGGCAAACTGGGGATAGACGCCGGCGGTGTGATCTACGAAGTAGGCGTCAAAGCCGGCGGTCCTGATCTGATCTTCGTTCAGATCCCGCGTAAGCTGATGGACCAAGGTGCCCACCATTTCCAGGTGGCCCAGTTCCTCAGTGCCTGGAGCGGGGCCAAAATGGCACAGGCTCAGGGCGGAAAAATGCGGAAAGCGCCGGACACCACGGAGAGAGAACCGTTTTACAGCACCATTACCAGCGTGCCTGCGCCGATGAGGAGGCACCCGATGACGGACTTGGGGGTGAATTTCTCATGGAGAAACACCGCCGCCATCACCAGGGTGATGACCACACTGAGTTTATCAATGGGCACTACTTTGGACACCTCGCCAATCTGAATGGCCCGGTAATAGCACAGCCAGGACGCGCCAGTGGCCAGCCCGGACAGAATGAGAAACAGCCAGCTTTTCCGGCTGATCTCCGTAATGCCGCCTTGGGTGTTGGTAAGAAACACCATGCCCCAGGCCATGACCACTACCACCATGGTGCGCACGGCAGTGGCCAGATTGGAGTTGACGCCATCAATGCCAACCTTGGCCAGGATGGAGGTGAGGGCTGCGAAGACGGCGGACAAAAGCGCGAAAACAAACCACATGATAACCGCTCCCTTACAAGTTTTTCGTTCACAGTTTAGCACGGAGCAGGCCATTTTACAATGCAGGACAATGCGAAAAGAGAAAATTTATGGCATTTGGATAAAGAAAAAACGGCAGGTGGGATGATTCCCGCCTGCCGTTTTTATGCTGAAGATGCTTGCTCAGCCGTGCCCCGGCTCGGAAGGGACGCCGAAAGCACTGAGATCCAGATACTCCACCTCGCTGATCTGATCCTGGGGTGTGATGTCGGTGAAGTTGGGGATGTCGGCCAGCTGCCGGCGTCCCTTTTCAGGGGTCCGGCTCTCATTGAGTTTGCCGATGGACTCATAGAAGAAGTGGGCTACGCACACCATCTCCGGCGTGCTGCCGCCCCGGAAGGCGCTGTGTCCCTCTTCAATGATGATTCCCAGCACATTGGGGTCTTGCTTGTGGATTGCGATATGTTTTTGGGTATAATAGTCCATGTCAAAGCGAAATCCCTCATGCCAGGGATACATAACGGTAAGCTTAACCATAGCGGTCACCATGCCGGGGCGGCACCCGGCGCTGAAAGGGTGGGAAAAACCGCCGCAAAACTTGCTTTTCCCGGCGTTTGCGTCAAACGGGGCTGCCGCCTCCCAGCCCATCCAGCTGGCAGTAGGGGAGGGTGCTCACCAGATTTGTCCCCTGAATATTGGTGAAGTTGACATTGTCCTGAATCTGGGAAGCCACCCGCTCGGGATTGCGGCTGGCCTCCAGATCCTCCATCGAGTCGTAGAAGAAATGGGCAATGCAGGCGTAGCGGGGCGGATGGGCAAAATCCCGGGTGGAACTGCCTGATTCCACGATAATGCCTTTCACCAGGGGGTCGGCGCGGTAGGGGGCGATGTGCTTTTCCGCGTAGTACTTGGCGTCGAACCAGCAGCCCTCGGAGTAGGGATATAGGACGGAAAATTTGATCATAGGTCATTCCTCCTTAACAGTTGGCCGCAGAAGCCAGGGCAGCGCGGGCCCAGAGAGGGTCCCGGACGGCTGCGCGGCATACGCCCACAAGGTCGGCGCACCCCCGGTCCAGCAAATTCTGGGCGTGCTCCCAAGCGGTGACACCGCCGGCTACTGACACTGGAATGGACAGCGCCTCCCGGACAGCAAGGGCATCTTGGCCAAACCAGCCGGGTTCCTTGGAAAAGGGGTGAAAGTACCGGTGCTTGGGCCCGCCGGACAGATCCAGAAGATCCGCGCCGTGCTCCTCCAGCAGCTTCCCGGCTCGCACGCCCTCCTCCAGGGTGCTCCCGCGCTCGTCATAATCCTGCACCGCGAAGCGGACGCTGACGGGATACTCAGGCCCCACGGCGCGGCGCACCGCGTCCAGCACGTCCAGGGTCAGCTGAATGCGTCCCTGGAACGTGGTGCCGGAGTAGCGGCCTGCGGTGCGGCAGTTGGTGAGTGGGGAATAGAACTGCCCCAGCAGATAGACATGGCAGGCTTTGATCTGGACGCCGTCGAAGCCCGCCTCTCGGGCGCGCACCGCAGCGGCGGCAAAGTCCTCGACCACCTGGGAAAGCTGCTCGTCAGTGATGGCGCCGGTGATGCGCCGTCCCTCCGGGTTTTTGAGGGGGTCCAGCACGCCCTGGAGCTCCGGGATGGTCCAGCCGCCGCCGTGGTCCAGCTGGAGGTGGGCCTGGCACCCGTTTTGGTGCAGCAGCGCCGTCAGGGAGGAGAGGCCGGGGATGTCCTCATCCCGGCTTACGGACAGCATTTTGGGCCCGGCTTTCCCCCAGGCGCTGACGTAGGAGTGCTCCACCACCACCAGCCCGAAGCCCTGGCTGCGCTGGCGGAAGAAATCCAGAGTGGCGTCAGTGACGGAGCCGTCCGGCGCGCCGCTGGAGGTGCTCATGGCCGGGAATACCAGACGGTTGGGAAGGGTGAACTTTGGGGTGACAAGGGGTGTGCTCAGCGCTGGCATATAAAGGCTCCTTTCCCGCGGGCGCTTACCGGAGGGTGAAGTCCGGCAGGGCGATGCGCTGGCCCTCCTGCATGGCGGAGTCGTGGGCGCAGATTCCGGCGCAGGTGATGTTGGCGGAGCGAACGGCGTCGATGGCGGGAGAGCGCCCCTCCAGAATCGCACTGACAAATTCATGGACCAGGTGGGGGTGGGAGCCGCCGTGGCCCGCGCCCTGGATGAAGGACACGTGGTTGACGTCCACAATCTGTTCCCGTTTGGTGAAGGCCTGGATGGACTCAGGCAGGGCAGCTACCACATCGGGGGCGTGGATGCGGCGGGCGCTCTCGCCGCCTTCGAACAGGCAGCCGCCCTCGTCCTCAATCTGGTCCCACTCGAAAGCCATCTGATCGCCATAGATGTCGAAGCTCTCCCGGTACTGCCGCACGGTCTCGTAGAGGGCGCGGGTGGTTTCGCCGCGCACCACGCTGTCCCGGAAGGTCATGGTGCAGGTCTCCACCGCGAAGGGGGAGCCATAGTGGGCAGCCAGCTCCGGGCTGATCCGGCCGGAGCCGTGGCAGACCACGGACTCGATGTCTTTGTCCAGGATGCAGGTCAGGGGGGCGATGGCATGGGTGCCATAGTGGAAGGGGGGCAGGCCCAGCCAGTACTCGGGCCAGCCCTCCAGGCCCATGTTCTGCATATGAGAGCCGCGGACAAACTGCACCCGGCCCAGCTTCCCGCTGTCCACCAGATCCTTGACATAGAGGTACTCCCGGGTGTAGACGGCGGTTTCCATCATCATATAGCTGCGGTGGTTGGCCTGGGACGCCTCCACGATAGCCTTACACTCCTCCACCGTGGTGGCCATGGGCACGGTGCAGGCGGTGTGCTTGCCGGCGTTGAGGCACTTCAGGGACTGGGGCGCGTGCTCTGCGATGGGGGTGACGATGTGGATGGCGTCCAGGGCGCCGCAGGCAATCATGTCGTCGATGCTGGAGAAACGCAGGGCCTGCTCAATGCCGAACTCATCCCCGGCTTCCTGAAGCGTGCGGGGATTTCGAGTGCAGATGGCGACCTTGTCTACATTGGGATGGTTTTGATAGATGCGGATAAATTCCTTTCCGAAGCCGAGTCCTACGATGCCTACGTTGAGCTTGCTCATTGTAATTACCTCCAAATAAAAATGAAATCCGATCCCTGCAAAGGCTGCCAAAGGACGGGGAACGTCAAAGCGATTTGTGCGGTTCGCAAGGGATCACAGCGCATTCTATAACATAGTTTAGTGAAAACGCCCGCGGCAGAAAATGAAAAATAATTAGATTTTGTCAATTATTCCGAGATGGGAAATTGAAATTTTATACAAATAAGGCAGCGCCCAGGGGCGCCAACTTATAGCAAACGACAAAAAATCACAGAATTATTTCAACATTCTCAATTTTGTTTCTGGAAACTGTGCGGGGTAGATGGTAAGCTAAAGCCGTCAAAGTGATCCGGACACAGCGCAGGCCCCGGCCGCCGAGGCGGAAACGGGACCGAAAAAACGAAAGGAGTCTCATGCAATGAAAAAGACATTCAAGCGGCTGTCCGCCCTGCTGCTGGCCTTTGCCATGGTTCTGGCCCTGGCTTCCTGCGGCGGCGATACGAAGCCCAGCGCAGCCCCTACCAAGGAGCCCTCCCAGGCCTCCGGCGAGCCCTCGACCCCGACCGGCGGCGGAAGCACGGAAGATTTGCCGGTTCTGCGTGTCTCCCTCCATCCGGCCTATATCTCCACTCCCGTGGCTTACGCCATCTTCAATGATATGGCCAAGGACTACGGGTTCCAGATGGACGTGCAGGTTTACGCCAGCGGCGCGCCCCAGAACGAGGCTCTGGGTTCCGGGCTGTGGGATGTGGGCGTCATCGGCGGCGCGTTTGTCACCAGCGTCAACACCTACAACGCCTATGTGATCGGCGACTTTATTGATGGCCGCGAAGGGAACGCCATCTTTGTGCGCGCGGATTCCGACATCGCCAAGGCCACCGGTTCCAACCCCACTTACCCCGATATCCTGGGCAGCGCGGACACGGTGCGCGGCAAGACCCTCATCACGAATCTGGGAACCACCGGCCACGTCCAGGTGCAGAAGTGGTTGGAGGCCCTGGGACTGACAGAGGACGACATCAAGATCGTCCAGATGGACTATGCTGCCGGCTACCAGGCGTTCATCTCCGGCGAGGGCGATATCCTCGCCACCATCGGCCCGTACAGCACCAAGGCCCTGATTGAGCACGCGGACGACTGGGTTGTGGCCGGCGGCTTCATCAGCCTGGACCTGATGCAGTATGAGGATGTGGTGTGCTCTGCCGACGCGCTGGAGAACAAGCGTGACCTGCTGGTGTCTTTCCTGCGCATGGTGATGGACGCCAATGATATTCTGGCCAAAGACTTTGAGCTCCACGTGTCCACCTACAGCAAGTGGATGACCGAGAACGGCAAGGAAGTCGATGAGGCCGAGGCCCGTATGGAGTGTACGCAAAAGCCGCTGATGACCTCTGAGCAGATTCAGGAGCTGATTAACGGCAATTTTGGCGAATATGAGAAGATGGTGTGGGAGATGAGCATTGAAGCTGGAAGCATCGGGGCCGACACCATTTCGAAGCTGGACAGCAATGTGATCCCCGACCTGATGCGGGAGGCGCTGGCCCGGTAACACCCCAAGGCGGGCAGCCAGACACGGGGCGCTGCCCACTTGACGGCAAGGCCCGTCAAGTGGGCAGCAGCCTTTTATTCCCCGAGGGCCAGGCCCGCCGCCGGAGGATTCGGCGGCGGGGAGAGAGGCCGAAAGCTTTGATACTTTTTTGAAGGAGTGATCGTATGGAACGCGGAACCAAACCGGCACGGCAGGAGGACCGCGGCGTTCAGGACGAGGTTGAGCTCCTGCGCCGGGAGGAACGCAGGAGAAGGAATAAATATCTGCTGGTGAGCGTGCTGACCCTGGCGGTATTTCTGCTGATCTGGGAGCTGTGCTCCGATGTGCTCCGCCTGCTCCCCGCCTATTCGCTGCCCAGCCCCCTGGCCTCCGTCAAGGCGTTCATCACCAAATTTTATGACCGTTCCCCTGACCGGGGCTATATCTGGCAGCACGCCCTGGCCAGCCTCCAGGTGGTGGTCATCGGCGCCGGCCTGGGGATCGCGGTGGGCATCCCCCTGGGCATCCTGATGGGCTGGTACAAAAAGTTTGATCTGTTCTTCAAGTCGATTTTTGACGTGATCCGCCCTATCCCGCCCATCGCCTGGATTCCCATCATGGTTGTGCTGCTGGGGATCGGCGTGAAGGCCAAGGCCGCGGTCATTTTCCTGGCCTCTGTGGTGCCCTGCGTCATCAACGCCTATTCCGGCATCAAGCAGGTCAATCCAGTCCACCTGTGGGTGGCCCAGATCTTCGGCGCCACTGACCGGCAGATGCTGCGCACCATCGCCATTCCCTCCGCCATGCCCATGATCTTTACCGGCATACGGGTGGCGCTCAACGCCGCGTGGATGGCGTTGGTGGCGGCGGAGCTGCTGGCCTCTACACAGGGCCTGGGCTATATGATCCAGCTTTCCCGGACCTTTGGACGGCCGGACATCATCATCGCGGGAATGCTGGCCATCGGCCTGCTCAGCCTGCTGTTCAACGTCCTGGTCAGCCTGCTGGAAAAGAAATTTGTCAAGGGGGGGATGTGACGTGAAGAAGGAAAAGCTGGACGCTGTCCTATACGGCGTTCTGGGCCTGGTGGTATTTCTGGTGGCCTGGCAGCTGCTGGTGATGCTGACCAAAGTGGGGATGCTGTTCCCGTCCCCCATTGAGGTGTTCCAGCGGCTGATCTCATCCGCGCAGGGGCTGGTCGGAAAACACCCCCTGGTGGTCCATCTGGGCTTCAGCCTGCTGCGGGTGGGCATCGGCTATCTGATCTCGGCGGTGCTGGGCATCCTGGTGGGACTGGTCATGGCCCGCTCCCCCATGGGCAACGCCATTATCCGTCCCCTGTTCGCTATCATCCGTCCTATCCCCGGAATTACGTGGATGCCGCTGTTCATTTTGTGGTTTGGAACCGGGTGGATCACCCAGCTGGGCATCATTTTTGTGGCGGGCTTCTCCCACATGGTGCTCAACACCTATGACGGGGCCAGCCGGACAAACCCGAAACTCATCGGCGCGGCCCAGATGCTTGGGGCGAACCAGACCCAGATCTTCCGCATGGTGATCCTTCCCTCCGCCGTGCCCTATATCTTCTCGGGGCTGCAGGTGTCCCTGTCCTCCTGCTGGATGGCGGTGCTGGCCGCCGAGATGATGAGCGCCACGGAGGGCATCGGGTGGATGATCGTCTCCGGCCAGAACAACGGCGACATTCAGCAGGTGCTGGTGGGCATTATCATCATTTCCGTTATCGGCCTGATTCTGGCCAACACCATGAGAGGAGTGGAGAGCAAGCTATGTGCGTGGTCGGTGCGCGGCCGGTAGAGGGCCGTGAGATCATCCGCTGCGAGAACGTGAACAAGAAGTTCATCAGCAGCAGCGGGGTATACGAGGTGGTGCGGGACTTGAGCCTGAGCATCCGGGAAAACGAGTTCGTGGTTTTGTTCGGGCCGGGCCAGTGCGGCAAGACCACCATATTGAACCTGCTGGCCGGACTGGAGCAGCCCTCGTCCGGCCGCATCACGGTGGCGGACAAAGAGGTGGCCGGACCGGACCCCTCCCGGGGGATGGTGTACCAGACCACCGACCTGTTCCCCTGGCTGACGGTTATGGGGAACGTGGAGTTCGGGCCCAAGGTGCAGGGCAAGCCGAAGGCGGAGCGGCAGGCCATTGCCCAGCGGTACATTGAGCTGGTGGGCCTCCAGGGCTTTGAGAACACCTATCCGGCCAAGCTCTCCGGCGGAATGCAGCAGCGGGTGGGGATTGCCCGGGCCTACAGCAACGACCCGGTGGTGATCCTGATGGACGAGCCTTTCGGACATCTGGACGCCCAGACCCGCTACATGATGGAAGAAGAGCTGGAAAAGATTGTGGCCGCGGAAAAACGGACCGTGGTTTTTGTGACCAACAACATTGAGGAGGCCATCTACCTGGCTGACCGCATCCTGCTGCTGGGCAACTGCCCCACCCACGTGACCCGGGAGTATGCGGTGGACCTGCCCCGGCCCAGGAGCTACGTGTCAAAGGAGTTTTTGGACTTGCGGGAGGCCATCATGCAGGAGATGGAGGAAACGCTGTGAGGAGGGATCATGATGAGCACAAATGAAAAGACGCCCAAAGTGGCGGTGTCCCATCTGACAAAGCGCTTTGGCGACCTGCTGGTGTTGGATGACATTTCCTTTCAGGTGAGTACGGGGGAGTTCCTGTGTATCGTGGGCCCCACCGGCTGCGGCAAGACCACGTTTCTCAACAGCCTGACCAAGCTCTATGATATCGACAGCGGGGAGATGCTGGTGGATGGAGAGCCGATTGACCTGCACAAGCACAACGTCTCCTATATTTTCCAGGAGTACTCCACCATGCCGTGGCTGAACATTGAGGAAAACATCGCCTATGGTCTGCGCATCAAGCGCCTGCCGGAGGATGTGGTGCGTGAGCGGGTGGACGAGGTCATTGAGATGGTTGGCCTGTCCCAATTCCGAACCTATTACCCCAGGCAGCTGTCCGCCAGTATGCTCCAGCGCGTGGTCATTGCCCGGGCTTTTGCCACCAAGCCGGGCCTGCTGCTGATGGACGAGCCTTACGGCCAGCTGGATCTGATGCTCAAGTACAAGCTGGAGGATGAGCTGCTCAAGCTGTGGCAGAAAACCGGCACCACCGTCATTTTCATTACCCACAACATTGAAGAGGCGGTATACCTCAGCGACAAGATCATGGTGCTGACCAACAAGCCGACCAAGATCAAGACCACCATTGACAACCCGCTTCCCCGCCCCCGGAAGGTGACCGACCCGGAGTTTGTGGAACTGCGCAACCAGGTGACCGACTTGATCAAGTGGTGGTAGCACGGCTCCCTCAAGCTTGCCGCCGGACCTGTGCCGGGTCGGTTTTCCATTGCAATCGTCCCATTTTTCTGTCATAATTACCCCAACGCAGCGGCGGCAGCCGCAGGGCTGGAGGAGGGGAGCATATGAGAAGGGACAAGCCGTTTCAGCCGGCACCGTCCGCAGGGCGGCGCAGAGGATCAATCCGCCTGCGGACAGTGCTGGTGGTCTTGATGACGCTGATCCTTGTGCTGTGCGCGGGGGCCACCGCCCTGTTTTCTTACTGCTCCTATAAGGATATCCTGATCCAGCAGATCGCCTCGTCCCGCAACGATGTGCTGCTCCAGATTTCGGCCAAAATGGAGTCGCTGCAGCGGAACATGGTGGCGGCGTCCAACCTGTATTCTTATGTTATCACCGGTTTTTTGCCGGATCAGTCTCAGGTTGTTCGGGCACGGCTGCTGGAGGACTTCGGCGGCGCCTACCAGAATGTTTTGAAAACCATCGACCCGGGCTGTTATATTACGGTACTGGGGGAGGACGGCTTCCGCTATGCCTTTGGCGGCAGGGCAGGGGCCGTCTCTGAAGACGAACTGTGGTTTTTACGCATTCCCATCCACATGGAGGAGCATGAAATCTACTGGACCCAGTCCCACAAGGAGGCGGACGGCAGCCATTCCTTTTCCCTGGCCCGCCGGTTCCGGGGCGGGGACGGGCTGGGGTATACCCTTCTGGTGTCCATCCCGGAGCGCACCATCTACGGGACTTATGAGAATATCATCAGCAACAATGCCCTGTATGTCGTGCGGGAGGATGGGCGCATTGTGTCCCAGAACAGCGAGAAAATGGTAAACCTCAACTACTTCAACATGACGCGGCTGGACGAACTGGTCTTTTCCGGCAGCTACCGAATTGTGGAGAAATCCGGCGTCAAATTCCTTCTGTCCCGCTATGACAATGAGCAGTACGATCTGATCTACATTGAAGAGATTCCCTTGGAACACCTTCTGGGGCCGCTCAAGACAACGCAGCTGCTTATCGTTCTGGTGGCGGTAGGGATGGTGACGCTGGCCTGCGGCGTGGTGTTGGTGGTGGTCCACGCGGTGACATCTCCGCTGCATCAGCTGTGCCAGCGGTTGATGCGGGTCAGCACCGGGGATTTCCAGACCGAGTTTGACGTGCATGGCTGGTCGGAGATCAACCTGATTAACGACGTCTCCCAGGAGATGACCGCGAAAATATCCAGCCTGTTTGAGAACCTGAAGGACACGGAGCGGGAAAAGCGCCTGGCTGAGCTGGATTTTCTTCAGGCGCAGATCAACCCGCATTTCATGTACAATACGCTGTTCTCAATCAAATGCTTGGTCAGCCTGGGGGAAAATGAGACGGCGGAGCGGATGCTGGATGCCTTTACCGGGATGCTGCGCACGGTGCTGGAGAGCAAGGAAGAGATTATCTCCCTGCAGCAGGAGCTCTATACCCTCCAGCAGTATTTTGCGGTGCTTCAGTGCCGGTATGGAGACGGAATCCGCATGGAGCTGGACATACCCCCGGAGCTGCTGCAATACCGCATCCTGAAGTTTGAGCTTCAGCCGCTGGTGGAAAACAGCATTTTCCACGGGCTGGAGCCCATGGGCAGCAGGGGTGTCATCACGGTGCGGGCGGCCCTGGGCGCGGATCAGCTGGAGCTGGAGGTGGCTGACAATGGGGCGGGGATGACGGCGGAGCGGCTGCGGGAGGTGCGCAGCCAGCTCTCCAGTGAGGAACATGCCAACGTAGGTATGCGTAACGTGCTCAATCGCATCCGGCTGCATTTTGGGGAGGCCTATGGATTGGACATCGCCAGTGAGATAGGGGAGGGGACCCGCGTTCTGCTGAGGCTCCCCATCCTGCCGCCGGACTGGGACAGCGCTCAAGGAGGTTTGTCATGAGCGGCATAAAGGTTATGATCGTAGACGATGAGCTTCCCATCCGCAGGTGGTTTGAGAAGGCGTTTCAGGATATGGCCCAGGTGCGGGCGGAGCTGGTGGGCATTGCCTCCAACGGCGGCGAGGCGCTGGCCCTTTTCCGGGAAAGGGAGCCGGATGTGATTTTTGCCGATATCAGGATGCCTGTCATGGACGGCCTGACCCTGCTGCGTCTGGTGAAGCAGGAACGGCCGGACACCCAGGTGGTTATGGTGACCAGCTATGATGAGTTTGCCTATGCCAAAGAGGCCATCGCGCAGGGGGCGTTTGATTATATCCTGAAAACGGAAGTGACGGCCAAAAAGCTGGAGGATATCCTGCTGCGGGCACAGTCGGCGCGCCGGAATTCCGCGGCGGAGAAAGCCGCGATTTCCCTGCGTTTTTCCCAGGAAATCTTCTTTAACCGCCTCCTCTCGGGGGAGGCCGCGGCCTGCACGCAGGAGGAGCTGAGCCGGAACGGCATCATGCTGCGGGAGCACGCCATGTTTGCCGTGGCCTTTCAGACCAATCAGTTTGACCTGGACAATCTGCTGGAGGCGTTTCTCAACACCAGTGTGGAGAACATATGTTACTATCCCTACCAGAAAAATGTGATGGTGGCGCTGGCCAACACGGCCTGCATTGACCAGCTGGCCTTTCAAAACCAGGTGATTTTCCAGTTTGCCAACAAAATCAGCCAGTGTTTCGGCTCTCCCGCGGGGGTAAGCGGGCTGTATTATAAATATGAACGGCTGCCCGCCATGATTGCAGGCAGCGTCACCGCGCTGAATCTCGCCTTTTATGACTCCAACCCGCAGAAAGTGTATTACGCTCAGGATGCCTCCAGCTTCCAGCAGGTCGAGCCTTTCCTGCGCCAGTGGGAGGAACAGCTGCTGGCTACCCTGCGGGACGGCGGACTGGAGGCCCTGCCCGGCCAGATGGAGCAGGTGCTGGACTATATCGGCAGGGAGACGCCGGGGGATGTGGAGGGGGTCAAGCAGTTTTTTTCCCGGATCATGACCAATTTCTATATCATGGACGACCCCAGCCACCTGAAGCTGACGGAACGGCTCAACAGACTGCATACCGACATTGAGCAGAGCGGAAGCTACGCCCAGCTGAGAGGCCATATCAGCTGCCTGGTGTCCGCATTGGTGAATGAACAGGAGTCTCGGCCCTCCCGGTATTCCGCCGCTATCGCCAAAGCAGCGGCCTATATCAACAAAAATTTTGCCCGGATTCAATCGGTGGCGGATGTGGCGTCCCATGTGGAGCTGAACCCAGATTATTTCTGCCATCTGTTCAAGCGGGACACCGGTATGACGTTTACCCAATTTTTGAATCAGGTCCGCATCAACCAGGCGATCTGGCTGCTCAATAACACCACGCTCAAGACGTATGAGATTGCGGAACGGGTGGGGTATGCCAACCAGGGTTATTTTTCCAAGCTGTTCAAGCAGCGTTTTCATATGACGCCTTATGAGTTCCGCGGGCTGAACGGCGCGCCGGAGGGCAGGGCCCCAGCCCCTCGCCGGCCAGATTGAATACCAATCAGAGTTGAGGTGAAAACGATGTTTTATATCGGGATTGACTTGGGCACGTCGGCGCTGAAGCTGCTGCTGGTGGACGGAGACGGCGCGGTGCTCAGCGAGGTGACAAAGGAGTACCCGCTTTCTTTTCCTCATCCGGGTTGGTCGGAGCAGAACCCGGAGGACTGGTGGCGGGCGGTTGTCGAAGGTGTGCCTGAGCTGCTGGACGGCTTCGACGCTGCCCAAGTGGCGGGCATCGGCGCGGGCGGCCAGATGCACGGGCTGGTGGCGCTGGATGAGAATGACAATGTGATCCGCCCCGCCATCCTGTGGAATGACGGACGGACGGCCAAAGAGGTAGACTACCTCAACGAGACCATTGGCAGGGAAAAGTTGAGTAAATACACCGCCAACATCGCCTTTGCCGGCTTCACCGCCCCCAAGCTGCTGTGGATGCGGGAGAACGAGCCGGACAATTTTGCCAGAATCCGCAAGATCATGCTCCCCAAGGACTACATCAACTACAAGCTGACGGGCATCCACTGTACGGACTACTCCGACGCCTCCGGGATGCTGCTGCTGGACGTGGCGCACAAGTGCTGGAGCGCCGAGATGTGCCAGATCTGCGGCATTTCGGAAAAGCAGCTTCCACGACTGTATGAAAGCTGGCAGGTAGTTGGCTCCCTGAAAGCCGATATCGCAAAAACACTGGGCCTGCCCGCGTCTGTGAAGGTGTGCGCCGGGGCGGGGGACAACGCCGCGGCAGCGGTGGGCACCGGCGCCGTGGGCGCAGGGGGCTGCAACATCAGCCTGGGCACCTCGGGCACCATTTTCATCAGCGCAGAGCGGTTCGGCGTGGACCCCACTAACGCCCTCCACGCCTTCGCCCACGCCGATGGCGGCTGGCACCTGATGGGCTGTATGCTGTCCGCCGCCAGTTGCAACCAGTGGTGGTGCGCGGACATTCTGGGCACAAAAGACTATCCGGCGGAGCAAACGTCTATCACTTCGGACGAGCTGGGCCGCAATTCCGTGTTTTTCCTGCCCTACCTGATGGGGGAGCGCTCCCCCATCAACGACACCGACGCCCGCGGTGCCTTTGTGGGCATGACCATGGACGCCACTCGCGCCGACCTCACCCAGGCGGTGCTGGAGGGCGTGGCCTTTGCCATCCGGGACAGCTTCGAGGTGGCAAAATCGCTGGGCCTGTCCATTCCTCGCTCCACCCTGTGCGGCGGCGGCTCCAAGAGCCCCCTGTGGCGGACCATCCTAGCCAATGTGCTGGGCATCCCCCTGGACATCCCACAGACGGAGCAGGGTCCGGGCTACGGCGGGGCCATGCTGGCCATGGTGGGCTGCGGGGCGTTTGAAAGCGTCCAGGCCGCCTGTGACGCGCTGGTGAAGATCGTGGGCACCGTGGAGCCGGACGCCGGGCTCACCGCCCGGTACAAGGAGCAGTACCATAAGTTCCGTGCCATTTATCCGGCGCTGAAAACTGTGTTTCCCATTCTGAAATAAGGAGAGATTCCCCATGAAAAACATCCCTGACGTAAAGCTGGGCCTGATCGCGGTGAGCCGGGACTGCTTCCCCATCGCCCTGAGCGAGCGCCGCCGCGCCGCCATCAAGGCCGCTTACCCCGGCGAGCTGTACGAGTGCCCCGTCACCGTGGAAAACGAGCTGGATATGCTCAAGGCCGTGGCCGACGTGAAGGCCCAGGACTGCAACGCCCTGGTGGTGTTCCTGGGCAATTTCGGCCCGGAGACGCCGGAGACCCTCATCGCCAAAAAGTTCCACGGCCCCTGTATGTACGTGGCCGCCGCTGAGGGGGACGGAGACCTCATCAACGGCCGGGGCGACGCCTACTGCGGGATGCTGAACTGCTCCTACAACCTGGGGATGCGCCACCTCAGCGCCTATATCCCGGAGTATCCCGTGGGCACCGCCCAGGATATCGCCAAAATGATCGCGGAGTTCGTGCCCATCGCCCGGGCGGTGATCGGTGTGAAGAACCTGAAGATCATCACCTTCGGTCCCCGGCCCCAGGACTTCTTCGCCTGCAACGCCCCCATCAAGGGCCTGTACCAGCTGGGCGTGGAGGTGGAGGAGAACTCCGAGCTGGACCTGCTGGTGAGCTACCAGGAGCACGCCAACGACCCGCGGATTCCCGCCGTCTGCGAGGACATGGCCAAAGAGATGGGCGAGGGCCGCTACTATCCCGAGCTGTCCGCCCGGATGGCTCAGTTTGAGCTGACCCTGCTGGACTGGGCGGAGAGCCATAAGGGCTCCCGCAAGTACGTGGCCTTCGCCGACAAGTGCTGGCCCGCCTTCCCCAGCCAGTTCGGCTTCGAGCCCTGCTATGTGAACTCCCGGCTGGCCAGCCGGGGCATCCCCGTGGCCTGCGAGGTGGACATCTACGGCGCGCTCAGCGAGTACATCGGGGCCTGCGTCAGCGGCGACGCCGTCACCCTGCTGGATATCAACAACTCCGTCCCGGCACAATTGTGGGAGGAGCAGATCAAGGGAAAGCACGACTACGCCCTCACCGACACCTTCATGGGCTTCCACTGCGGCAACACCCCCGCCTGCAAGCTGTGCGC
>CAJUOT010000053.1 GCA_910588135.1 uncultured Oscillospiraceae bacterium | reverse complement strand
CCGACACCTTCATGGGCTTCCACTGCGGCAACACCCCCGCCTGCAAGCTGTGCGCAGACCGGGCGGTGAAGTACCAGCTCATCCAGCACCGCCTGCTGGAGCCCCAGGACAGCGACCCCGACTTCACCCGCGGCACCCTGGAGGCGGACATTGCGCCCTCTGACATCACCTTCTACCGCCTCCAGTGCGACAGCGAGGGCAACCTGCGCTCCTACATCGCCCAGGGCGAGGTGCTGCCTGTTGCCACCGGCTCTTTCGGCGGCATCGGCGTGTTCGCCATTCACGAGATGGGGCGGTTCTACCGCCACGTGCTCATCCAGAAGCGCTACCCCCACCACGGGGCGGTGGCCTTCGGGCACTACGGCAAGGCGCTGTTTGAGGTGTTCAAGTTCCTGGGGGTGACCGATATCGCGTATAACCAGCCGAAAAACCTGCCCTATCCCACCGAGAATCCCTGGAACTGAGGCGGCGAAAAAGTATGTGCGGCTGAACCTCACAAGCGCTGCATTGGGGCTTGTCTGACGGATTTGTGCGGGCTTTGGAATCGGATGTTGAAAAATCAGGAGAAAGGCGCGGGAAATATGGAGAATAACAAGGTATTTAATGTTGCGATTGTCGGACTGGGGTTTGGAGCGGAATTTATCCCGATTTATCAGAAACACCCCAACGCGAATCTGGTGGCGGTCTGCCAGAGGTCGAAAGAAAAACTTGACCAGGTGGCGGATGCTTGGAAAATTCCCAAACGCTATACGGATTATCAGGAACTGCTGAAAGATCCGGATATTGACGTGGTGCACATCAACACACCGCCTTTTACGCACGCCGATATGTCTGTGGACGGACTGCTTGCGGGGAAACACGTGGCCTGTACAATCCCCATGGCGCTGACGGCGGAGGACTGCAAACGGATTGTGGACGCGCAGAAACAAACGGGTAAACTGTATATGATGATGGAGACCGTGGTGTACAGCCGCGAATTCCTGTATGTAAAAAGCCTTTATGAACAGGGTGTGCTGGGAAAAATCCAGTTCCTGCGCGGCTCCCACCAACAGGATATGACGGGCTGGCCGGAGTACTGGGAGGGGCTGCCGCCGCTGCTGAACGCGACGCACGCCATTTCCCCGGTGCTGACAATCTGCGACAGTCAGGCGGAATACGTGGAATGCCTTGGCTCCGGGACCATTGACAAGTCGATGCATGGCCGGTATGGTTCCCCGTTCTCCGTGGAAACGACCCACATCAAATTCAAAGACTCCGATCTGGCCGCAGAGGTGACCCGGTCATTGTATGGCTTGTCCAGACAGTACAGGGAGAGCTTCGACGTGTATGGCTCAAAAAAGAGCTTCGAATGGAGCTTGACCGCAGAGGGGAAGCACGTGCTTCATACGGGGGAAGTGGCGGAACATATTGATATCCCCGACTTTGCGGACAGGCTTCCGGAGGAGATTCGCCAGTTTACCAGAGAATTTGTATATGACAACGAGGAAAACACCCATCTTTCCTTTGTTCAGGGCAGCGGACACGGCGGTTCCCACCCCCATTTGGTCCATGAACTGCTGAGCGCGCTGGTTGAAAACCGGGTTCCCTATCCCAATGCTGTGAGGGGGGCAAACATCACGTGCAGCGGGATTCTTTCCCACCAGTCCGCCCTCAAGGGCGGAGAGAGGGTTTACCTGCCGGAGTGGACGCTGGAATAAATCCTGCCTTTCTGGCTGAATGCTTCGACCAGACCCCATGAGAATCGATTGACAGAAAACGCCTGAGGGCTGTGAAGGTTTACATCACAGACCTCGGGCGTTTCTTTGCCTGCCGGTGGGGAATGGAGGGAGAAATCAGCTGTCAAGATAAGACTGTCCGGCGCATATCGTGGAAGCGAAGGGGGTGCGTGGGATGGCGGACCGGGCGCGTCTGGTCGGAGTCGAGCATGACCACAGGATCACCAAAGAAACGGACAGCCAGTTCCTGTTTGGGTACCAGAGGGCCATCCTGCTGTCGCTGAAGGAGGCCGGGGTGCTGAACGAAGCGCAGTACCGCCTTGCGGAAAGAAAACTGAACAATCAATTTCATGCGTATATTTAGAAAGCAGGACAGCGCCGAGGGAAAGGAGGAAAAGCCACAATGAAGGTGGCGTCTTACTGCCGGGTTTCCACCGACCGGGAGGATCAAATCAATTCCTTCGAGAGTCAGCAACGCTATTTTAAGGAGTATATTGACCGTCGGCAGGGTTGGGAGCTGTACCAGATCTACGCCGACGAGGGCATCACCGGCACCTCCACAAAAAAGCGGGCGGCGTTCAACCGCATGATCGCCGACGCCCACATGGGAAAGTTCCGGCTCATCCTCACCAAAGAGGTGAGCCGGTTTTCCCGAAACATTCTGGACACCATCGCCTATACCCGGGAACTGAAAGCCCTGGGCGTGGGGGTGGTTTTTCTGAACGATGGCATCAATTCCCTGGAGCCGGACGCGGAGCTGCGGCTGTCCATCATGGGCTCTATTGCCCAGGAGGAGAGCCGCAAGACCTCCAGCCGGGTGAAATGGGGCCAGACCCGGCGGATGGAGCAGGGTGTGGTGTTCGGCAGGTCGCTGCTGGGCTACGATGTAAAGGACGGAAAGATGACCGTCAATCCGGAGGGCGCGGAAATCATCCGGCAGATTTTCTACAAATATGGCGTGGAAAAAAAGGGCACCTCCGTCATTGCCCGGGAGCTGAGGGAAGCTGGGTACAAAACTTTGAGCGGGAACACCAAATGGTCGAACACCTACATCATCAAAGTGCTGAAAAACGAGAAGTACGTGGGCGATCTGGTGCAGAAAAAGACCATCACCCCGGACTATCTGAGCCACGCCAAAAAGTACAATCACGGGGAGGAGGAGCTGGTGGTCATCCAAAACCATCACGGGCCCATCATCAGCCGAGAGCTGTGGGATATCGTCCAGTCCGAGCTGAAGAAACGGGACCGCAAAGGGAACTACGGCGGCGGACACTCCAATCGGTATGTGTTCAGCGGCAGGATCAAGTGCGGCGAGTGCGGGGCCAGCTTCGTTTCCCGGAAGAAGAAGCGGAAGGACGGAACTGACTACAGGCGCTGGGGCTGCTACACCGCAGCCACTGAGGGGAGCAGGCACGAGGACGTCCAGGGAAATGAGGTGGGCTGCGGCATCGGGAAGATGCTCCGGGACGAGCTGGCTATGGATATCCTCAAACAGTCTCTGGGCTCCCTGCAAATGGATGTGGATGGAATCGTCCAGAACGTCACCGGCATTGCCATGGAGGCCATCCAGGCAGGGGAGGGGCAGGAGACCAGCTGCCCGGAGGCGCTGGAATATCAGATCGAGCAGATCACCAGAAAGAAGGCCGATGTACTGGACGCCTTTTTTTCCCGGCAGATTACCAAGGATGAAATGAAATTGGTAAATGAACGGTATGGCAAAGAGTTGGACGCTCTGCGGGTCAGGCTGGAGGCGGTACGTTCCAAAGCGGGAGCCGCCTATGAGGCGGAGACCCGGAGAAAAGAGGTGAAGAAAAAAATAACCGCCATTGTTGGCGGCGAAACAGACAGCGAGGTATTTTACAAAAATCTGCTGGACCATATGGTGGTTTACAAAGAAAACAAGGTAGAGGTCTGTTTGAACCGCCTGCCTCAAAAATGGATTTTCGCGCTGGAACCACTGTGCAGGAATGGCCCCTCCGTACCGATATCGGTGAGCAGGCCTTTCAGCTCAGGGTAGGGCATGGCGTACCGCTGGGACAGATAGCGCAGGGAGGCGCCAAGCTCACCATCCGGTCCCCCATACTGAGAGATAATAACAGCGGCCAGTTTCGGGTTTGTGTTTTTAATGCGCACAGGATATTGCAGCTTCTTCTCATATACAAACATGGTCAGTCCCCCTCGCTCTTTTTGAATTCCCAAGGCCAGGGATCGTCCAGCCAGCGGTAGGCGTTGCCCTGTCCGGCGCCGCGCAGGGTGAGCGGGCCGTGCATCTCTTCATACTGCTTTTTGGCTTCACGGGCCATTTCCGTGTACTGCTTAAAGAGCTGGAAGGCCTCGGCATCGTCCTGGTGGGTGTCCAGATACATCCCCAGCTCGGTGATTACGAACAAAAGAGCCTGAAGCTGGGTGGAGTGACTGGAAGGAAGGTTGGCGGCGTTCACCTTTAAATGGAACGGGAGGTTCAGCCCGGGGAAAATGGTGCCGTTGGCCAGGGCATTGGCTTGGTCATATTTCTGGCTGCCGTTTTGCTGGAAGGGGACATATGGTACCGCCAGAGGCGCGCAGGCGGGCATGGTGCCACAGCCGTCGGCGCACGGGCGGGGGGTGGTTCCGGTATCAGGATTCAAGGGAATCCCTCCTTCGATGAGAGTGCGGCGGTTTTGCCGTCAATCCAGCTTATGCGGCTGGAGCTGGCTGTGTCCCGGGAACTGTCGAAAATTCGCCGTGGCGGTGCGGTGGTTTTCCTCAAAGCCAGGTGATTTTGCCTTCAGCCCCTTGACAAGCGGCGTAAATATGGTAAAATAAATGCGCTGTGATGGAGTCAAGTCCAAACCGTGCGTACCAGAGAGAGGGGAGAGTGGAAGCCCTCACGCAAAGCGGCTGGGCGGGCCGCTCCTGAGCACTCCCGGGACGACCGGGACGGCATCCCCGTTATCGGATCAACGAGTGTCCTTGCCATGAGGAAATCAGGGTGGTACCACGGAGCGCTGCTTCGTCCCTGAGCGTGGCGGGGATTTTTTGTTTTTGGAGAAGGGGTGAAATGCCAAAGGTGAGGTCGGCCGTCACCCGCCGTGAATGCCGGTGCGGTTACCACAAGGCCGGGGACGAGTTTGACATTGGCGGCCTGTGCCCGCCCCTGTGCCATGTGCTCTGGCATACCATCTATCCCTCGGTGTACGCCCTGCTGAACGGGGGTTCGCTGGACTATGGCCCGGGGCGCGCCCCCTGCTTTGACGCCCAGTACCCCGACGGGGACCGGGTGTGCATCCACGGAAGTGGTTGATGATGAAACGCTATCATTTGCAGTCCCGTCCCCAGGGCGGGATATCAAGTAATTCAGATTTGGAGGTAATTCCCATGTACGATCCCAAGCCCTACGGCCTGAACGAGCTGCGGGAGATGTTCCTGAAGTTCTTTGAGACCAAAGGCCATCTGCGTCTGCCCAGCTTCTCCCTCATCCCTCAGAACGACGCGTCCCTGCTGCTCATCAACTCCGGCATGGCCCCCATGAAGCCCTTCTTCACCGGAGAGCAGGAGCCCCCCCGGCACCGCGTTACCACCTGCCAGAAATGCATTCGCACCGGCGACATTGAGAACATCGGCCACACCGACCGCCACGGCACCTACTTCGAGATGCTGGGCAATTTCTCCTTCGGCGACTATTTCAAAACCGAGGCCATCCACTGGGCCTGGGAGTTTTTGACCTCCCCACAGTGGGTGGGGCTGGACCCCAGCCGCCTGTACCCCTCCGTGTTCGCCGGCAACGAGACCACCCCCGCCGACGACGAGGCCTTCCGCATCTGGAACGAGGAGATTGGCATCCCCGCCGAGCGCATTTTCAAGTTCGGCAAGGAGGACAATTTCTGGGAGCACGGCTCCGGCCCCTGCGGCCCCTGTTCCGAGATCTACTACGACCGGGGTCCCGAGCACGGCTGCGGCAAGCCGGGATGCACCGTGGGCTGCGACTGCGACCGCTATATTGAGGTGTGGAACGTGGTGTTCTCCCAGTTCGACAACGATGGGGCTAACCACTACACCGAGCTGAAGCAGAAGAACATCGACACCGGCATGGGGCTGGAGCGGCTGGCCTGCGTGTGCCAGGGCGTCGGCTCCCTGTTCGACGTGGACACGGTGATGAACATCACCAATAAAGTCTCTGAAATCACCCACGCCCACTACGGCGAGAGCCGGGAGAAGGACGTGTCCCTCCGGGTCATCACTGACCACATCCGCTCCGCCGTGTTCATGATCTGCGACGGCGTGCTGCCCTCCAACGAGGGCCGGGGCTACGTGCTGCGCCGCCTGCTGCGCCGGGCCGCCCGCCACGGCAAGCTGCTGGGTGTCAATGAGCCCTTCCTGTATCAGGTGTGCGGCACCGTCATCCACGAGAACGAAGGGCATTACCCCGAGCTGCGGGAGCGGCAGGACTATATCACCAAGGTCATCCGGGTGGAGGAGGAGAACTTCGCCAAGACCATTGACGGCGGGCTGAAAATTTTCAACGAGATGCTGGCGGGCCACAAGGAGAAGGGGGACAAGACCTTCTCCGGCGCGGATGCCTTCAAGCTCTATGACACCTACGGCTTCCCCATGGACCTGACGCTGGAGATGGTGCAGGAGCAGGGGATGGAGCTGGACGAGGCCGAGTTCAGGAAGCTCATGGAGGAGCAGCGCCAGCGGGCCCGTAAGGCCCGGGAGGCCCTGGGCGACCTGGGCTGGGCTGGGGTGGAGTTTGGCAAGGACGTGCCCGAGACCCAGTTCGTGGGCTACGACCACACCGCTATCCAGGATGCCAAGGTGGTGGCCCTGGTGGTGGAGAACGAGCTGGCCGAGGAGCTGATGTCCGGCGTGGAGGGCATCGTGGTGCTGGACAAGACCCCCTTCTACGCTGAGATGGGCGGCCAGGTGGCCGACCACGGGACGATCACCGCCGGGGGCGCCTCCTTTACCGTCACCGATGTGCAGAAGAACAAGGGCGGCAAGTATATGCACTACGGCAAGATGACCGAGGGCGTACTGAAGGTGGGAGATACCGTCCGCGCCCACATCAACGGGGAGCGCCGGAAGGCCGTTATGCGCGCCCACACCGCCACCCACCTGCTGGACAAGGCCCTGCGGGAGGTGCTGGGGGATCACGTCCATCAGGCGGGCTCCCTGGTGGAGCCCGACCGCCTGCGCTTCGACTTCACCCACTTCGAGGCCATGACCCCGGAGCAGGTGGCGGAGGTGGGCCGCGTGGTCAACGACGCCATTCTGGCGGGCTACGCCGTGGATACCCAGGTGCTGCCCATTGAGGAGGCCAAGCAGAAGGGGGCCATCGCCCTGTTCGGCGAGAAGTACGGCGACACCGTGCGGGTGGTGGACATGGGGGACGGCTTCTCCGTGGAGTTCTGCGGCGGCACCCACCTCAGCAATACCGCCATGGCGGGGGCGTTCCGGATCAAGAGCGAGTTCTCCGTGGCTTCCGGCGTACGCCGCATCGAGGCCACCACCGGCCGGGAGACCCTGGCCTTCTACGGCGAGGTGCAGGAGCGCATCAATCAGGCGGCGGCGGTGCTCAAAGCCAAGCCCGGAGAGCTGCGGGAGAAGGCGGAGGCCGTCATGGGCGAGATGAAGAATCTGAACCAGCTGGTGGAGAAATTCAAGGCCAAGGAGGCCGCCGGGGAGACCGAACGCATCCTCTTTGGAGCCCACGAGGTGGGCGAGCTGAAGGTGCTCACCGCCACCGTGCCCGAGGCGGACGGCGCCCGCCTGCGACAGATGGGGGATCTGCTCCGGGAGAAGGACCCCTGCGTGGTGGCGGTGCTGGCCAGTGTCAACGACGGCAAGATCACTTTCCTGTGTGCCTGCGGCAAGCAGGCGGTGAAGAAGGGAATCAAGGCCGGGGATATCATCAAGCAGGTGTGCGCCATCGCCGGGGGCTCCGGCGGCGGCAAGCCGGACTCCGCCATGGGCGGCGGCAAGGACGTTTTGATGTTAGACAACGCTTTGGCCATGGTGGACAACGTGGTGGCCATGAAATTAGGGCTTTAAGGCATGACAAGAGATGATTTGCGGCGCTTCCGGGCGCTGGACATCGACTTTGATTCCATCGGGCTGCTCCAGGGCGGGGAGGACGATTTCGCCTATTTCTGCACCCCGGTGGACGCAGAGCTTGTGGGCCGGATCGGCTGCGACGGTGTCCACTTCATCCTCCTGACCGGGGACGAGCGGGTGTTTTGCGTGGACCCGTCCATGGGGGAGAGGGGAACGTATGTCCTCCCCGTGGCCGGCGATTTCCGGGAATTCCTCTCATTTATCCTCTACTGTCAGGATGCCAACCCGTTGAGCCAGATTTTCTGGATGACCCGGAAGCAGTACGAGGAGCTGGCGGCGGAGGACGCCGCCGCCCGGGGAAACGAGAACATGGCAAGATTCTTTGAGCAAAAGGACAGGACGTTGGCTGTCATTGCAAAGGAATTTGACCTGACCCCCGTTGACCCGTTTAAAAAGGTCAAGGCCATGCAGAAAAAATTTGACCCGGCGATCCTGAATTTTTCCGAGGAGTACTATGACACGGTGGGCTATGAGCGCCCGGAAGAGGAAATCGTTCACACTGCAACTATAACGGCCGTCATCAAGGAGGAATCTATGCTGCCCCAGGACCCCTATATTCTATTAAGCTTTGTCAACACTAAGCTCCGGGACGAGTACCCAAGCCTGGACGCCCTGTGCGACGGGGTGGACGCAGATCAGACGGAGCTGGAGGAAAAGCTGGCCGGGGCGGGGTATGCCTACGACGCCCAAGCCAACCAATTCAAACCTGTTTGAAGGGAGAGTACCCGCCATGCGCATCGACTTTTCCACCGTTGAAATTCAAGTGATCCCAAACTTTCTGGGCGGCGAAGGTGAAATTCACGCACAGATGTATACGGACAGCCTGAACCGCATTCTTCACGGCATCCTGTCCCCCGGTTCGTCCATCGGCTGCCATACCCATGAGACCAGCAGTGAGATCATTTATATCTTGTCTGGCGCCGGCAAGGTAAAGGTGGAGGGCGGCGAGGAGCCGTTGAAGGCCGGGGACTGTCACTACTGTCCAAAGGGGCAGGCCCATTCCCTCATCAACGACAGCCAGGAGCCGCTGGAGTTCTTTGCCGTTGTCCCACAGCAATAAAGGAGGCTCATCCATGCTTAACGTACAAAACCCAGACTGCCTGTTTTGCAGGATTGTCAGAGGCGAAATTCCCGCCAAAATTATCTACAAGGACGAAAAATGCGTGGCGTTCTATGACATTGATCCTCAGGCGCCCATCCATTTTTTGGTGATTCCCAAGGTTCACATTAGCTCCTGCGGGGAGATCAACGGCGCCAATTCTCTGGTGGTGAGCCATTGCTTTGAGGTAATCACCAAGGTGACAAAGGAACTGGGTATCACCGATTTTCGGGTGGTATCCAACTGCGGGCCCCAGGCGGGCCAGTCGGTGCCCCACCTTCATTTCCATGTGCTGGCGGGGCGGGACATGACCTGGCCTCCGGGATAACCTGCGAGCCAGAAGCCCGGGACCCCATGGGGGCCCGGGCTTCTGACTCGTCCTGCAAATTTAAAGAATCCTTTAGATTTCCTTTCGCATTTTCTTGGACTGCCTATGCTATATTATGCCATAAGAAGGCGGGACCATATGCGCAAGGAGGAAAGCATGACAAAAGACATGATAGCGGTATCGCCGGGGAGAAGCGCCCGGGCGATAGAGGCTGCCCGGATTTCATTGAGTCTATATTGGGTATTTTGGCTGTTTCTCATCGCGGGTTTTGCGGGAGATCTGATTGAGGTGGTTTTTTGGCTGATCACCCGTGGGGAGCTTACCAGCCGCAGCAGTCTGCTCTATGGACCGTTCAGCATTGTGTGGGGTGCGGGTGCGGTGCTGCTCACCCTGGTGTTCCACCGCATGGAAGATCAGAGCGCCGCCCGGATTTTTATGGCCGGCACGGTGCTGGGGGGCGCTTATGAGTACATATGCTCTTGGCTTCAGGAGGTGCTGTTTGGGGCCTGCTTCTGGGACTACCGCCATCTGCCCCTGAATATACACGGGCGGGTGAACCTGGTGTTCTGCCTGTTCTGGGGGGCCGCCGCCATTGTGTGGGTGCGGCTGGCTTATCCGGCGCTGTATGGGCTGGTGGGCCGCATCCCCAGGCAGACCGGGCAGCGGATTGCCGCGGCCGCGGCGGTATTTCTGGTGTGCAGCACCGCGCTGTCCGCCGCTGCCCTGTGCCGCATGGATCAGCGGAGGGAGGGTGTGCCTGCGCTGGGCGCGGTTGCCCGCTTTCTGGACGAAGCCTATCCAGACAGCAGATTAAAGACGCGGTATCCCAACATGGGAATTCTGGATGAAATCGGATGGTGAAAAGGTCCGCCGAAACCCTTCGGCGGGCCTTTCTGCGTCTATTTGGCGGGTTTTGCCCGGTCATGGATCAGATCGCCGGTAGCGGGGCCATCCAGGAGCCGCCCGTCTGCGGCGAACCGTGAGCCGTGGCAGGGGCAGTCCCAGGAGTGTTCCTGCGGGTCGTATTTCAGGGCGCAGCCCATATGGGGGCACCGGGGCCGGGTGGGCGTGAGGAGGTTCAGCACGCTCTCTCCGGCATTGACCGCCAGCTGGGGGTGGAGCACGGAACGGGAGGGAGAGAAAACCTCTTGAAAAGGATTGTCCCGGCCCAGGACCAAGTCCGTGAGGAGGATGGCGGATACCATGGAAGAGGTCATCCCCCATTTATTAAAGCCAGTGGCTACGGATATCCCGGGCGTCCGGGGAGAGTATGGGCCGATATAAGGTACGCCGTCCAGTGTCATACAGTCCTGGGCGGCCCATCGGGATACCGGCTCGGCCTCCGGATAGTGGTGGCGGGCGAAGTCCTCCAGTCCGGACCAGCCGCCGCCCGCTTTGCCTGTGCGGTGCCCGCCGCCGCCCAACAGCAATAACCCGTCATAATTGCGGAAGGACAGCCCTTTTCCGCTGCCGTCCACATACATTCCGCCCACATCGGGCGCGTTTTTCAGCGCCAGCACATAGGAACGGCTTTGGTACAGCTTCATCCAGTAAGCGCCAAACTTGTTGAGGAAGGGGAAATGAGTTGCCACAATGATATGATCCGCCCTGACCGTTCCGCCATCTGTCAGGGCTTCGCCGGTTTTGACTTCCAGCGCCCTGGTGCGCTCAAAAATGCGCGGGCCGTTCAACAATCCGGCGGCGAGTTTCAGCGGATGAAACTGGGCTTGGTGCCCAAGCCGCACAGCGCCCGCCACGGGGAAAGGCAGGGGGAGTTTTTTCACGAGGGCCGCGGGACAGCCAAGCGCGTCCAGGGCGGACAGTTCCTGATCCAGTGCCTTTTGGTCATCCAGAGAGTAGACATAGCTGGTTTTTTCTTCAAAATCGCAGGGGATGTCCTGGCAGATATCCCGAATCCGTTCCAGTGCCTGGAGATTGGCGTCCAGGTAGGCCTGGGTCCGCCTCAGGCCAAACCGCTTCAGCAGCTTGTGGTAGACCAGCCCATGCTGGACAGTGAGCTTGGCGGTGGTATTTTTGGTCGTGCCGCCGCACAGCCGCCCCGCCTCCAGCAATACGCAGTCCGCCCCTGCTTTGGTCAGCTGATAGGCGCACAGCAGTCCGGCAAGCCCTCCGCCAATGACCAGCACATCGGCGCGGGTGTCCCCACGCAAGGGCTGAAACGTTGGGAGCTGGGCGGTCTTTTCCCAGATAGACTCCATCGGCATCACCTCTGAAGGTAGTATGCCTTGTTTGCGGATGGATTATCAAAGAGCGGGCCCTGTCTGCGGCCCACGCTTCACTCAATCATTTGTCTTCTTGAAGATAATAAACTTGCTCAGCAGGTAGTTGACCACCACCACTACCACGTTGGCAGCAAGCTTGACAATGGCGTCGTCGCAGTAGAGGACATCCACAAAAAGCCATAGGATACCCATTTCCAGCCCCAGGGAAAACAGTCGGGCTGCCACCATCTGCCACAGCTCCCGCAGGGCCACCCGCCAGGCCCAGCCCTTGGACTGAAAGACAAACAGCTTGTTGACCAAATAGGCAAACAGCACGCTTATTGTCCAGGCAATGATGTTGCTGGTCAGGTAATAGACCTGAAGTCCCTTGGTCAGCAGAAAATAGGCCGCATAGTTGATGATGGTGGTCATCACGCCCCAGAACACATAGCTGATGAGCTCCCGGTGTCTGCGCAGCAGGGTCTGGACCCTGCTGTTGTTTTCGCTGAAAAACATGGCGGTGAACACCCTCCTTTCGGGGCGCAGCCCCTGTATTCCCTCAATATTATAAACCAAATCTCACGCTTGGCAAGCCCTTTTTCCTTCCGACGCGGCAGGGCTCGTTTTTTGCGGGATGGGTATTTTTGACGTGACTTTTTGCTGGAGATGTGGTATATTCTTAAGAAAGAAAAGGAAGGGCAGGCGGAAGATGGAGATTTTAATTATTGATGCCCAGGGGGGCGGTATCGGGCGGCAGCTGGTGGCCGCGGTAAAAAAGGCGCTCCCCAGCGAGCGGGTGACGGCGGTGGGGACCAACAGTCTGGCCTCGTCTGCGATGTTGAAGGCGGGGGCCGACCAAGCGGCCACGGGGGAGAACGCCGTGGTGGTGAACTGCCGTCGGGCGGACGTGATCCTCGCCCCCATCGGCGTGGTGATTGCCGACGCCATGCTGGGGGAGATCACTCCGGCCATGGCGCTGGCGGCAGGGCAGAGTCCGGCAAAGCGCATTCTGCTGCCCATTGGGCACTGCAACAATATTGTGGTGGGCACGGGGGAGCTGAGCGTAGGCCGGCTGGTGCAGGAGGCGGTGGAGCGCCTGAAAAAAGAGGTGCGCGAAAACTGCGGCCGGGAGAGCGAGACGGCGGGCAGTTAAAAGTCAGATATTATGAAGGGGAGACGAGAGATGCAAAAGCCTGTTTTGGTAATTATGGCGGCGGGAATGGGCAGCCGGTACGGCGGCCTGAAACAGCTGGACCCGGTGGGGAACCATGGCCAGGTGATCCTGGATTACTCCATGTATGACGCCCGCCGTGCGGGGTTTGAGACTGTGGTGTTCGTCATCAAAGAGTCCATTGAGAAGGAGTTCAAGGACAGAGTGGGCCGGCGGGTGGAGCGCCATATGGATGTGAAGTATGTGTTTCAGGCCATAGACGACATACCGGAGGGTTACGCCGTCCCGGAGGGGCGGGAGAAGCCCTGGGGCACCGCCCAGGCGGCGCTGGCTGCTCGGTATGTGGTGGACGGCCCCTTCGCCGTGATCAACGCCGACGACTACTATGGGCCGGAGGCGTACCAGAAGATTTACGATTACCTCTGCGCTCACCCGGACGGGGACGTTTACGAATATGCCATGGTAGGCTATCTTCTGAAAAATACTGTCACTGAGCACGGTTCTGTGGCGCGCGGCGTATGCGCTGTGGATGGGGAAGGCGTATTGCTGGATATCCGGGAGCGGACCGCTATTGAGAAGGACGGGGAGAACGCCCGCTTTACAGAGGACGGCGGACAGAGCTGGACGGCTCTACCGGGGGAGACTGTGGTGTCCATGAACCTGTGGGGCTTTAACCGCAGCTTTTTGGACGAGGCGGAAAAGCGCTTTCCCGCTTTTCTTGACAAGGCAATGGCGGAAAACCCCCTGAAAGGGGAATACTTCCTGCCCAGTGTGGTGGAACAGCTGATCGGCGAAGGCATGGCTCGGGTGCGGGTGCTGCTCAGCCGGGACAAGTGGTATGGCGTGACCTACCGGGAGGACAAGCCGGCTGTCACCGCCGCCATCGCGGGTATGACCGAAGCGGGGCTGTATCCGGACAAGCTTTGGCCGGAAGGCTAGCGGACGGTGCAAGGAGGAGCGGACAATGAGGATTGAATTAAAGAAGGGGAGGCACGCTGCCGAGCTGGACACCATGGGCGGTGAGCTGGTGTCCTTCCGGGACGAGACGGGAACGGAGTACATCTGGGACGGTGATCCCCGGTACTGGACGGGGCGCAATCCAAATCTGTTTCCGGTGGTGGGCAGTCTGGCGGATGGAAAGGTGTCTGTCAACGGCAGAATCTGCGAGATGGGCCGCCACGGGTTTGCCCGCCGGAGCGAGTTCAGCGTGGCGGAGCGGGGGGAGGACTACGCTGTGCTGGAACTGCGGGATTTCCCTCAGACGCTGGCGCAGTATCCCTTCCCCTTTGTGCTGCGCGTACGCCACCAGCTCACGGGCAGCGGGTTTTATACCCAATTCGAAGTGTCGAACCCCGGAAGGGAGGAGCTGTTGTTCTGTGTGGGGGGACATACCGGGATCAACTGCCCCCTGCGGCCGGGGGAGCGGTTTGAGGATTACCGTCTGGTGTTTGACCAGGTGGAGGACGCGCAGTCCATTGTGCCCTCAGACAAAGGCCTTATGTCCCCTCGGAGGGAACATATTTTGAACCACACCGATACCATTGCTCTGGATCACGCAACTTTTGACCGGCTGGACACCGTCATTTTCCAGGGGCTGCGCTCCAGGACCGTCACCCTGCGCCACAAGGAGGGAGGACGGGGCGTACGCATGGATTTCAGCCAGTTCCCCATGATCGCGTTCTGGACGATGGCGAACGCCAACGCTCCCTACCTCTGCCTGGAACCCTGGCACGGCTGCGCCGCGGTGGAGGGGGAGAGCGGGGAGTTTGCCGACAAGCCCCACGTGATCCACCTTGCGCCCGGCGAAGAGAAGGTGCTGAAGTATACGGTTGAACTGGTCCCCTGAGACGGGACGGAGATGCCTAGCCTTCCGGGGCGCGGGTAAAAAGGAGGATATTACAATGAAGAAAGCAATTCATACGGATAGCGCTCCTGCCGCCATCGGGCCGTATTCCCAGGCGGTCCGCTGGGGCAACGTGGTCTATGTGTCCGGACAGATTCCCATTGACCCCGCTGCCGGGGCCTTTACAGGGGAGAACATCGCCATTCAGACCCGCCAGTCCCTCACCAACATCAGGAATATCCTGGCTGCGGAGGGGCTGGATATGTCCAATGTGGTAAAAACTACGGTGATGCTGAAGGATATTGCCGATTTCGCCGCTATGAATGAGGTGTATGCGGAGTTTTTTACAGCGCCCTATCCCGCCCGGGCTGCGTTCCAGGTGGCCGCGCTGCCCAGGGGCGCCCGCGTGGAGATTGAGTGTGTCGCCGCCTTTTGAGGCCCATGGAACGGCTGACAGACCTGCCCGACATCGGGCTAAAACTGGCGGATAACCTGGAAAAAATCGGCGTCACTGAACCGCAGTAGCTGCGGGAAATGGGAGCGGAGGAGGCGTTTTTACGCATTCGGGCCAAGGTGGATGCTACCGCCTGCCTCCATCAGCTGGAGGCGCTGGCTGGGGCGGAGGCGGGTATCAGAAAGAGCCTGCTGCCCCCGGAGCGCAAGGCGCAATTGAAAGAATGGTTTAAGAGCCTGTGAGGAGAATATCATGTTTCGTGTAATCAAAACGGAAGGGGCGGCCCGCCGGGGAGAGTTTATTTGTCCCCATGGAACGGCCCAGACCCCAGTATTTATGAATGTGGGCACGCAGGGGGCCATCAAAGGGGCGGTGTCCGCCCTTGATCTTGAAGAGCTGGGATGCCAGATTGAATTGTCCAACACCTACCACCTCCACCTGCGCCCCGGTGATGATGTGGTGCGCCAGTTGGGCGGGCTTCACAGGTTCATGCGCTGGGACGGGCCCATGCTCACCGACTCCGGCGGTTTCCAGGTGTTTTCCCTGGCGGGGCTGCGAAAGATCACAGAGGAGGGGGTTACCTTTTCCTCTCATATCGACGGAAAACGAATTTTTATGGGTCCTGAGGAGTCCATGCGCATTCAGTCCAATCTGGGCAGTGACGTGGCCATGGCTTTTGACGAATGTGTGGAAAATCCTGCCCCTTATGACTATGCCAAAGCGTCCTGTGAGCGCACTCTGCGTTGGCTGGGGCGTTGCAAAATAGAGCATGACAAGCTGAACTCCTTGCCGGATTGTGTCAACTCGGGCCAAGTGCTTTTTGGCATCAACCAAGGGGCCACTTATGAGGACCTTCGGGTGTGGCACATGAAGGAGACCGCGAAAATCGACTGCGGGGGTTACGCCATTGGCGGGCTTGCGGTGGGAGAGCCCACCGAGGTGATGTACCGTATCGTCGAGGCGGTGGAGCCCCATATGCCGGCAGACAAGCCCCGGTATCTCATGGGAGTTGGCACCCCTTCCAATATCATTGAGGCGGTGGCGAGGGGGATAGACTTTTTCGACTGTGTTATGCCCGCCCGCAACGCCCGCCACGGCAAGCTGTTTACCTGGCAGGGCGCACTGAATATCAAGAACGAGCGTTTCAAGCTGGATGACCGGCCCATTGACCCAGGCTGCGGCTGTCCAGTGTGCCGTAATTTTTCCAGGGCCTACCTGCGCCACCTGTTTGTGTCGGGGGAGATGCTGGCCATGAGGCTGGCGGTGATGCACAACCTTTTCTTTTACAATGAGCTGACGCGGCGTATCCGGGATGCCTTGGACGGTGGGCAGTTTGCCGCGTTCCGTTCGGAATATGCCCAGCGGCTGGCTGACAGGGCGGATTGAAATATATTTTGAAAAGGGCTTGTCTTTGCCGTCTGTTTCCGCTATAATCTCAGTATTGCCCTGTGCCAGTCTACATTTTTGATATTGGAGGAACCGTCATGTTTATTCTGTCCGCCGCCACGGCCCCCGAAGGTATGAGTATGCTCCCCTCGATCATGATGATCGTGGCGATGATCGCGGTCTTTTATTTCCTGCTCATCCGGCCTGAAAACAAGAAGAAAAAAGCCGCCGACCAGATGCGCAGCAGCCTGAAGGTGGGCGATGTCATCACCACCATCGGCGGTGTTGTGGGTACCATCTGCGCCGTGAAGGAAAAGACCATTGTGATTGAGACCGGCGCCGACCGCGTCCGTCTGGAATTCACCAAATGGGCTGTTTCCAGCAAGGGCACTCAGAGTACGGAGGATGCCCCCGCTCCGGAGAAGGAGGAGAAAAAGGACAAGAAGTCCGACAAGTGATCCAGGAATGACAAGCACCCCTTTTGCATATGGTATAGAAGCCATATGAAAAGGGGTGTTTTTATGGGTAGGAGCGAGTCGCAGGGAACCAACGCGGTGCAGATGGCCACGGGGGTGGCGCTGGGCGGACTGCTGGCCCTGGGTGTGGAGCTGGTCATTCTGCTGTTGGGAGCTTTGGCGGTATCAAGGGGGATTCTGAAAGAGACTGCCGCACCCCAGCTGACGGCAGCGGCCTGTGTACTGGGCTGTTTTGCGGGCGGGCTGCTGGCCTGCGCCCGGTGGAAGTCCCGGCGGCTGCTGGGCGGCCTCGCCGCTGGGGTAGTGTGCTACCTGCTGATTCTGGCGGTAGGGCTGCTGATGAACGACAGCCTGGAACTGGGTTCCCAGGCCCTGATTGAGCTGGCGGGCTGCCTGTGCGGCGGCGCCCTGGCGGGCCTGCTGGGACGCGGGAAACGGAAAAAACGCGTGTCCAACCGAAAAAAATGATTGATTTTGCTTTCTATAGTCTGGAACCACTTGACAAAGACAACTGAAATATCTATAATTCCTTAGAACAACTGCAACTGCTGCGGCAACGCGGGGTAGAAAGGATGAGACAAAGATGGCCAAGGAATACAAGCTGAGCGCCGAGCGTCTGGAGGAATTGAAACAGGAGCTGACTTACCTCAAGACTGTGCGGGAAAAAGAAGTGGCCGACCTGATTAAGGAGGCCCGTTCTTTCGGTGACCTGTCGGAGAACAGCGAGTACGACGAGGCGAAGAATGAGCAGGGCAAGCTCTACTCCCGCATTGCAGAGCTGGAAAATATTCTGGCAAACTGCGTGGTTATTGAAGAGAACACAGAAGACTCCAACACGGTTCGCATGGGCAGCCGGATTACGGTGAAGGACGTGGCGACTGGGGAGGAGGAGACCTATCAGGTGGTGGGCTCCCAGGAAGCTGACCCCATGAATGGCCGCATCTCAGAGGAATCCCCCTTCGGAAAGGCCCTGCTGGGCAAGGCCGTGGGCGAGGTGGCGGTGGTGGAGGCCCCCGCCGGAAATATTGAATATGAGGTGGCAGCCATCCAGCGGTGAGGGCGGCGCCACTTATACGAAGGAGAGAAAAATCAATGGCAGACCAGACGAACATCCAGCCCGCGCAGGAGGAGGCCTCCCTGTCCGAGCTGCTTCAGATCCGGCGGGACAAGCTGGCCGACCTGCGGGAGAAGGGCCAGGACCCGTTTGTCATCACCAAGTTCGACGTCACCCACCACAGCAATGAGATCAAGGACGGCTTTGAGGCGCTGGAAGGGCGGATTGTCCGTCTGGCGGGCCGTCTCATGAGCAAGCGCGGTATGGGCAAGGCGGTGTTTGCCGACTTGCAGGACGGTGCGGGCCGCATCCAGCTTTACATCCGCATCGACGACGTGGGGGAAGAGGCGCTGGCAGTCTTTAAAAAGTATGATATTGGCGACATTGTGGGGGTTGAGGGCGAGGTTTTCCGCACCAAGCGGGGGGAAATTTCCATCAAGGCAAAAACCATTACGCTGCTGTCCAAGTCCCTGCTGCCCCTGCCTGAAAAGTTCCACGGCCTCACCGATGTAGAGACCCGCTGCCGCCAGCGGTATGTGGACCTCATCATGAATCCGGATGTGAAGCGCAATTTCATTGTACGATCCCAGTTCATCAAGTATGTGCGGGATTTCATGGACGCCCGGGGCTATATGGAGGTGGAGACTCCGGTGCTGAATACCATCTCCGGGGGCGCTACCGCCCGGCCCTTCATCACCCATCACAACACCTTGGATATTGATATGTATATGCGCATCGCCACCGAGCTGCCCTTGAAGCGGCTGATTGTGGGCGGATTGGAGCGGGTGTACGAGATGGGCCGTATTTTCCGTAACGAGGGGATGGATAACCGGCACAATCCGGAATTCACCACCATTGAGCTCTACCAGGCCTACGCCGACTTCAACGATATGATGGATCTGTTCGAGGATCTGCTGTCCTCGGCGGCCCAGAAGATCTTGGGCACTTATCAGCTCCAGTGGCAGGGGCAGGAAATTGATCTCACCCCCGGCTGGCCCCGTCTGCCTATGTACGAAGCGGTCAAGCAATACACCGGCCTGGACTTTATGGCAATTGATACGGACGAGGAAGCGGTGGCCGCCGCCAAGTCCATCGGGGTGGAGCTGCCGGAGACGGCGGACAAGACCTGGGGCAATGCGCTGTACGAGGTATTTGACCAGCGGGTGGAGGACAAGCTGATCCAGCCTACCTTTATCACCATGCACCCGGTGGATGTGTCTCCGCTGGCCAAGCGCTCCCCCAAGGACCCCCGGCTTACCGAGCGGTTCGAGCTGTTCATCTGCCGCAGCGAGATGGGCAACGCCTTCTCCGAGCTCAACGACC
>CAJUOT010000052.1 GCA_910588135.1 uncultured Oscillospiraceae bacterium | reverse complement strand
CGCGGCCTGTCCGGCCTTCCGGCATTCGAACAGCGCAAATGCCCCCTGAAAAGCAGGGGGCATTTGCGCTGTCTGGCTTTGGGTAAAACTGAAACGATGCCAGCAGCTCTTATCACGAGGCGCTGCATATTGCGTTTTTAGGCATGATCCAGAACTTCATCGCCGGATAGCTGAGAATCACCTGGACCAAAATATTGACGATGTTGGCCAACGTTGGAAGCATTGTCCGTGAAACACCCCAGGCGGCCAGTATTTTTTGGCTGTAGGCGGGCAGGGCGGCGGAAATAACGACCAGAATCAATGCCAGAACGATATATTTTGGTATGGCCTGGGCAAACCGGGCGTCCGACTTGAACACGACCTCTTTCTGGACAAAGAAATTGACGGCCTGTGCCGCGGCGGTCGCCGCCAAAAAGCTTAAAAATCCGCACAGCCCCAGATTTTCCTCGGTATACCGAAACAGGAACCATTGAAACGGCCGGTTTTGGAGCCCGCTGAAAACAAATCCCGTACACAGCCACACGACGGCAAAATTGACAATGGTGGCGCAGTTGGACAAGAGGTTAAAGAGGATGAACTCCCACAGGTTCGGATGCCGTTCAATCCACTGCTTCAATTTCATCATAAGGCTACTTCCCCTTACCCAAGGCTTTGGCGGTGCCCCTCGCCTCTCTCCCTTTGTGGATCAGGGCGGAGATCAGATGCCGGACTCCCGAAAAGAGCCGTCCGTTGAACAGTTCCAGCAGCGCCTCCGCCATTTCCATGGTCACCGCCCCGCCGGTCATTTTGGCAACGGCCCGCACCGGCATATTGTAGCGGAACAGCGCGTTCAGATCCGGTCTGCCCGAAGCCATTCCCTTGTCCACCTGCCGCCGGGTGACCCGGTAGACCAGCCGCCCAGCCCAGCCCCTGGCATACTGCAGCTGGGCAAAGGTGTCGTTCAGCTCCAAGGGCTGTTCCCGGTCCCAGCGGCTTTCCGGGATGGGACGGCCCAGCAGGGCCTCGAAGGCGGCGTCGGGCACATCCTTTACCTGGCCGGCGTAATAGCAGGCCAGGGCTTTTTTGTCATACCGCCCCGCTCCGCTGACCCCCTCCACCGTGACGGTGGCGGTCAAAGGCAGCTGGGCGCTGGATGGGCCCACGAAGAGCTGGTACTCCCCCGCCTCCACCGCCCAGGCCTCGGCGGATACGTCGAAAAAGCGGAATGCCTTGTCATCCAGCGGGATGGTGACCCGCCTGCTCTCACCGGGTTGAAGGAAGACCTTGGCAAAGCCTTTCAGCTCCCGCAGGGGGCGAAACAGTTCGCTGGCGGCTCTGCCCACATAGAGCTGGGCCACCTCAGCGGCGGGACAGCCGCCGGTGTTTGTGATGGTAAAGCTCACTTCCTTGGGGGCGGCGCTCAAGCCGGAATAGGCGAAGGTGGTGTAGCTCAGGCCAAATCCGAAGGGGAACCGGACGGGGACGCCTGCCTTGTCGTAGTAGCGATAGCCCACAAAGGGGCCCTCCCGGTACTCGGCGGTGCGCTCCGGGGCAGGATACCGTCCGGCGCAGGGCACGTCGGAGTAAGATATGGGCCAGCTCTCCGCCAGCTTGCCAGAGGGGATGATTCTGCCAGTCAGCGCGTCCGCCATGGCTCCCGCCCCCGCCTGTCCGCCCAGGCCGCCGTAGATCAGGGCCTGGCAGCAGCCCAGCCAGGGCGTCTCCACAGGCGCGCCCCCGGCCAGCACCACCGCCACCCTGGGGTTCGCCGCCGACACCGCCTCCAACAGCTCCGTCTGGTTGGGGCGCAGGGCCATATCGGGCCGGTCAAGCCCCTCCGACTCGGCCAGCTCGTCCAACCCCAGGTACACAAGGACCACGTCCGCTTTTCGGGCCAGCTCCACCGCCGCCCGCAGCAGCGCGCCGTCCGCCCCGCCGTGGCGGCGGAAGCCGGGGGCAAAGCCCGCAAGCTCCAGCCCGCTGGCCTTCAGGCAGTCCAGCGGGGTGTCCAGCCGGGTGGGGTTGACGGCACTGGAGCCGGCGCCCTGATAGCGGGGCTCGGCGGCAAAGCCGCCAATCACCGCCACCCTCTGGCCCTGGCGGAGGGGCAGCAGGCCGCCGTCGTTTTTCAGCAGCACGATGCTTTCCCCCGCCGCCCGACGGGCCAGGGCGTGGTGGCGTTCCAGGTCAAACGCGGCTGGAGCGCTCTCCGGGATGGCGGCGCCGAAAAGCACCGACAGGTATTCGTCCACGCGCCGGTCCAGAAGGGCCTCGTCCAGCTCCCCGGCCCGAACCGCCCGGGCCGCTGCCCGGTCGCTGTCCCCGCCGGTGGAGGGCATCTCCACATGGGTGCCCGCCCGGACGCCGGCGACGCGGTCATTGGAGCCGCCCCAGTCGGTGACGGCAATGCCCTGGAAGCCCCACCGGCCCCGGAGCGTATCCTGGAGCAGCGCCCCGTTTTCACTGGCGTAGACCCCGTTGATGCGGTTATAGGACGGCATGACCGCTTTGGGCCTGCCCTCGGTTACCGCGATTTCAAAGGCCGTCAGGTACAGCTCCTCCATGGTCCGGCGGTCCAAAACGCTGTCGGAGTGCATCCGCAGGGTCTCCTGGGAGTTGACCGCCAGATGCTTGGGGCAGGCCGCAATCCCTTGGGACTGGATGCCCCGGATAGCGGCGGCGGCCAGCTTTCCGGAGAGGTAGGGGTCCTCGGAGAAATACTCAAAGTTCCGGCCGCACAGGGGGCTGCGCTTCAGGTTCAGGGCGGGACCCAGCAGGACGTTGACCCGCTGGGCCCTGGCCTCTTCGCCCATGGCGGCGCCCACCGCCTCCTCCAGCGCCTCGTCCCAGGCGTTTGCCAGGGTGGAGGCGGAGGGAAAGCAGGTGGCGGGGCGGCTGGGATTGAGGCCCAGGTGATCCGCCGCCCCGGTCTGCTTCCGAACTCCGGAGGGGCCGTCGGCAAAGGTCATGGCTGGAACGCCCAGCCGCCGGATGGCCTTGGTGTCAAACTGGGTGCCGCCGGAGAGGAGGGAGCACTTTTCCTCCAGGGTCATGTTTGAAATCAGTTCCGCGTATTTCACGGCGGACACTCCCTTCGATCCATAGACCCGGCCCCTCCCGCAGGGGCAAGGCCGGGTCTGCGGTGTGCTTGCGTTTTCAGCCGCGCATCAGGCCCTCATACCAGTTCCAGGCCGAGACGGCTCCCGCCGCAATGGCGATGGCAACGATGGCCGCGACAGCCAGGATGATGATCAGCTGAGTCCGCTGGCGCTTCTGCGCCTGGGGATCACCGGCCAGGACAGCGTTGCCCTCCTCCGTGCCGATATAGCGGGCGGGGGTCTTCTTGGCCGCCATGCTCCGGAGGACGATCCACAGGATGCCGGCCGCCACCAGAACGGCGACAACCACGTTGGCGGCGTTCAGAGCGACCTCCCAGGGAGACATATCATAGTACACCGTGGAGCCGGGGGCCAGACCGTTCATCAGGTTGCTGTTCACATAGGAGTAGAGGATGTTGTGGACGGCGCTGCGCATGGCGGCCTTGCTGGTGGCCGACTCGGTGTCGTAGGCGCCGGCGTTGCCCATGTTTGCGCCCATCCACATATCGTTGCCCGAGCGGACCATCCGGTCGAAGCTGGTGGCATAGCCCGTGGCGTTATCCGTCACGATACAGCCCAGGAAGCCCCACTCGCCCCGGACCACCTCGGTCAGAAGGCTGTAATGGGAACCGGCCCAGGTGGCGCCCACATGGTTGTGAGAGGTCATGATGCCCATGACGGCCCGGGAGGTCTTGGTGGCGTTTTCGCCGTCCGCCACATAGTTGAGCTGCATGGTGGCCTCTTTGACAGCGATCTCATAGGGGCGCAGATAGATCTCACGGAAGGTCTGCTCGTTGCACCAGGTATAAGTACACTTCTGCATCAGCTCCTGGTCGTTGAGGACGAAGTGCTTCATGTAGGTCACAAGGCCCTTGTTGGCCGCCCCGGTGATAACGGCCGCCGCCATCTTGCCGGACAGGGTGGGGTCCTCGGAATAGTACTCGAAGTTCCGCCCGTTGAAGGGGGAGCGGTGCATATCAATGCCGGGGGAGTACCAGCCGTTGACATAGACCCCCTCGCCGGTCTTGAACTGGAAGGCCTCCTCGCCGATCATGGTGCCCTGGAGCTCCACCAGTTCGGTGTTGTAGGTGGCGGCCACCACCACCTCGGAGGGCCAGGCACAGGCGCCGGCGCCGGAGGTGGTGCTGCCGGCGCCCATGGTCATGGTGAGGCCAACGGGGCCGTCAATGTTCTTGGCCTCGGGGAAGCCGGCGCTGTCCAGGGCGCTGGTGTTGTAGCTGTGGTTGAAGAGCATGGCCTTGACCTGCTCATAGTCGGCGGTGAAGTCGATCTGGTCCAGCAGGTCGTCCCACATGGGATTGTAGTAGTCCACGCCCCGCAGGTCAATGGCCTTCAGGCCGTTGTCCGCGCCCTGGACGGGCTCGGAGGCGGCGTAAATCTTGCTGCCCTCCACGTTGCCCAGTTCCGGGTCGTTTGCGTAATCGTAGCGGCCTCCGCCGGTCGAAACGGAAGCCTCGGCGATCACGGCGTCAGACATGACCCGGTCTGTGGTGCGCACGGTGATGCCGGAAACGGGGCCCTCGTTCACCTCCAACGTCCCGGTCACATTGGGCTTTGTGGGGAAGCTGCCCTCGCCCACGCTGCTGCCCCAATCAGTCCGGGTCAGGTTGGTGACGGCGGGATCGGACATATACTCGTTCATATTGTCGAACTTGTTGTTCACGGATACATAACCGGCCTCGCTGTCGTACTGGCTCCGGGCCGCGATGGCGGTAACGGTGCCGTCGGCGTTCATCACGGACTGGGCCTCCAGGTCGGAGGAGCGCATGGTGCCGTTTTCAAAGAAGACTGTGGAGGATACGGTATAGGCGTACTCGCAGCCGGTCTCGGCGTAGAGGGTATGGGCGCCGTTGCGGCAGCTGAGGATGTAGTCGCCGGCCTCCAGGACATAACAGCCCTTGGTGCCGTCGGCGTTCTGGTGCCTGTAGGAGTAGGAGGCCATGTCGTCCCGCTGGAAGGTAACGGTGACGGTCTCAGAGGCGCCGGGCTCCAGCATTCCGGTCTTGGCAAAGCCGGCCAGGGTGACATAGGCCTTTTCAATGCCGTTCTCCCGGTCATAATCAGTATAGGGGGAGGTCACATAGATCTGGGCAGTGTCCTTTCCGGCCGCCGAGCCGGTGTTGGTCACCTTGACCTTCACCTGGATGACCCCTTCTTCCTCCGTCACGCCGGCGATCTCCTGGGTGAATGTGGTGTAGGAAAGGCCATAGCCGAAGGGGTAGACCACGCCGGTGCCCCGGTTGTCCTGGGCGGTGCGCCAATTGCCGTACCAGCTGTCCCCCGCGCCGGGCTGTGCCTGCTCCAGCATATACCAGGCCGTCTCATAGAACCGGTAGCCCATGTAGATGCCTTCCTCGTACTCCAGATAATTAGGGTTGTAGCCGTTGTCATCCCGCTGGCCGAAGATGCTCACCTGGTCAGAGTTGGCATACTGGTACTGGCCCCAGTTCTGCACCGCGGGGTCCAGGAAGAAGTTGGCATAGTAGGTATCCACTGTCCGGCCGCTGGGGTTTACGTCCCCGGACAGAATCTCCGCCATGGCCTTGAAGCCCAGGCCGCCGGGGCCGCCCACCCAGAGGATGGCGTCCACGCCGTCGTCCGCCTCCAGGCAGCCCAGCTCCATCTGGTTGGAGGAGTTGATGACCACCACGACCTGCTCGCAGTTGGCCTTGGCGAATGCGAGCATCTCTTTCTCATAAGTGGACAAAGCCAGCTGGTGCGGGGTGCCGTCGGCGTACTCATATGCCCGCAGGTCATCCGACTCGCCGCCGAAACGGCCGATGAACACCAGGCCCACAGTCCCCGCGCAGGAAGCCCGCACCGCATCGGAGTCATAGATGGCGGGGTCATACTCCATGATAAAGTATTTGTTGGGGTTGCCGAAGCCGCCCATGCCGGCCTCGGCGTTGGGGTCATCCACCGTGATACCGGTCTCGCTGATCTTGGAGACGTTGCTGGACTTCATCAGGTCTTCCACCGTAGTGTTGATATTCTCCGTGCCAAAAACCTCTTTGAGCGCCTTCTCAGGGGTGTAGACGTATTCCTTGCTCACGTCCACATTGCCCGAACCGGTGCCGCCGTAAATGGGTTCCACATAACGGTAGCCGAAGGGGGTGAGCTTCACTCCGCCGGCGGACAGCGGCAGGGCGCCGTTGTTCTTCAGCAGAACCTGGCCCTCCTCCGCCACCTGGAGGGCCCCCTGAATGGAGGCGGCCAGCGACTCCGCGTCGCTGGCGTACTGGACGTCATAGTAGTCCAGGTTCAGGTTGGAGGTGTCAGTAACATTCGAAATATGGGCGTCGCCCTTGCCCAGATAGACGTCCAGAGTTCCGCGCCACGTGTTCGCCAGGCTGGTTGCCACGATGGCAGCGGCGACCAGCAGGCACAGGATCGGGATCATGACGGCCCGAAACCGTGCGTTGCTCATTTTCAGCTTGTGTGTCATCTGCATCTCTTCCTTCCTTTTGTCCTTTTGTGGATGTCCCCGCAGGGGATCAACTGCCGGTAGCATACCACAGCAAGTTTCAAAAAAGGGGAGGTTTGCATAAACTGCGGATTTTGCGCACAAACGGCAGGACAGCCTCTACAAAATGCACAAGGCTGCCCCATCGTTTTTCGTCATTGTGCTGTGTCCCTGCCTGCTGCGTCCTCCTCGGGCAAAGGAATGAGCGCCTTCACCTCCACCCAGCGGTCATCCTGCCGGACCGTGAGGCTTCCCCCGTATTTCTCCACCGCGTGGCGGACGCTCTTCAAGCCATAGCCGTGGTAGGCGGTGTCTCCTTTTGTGGTGACAGGCAGGCCGCCCTGAAAGGACAGGGGCGCTTCGCAGTAGTTCTCCACCCGCAGGAGAAGGAAACCCTTCTGGGCGGACAGGGACAGATGGATCAGCCGCCGCTCCGGCTGGGCCAGGGTGCCGGCGTACTCAATGGCATTGTCCAGAATATTTCCAAAAATGGTGCAGGTATCCATAACATCCAGAAACCTGAGCAGGCGTCCGTCGGCGACGGAGGTGAAGGTGATGCCGTGCTGGACACAATAGAGGCTCTTGCTGGTGAGGATGGTGTCCAGCACCGGGCTGCCCGTCTTGTTCTGGGCCTCATAGACCTTGATCTCCCGATCCATCTGGTCCAGAAAAGCCTCCCGCCTGTCCGGGTCGGATTCGGAGCGCAGGGCGGCGATCTGGTGCTTCAGGTCATGGTACTTCCGGTTGATCAGGTCAATGCTCTCCTTGGACTGCTGGTATTGGAGGTACTGGTTTTGCAGCACCTGCTCCATTGATTCCAGCTCCCAGCGGGTGCGCAGTTCACAGCATTGGATGTGATGGGCGTAGAGGATGGCCAGTCCCCCCAGATCCACCACGGTGCGGATGATAAAGACGCCGCTGTCATAAACGGCACTGAAGGGCGTATGTGTCGAAAGGAAGCCCAGATTGCTGACGGCGAATACGGCAATCCCGATGACCACCGCCGAGCCCAGCTCTTTGCGGTTGATGCCCAGGGGGCCGTCCTTGGGCACATGGCCGCGTTCCAGCAGCCATATGCCGGAAAACACCGCGCCGTACACCGCCGCCAGCAGTCCCAGCGCCGGAAGGGCAGGCGCCTCTCCGGCGGGCCAGAAGAAGCAGTGAAGCTGCCACTCCAGCGAAGCGGCAAACTCGGCCAGAACAAAAGCTCGGACGCAGCAGTAGCCGCTGTCCATCAGCGTGCCGCGGCAGCAGCCCCACAGCAGCAGGAACATCAGGCCGATGGCCAGGGCCATGCAGAACAGCCACACCAGATCGGTGACCCCCCGCTCCAGCGCGCCGGTGAAGCGCAGGCCGGTGAAGTGGAGAAAAACGCTCTGACCCACCAACGCGCCAGTCAGCACACCAGCCAGCCTCCAGCCGTTGATCCGCCGCCGGCCCATGGCCAGGATGTAAATCAGGCAGGCGCACCACTCCGCCAGGGCGGTATACAGACGGGGGATGTCGGGCAGCAGACTCATTTTACCGCCTCCCCCACATAGTTGGTCAGCGCCTCCAGAAAAGCGCTTTTCCGGGCCCGGCTCAGCAGCAGCTCCTCCCCGGCCACCACCGCGCAGCCCTCCCGCACGCCGCTGACGTGTTTCAGGTTGATGAGATAGCCTTTGTTGCCCCGGAAAAAGTGGAGGGGCTCCAGGCGCTCTTCCAGCTCCCGCATGGTGCCGGCAGATGGGATGATCCCCTGGTCGGTATGATAGAGCAGGGCGTGTCCCTGGCTCTCCACGTAATAAACCTGGGAGACCTCCAGCTTCTGAACGCCCTCCCGCGTGGGAACGGTGAGGTAGCGGGTCTCCCGTTTCCTCATCCTTCGGATGGCCCGGTCCAGCCGCTGGCTGAACGCGAAGTAGCTGATCGGCTTGAGAACATAGTCCAGCGCATCCACGGCGTAGCCCTGGATTGCGTACTGGGCCATGTTGGTAATAAAGATGATGACCACCTCCGGATCTTGAAGGCGGATAATTTTAGCTGTCGTCATCCCATCCAGAAGGGGCATTTCTACATCCAAAAGGATGATGTCAAATTCCGGCCGGTACCCTTCGACCAATTGATCTCCATCTGAAAATTGCACAGCTTCGATCTCCGCCCCGCTCTCCTTTTCATATTTCCGCAAATAATCTTTCAATTGCCGGGCGCAGTGTGCATCATCCTCTACAATTGCAATTTTAAGCATAGAAATCCCCACCTTTATGACATCTATCATAACACGAAAAGGGGATAATTACAATCTGCGATTGATTTAACCATCTGCTTGCTGTGCCTCGTCCTGCTTATTCTGGCCTGGAGTGCCGGATATGGTTGTGACAATCCTGTCCCCATCCACTATGTACATTCAGGTATTTCCAAGGCCACGTCCTACAGCCTTTGACATATGGTATGACAGTATGTGGGTATACCACATCAGGCGGCCAGGCCGTATTCCAGGTGGGTCCGATTGCTGCGGATTGCTCTGAATTTCATGGAGAACGCCCCTTTAAAAATCTGCGCGCTGATGGAACCGGCCTGGATGGAGGCCACAAAAAACGCCATTCCTTTCAGCCCTGTCTGGGCCATCGGAGCGGCATAAAAAGTTCATTTTAAACCCCGTGTCAAGAAAGCGAACCTGGATAAATTTTTTGTGATGACTTCTCACGTTTTAAAATAGGGCGTCTTTTTCGAGGCTTTTTGAAAACCCCGTCACTTCAATGGATGCAGCATAAAGCGGAGCTGTTTTTCGATAAAGAAGTTCGAAAAATAGCTCCGCTTCATTACACAAATTACATCAAACGTGATTCAAATTAGGAACTTATTGCGGTGTATTCGGACATTACATCCTGCCTCCAGTGCGTTTGATCATTCTTCTTTTGAAACCATCGTTACAAAACCTCATTACAATGGCCGGACGCCCCCGTTTTTATGCCCTCCGCCGCCGGATCTCTACGACCGCACCGGCGGCAATGAGTGCGACGGCACACACCAGCATAATTTGAAAGATCAACGGATTCACCCAGGACGCATCTCCAGCGGCGCGCCGGACCAGCATATCGCCCGCGGAGAAGTATTCCAGAAAATTGGGCCCATGCGTATCCTCAATAAGCAGATCGCACAGGCTGTTGAACACCGGCACGGCAAGGCTGGCCAGCAGGGCAGCCGCCCCGGCCTTCAGCCAGGGCCCCGCGGGCAGCCAGTAGAACACCGAGAACCCTGCCCACAAAAAGGCCGCCCCCGCCAGCGCCAGGGGACAGGCCACGGCAAAGAGCCAGTCTCCGCCGGTAAAGGCCCGGATCACCGCCAGCAGCGCAAATACCCATACGGTGAGCGCCGCCACACACAGCGGCAGGACGTGCTTCCCATAAAACCGCCAGATGGCCCACCAGACCCAGGGCAGGGCCAGGGATACCGCCGTGATGGCAAGCCCCCCGATGATCCACCAGCCGCCCACATAGAGCCAGCAGGACAGGAGCAGGAGGATCAGACACCCGCTGGCCGCGCCCAGGCAGATGGGCAGCTTGCTCCGGCCCACCAGGAAGGGCAGGTTGGTAAAGCAGAACCCCAGGGCGCAGCCCGTCAACACAATCCAGAACCAGTCCAGCGCGTGGAACACCGCCAGGTCGCAGATAAAGCAGGTGACCACGGCGATGAGATAACCCGCGGCGAAAAACCGCCGCGTCCCGGTGACCATCCGCCGCCAGCGCTTCGCGGCCAGCTCCTGGACATGGGCCTGGTCGTCGTCACAGGCAGTAAAAAACTCGTGCTCCGTGATGCGCAGGGCGGCGCAGATGGGCATCACCATGGACACGTCCGGATAGGACAGCGCCCGCTCCCATTTGCTCACAGTGGATTCGGTGACAAACAGCTGCTCGGCCAGCTCCTTTTGGGTCAGCCCTGCCTCCAGCCGTTTTTTCCGGATGTACACGCCAAAGGATTCCTTTTCGTTCATAACACGGCACTCCCTCTGTTGGATATGCCCCCACACTACCCCACCCCGCGGAAAAAGTCAAGGTTTCTAATGTAAAATCCAACTCGACTGTCAGGAAAGTCGGCCTGCGCCAACAGTTTGCAGGTCTCGCACCAAGCAAAGCGGCCAGCGTCTGCCAGACGCTGGCCCGGAATCACCTTTTTTCAAATTCATGGCCTGTAATCAGATAGTCAATGGAAACATTAAAATATTCCGACAGCCTTATCAGCATGGCCAGCGACGGATCGCGCCTCCCGTTCTCATAATGGGACAGCGCCTCCCGGGTGATATTCAGGTCAAGCGCCACACGCTGCTGGTTCAGCTTTTTCTTTTTTCGGATTTCACGCAGCCCGACCATCAAATTCCCCCTTGACAACACAGTAACATATTGTTACAATCAAGATGATACAATATGTAACATATTGAGATTGAAGAGGAATCGCTGTCAGATCGGGGTCGTCCTTTTCAGCTTATACTAAAACACAGGAGGTGATTTCTTATGGCAAAATTTCAGCTGCTCTCCGGAGAAACAATAATTGGTCGCGGGCAGATGGCGCTCCACCAAAAACAGTTCCTCAGGACAAAACCCTTCAGCGGCAATATCTATGTGACCAACCAACGGGTTTGTTTCTACATCAGCATGGTGGGAAATCCCGAAATGGATTTGCATCTTTCAGGTGTGAAGGGCTTTTCCGTGGGTAAAAAGGCCCTGTTTACCGCTGTGACAATCTACAGTCAGACGGGCGAGAATTATGTGTTTACCGGCTTCCCCGTCAAGAAGCTGCAGGACTGGCTGCGTCAGGCAGGGGTACAGGAAATCTGAAAAAGAGCGCCCGGCCGGCGGCCGGGCGCTCTTTCATTCTCAGTATCTCAGCTCAGCTTTTCCATCCCCAGGTTTACCCGGCGCAGGGTCTCCTCCCTGCCCAGGATGCGGCACAGCTCCACCGCGCCGCCGGGAGTGACCGCCTTGCCCGCCACGGCGATGCGCAGGGGCCACATCAGGGTGGCGTTCTTCACTCCCAGCCGCTCCGCCAGCCCCACCAGCGCGCCGTGGATGGCGTCCTGGCTCCACTCGGGCAGGGCCTCCAGCACAGGCGCCGTCTCCCGCAGCATCTGCAGCGACACCTCCGCGTTGGTCTTGGACTTCTTGTTGGTGAAGAGCTCCACATCGTACTGGGGCAGCTCGTCGAAGAAGTCCAGCTTCTCCGGGATGTCGGACAGCTTCTCACACCGGGCCTGGAGCAGGGCGGCGATGGCCCCGGCGTCATACGCCTCATTTTTCACAGATCTCCGAATCCAGGGCTCTGCCTCCCGGGCAAACTCCTCCGGGGGCAGATTGCGCAGGTAGGCGGCGTTGAAGTAGTTCAGCTTGTCCATGTCAAACGCGGAGGGGGACTTGGAGATTCCGGAAATCTCAAAGGCGGCAATCAGCTCGTCCATGGTGAAGAATTCCTGTTCCGCGAGGTCCCCGTGGGGGGCCCAGCCCAGCAGGGAGACATAGTTCACCACCGCCTGGGACAGGTAGCCCTGGGCCATCAGGTCCTCATAGGAGGGATCGCCATGGCGCTTGGACATTTTGCGCACCGCGCCCGTCCCGGGGTCGCTAATCATCACCGATGAGCAGTGGACATAGGTGGGAATCTCCCAGCCAAATGCCTCGTACAGCAGGTTGTACTTGGGGGCGGAGGACAGGTATTCCGCCCCCCGGACCACGTGGGTGATGCCCATCAGGTGGTCGTCAATGACGTTGGCGAAGTTGTAGGTGGGCAGGCCGTCGGATTTGATGAGGATCTGGTCGTCCAGCTCGACGTTGTCCACAGTGATATCCCCGTATACCGCGTCCCGGAAGGTGGTGGTTCCCTCCGGGATGCGCTGGCGGATGACATAGGGCTCCCCCGCGTCCAGCCTGGCCTGGATTTCCCCAGAGGTGAGGGAGAGGCAGTGCCGGTCATATTTGGCGTTCAGGTCGCTTTTGTGCAGCTCCTCCAGCCGCTCTTCCGAGCAGAAGCAGCGGTAGGCAAGGCCCTTTTCGATGAGCAGCTCGGCGTACTTCCCATACAGGCCCCGGCGTTCGGTCTGGACATAGGGGCCCACCGGGCCGCCCACGTCGGGCCCCTCGTCCCAGGTGAGGCCGCACCGGCGCATGGTGGCGTAAATCACGTCCACCGCACCCTCCACCAGCCGCCCCTGGTCGGTGTCCTCAATGCGCAGAATGAACTTCCCCCCCGCGTGGCGGGCAATGAAATAGGTATACAGCGCGGTGCGCAGGTTGCCCACGTGCATATAACCTGTGGGGGAGGGGGCGAACCGGGTGCGTACCTCGCCGCGGGGGATGCGGGCCTCCATCCCGTCGAACCAGCTCTTGTCTATCGCCATGGCAAAAACCTCCAAACTAAAATCATTGGCATTATTATAAGAGGTGTAGCGCGATTTTTCAAGGGGCAAAACAGATGGGAACCGTTCCGTACAGAACAGTTCCCACTTTTTTCATTATATTCCAAGTCAGCGGCAAATCGCAATGGTTTTGTTTGTTTTCTCAATTATTTACTAAATTTTCTCCGAAAAATTATGCAGTTTGTACATTTTTGCCGGCCCTGCGGAAGCTCCGCCCCATCTAAAAGCGTATGCGGCAGCAAAAACGCCGCCCTTGCGGGCGGCGAAACGAAGCCATGTCAAGGCTTCGGGACGCTTGGTCCGGGGGGCTCCGGCAGACGCCGGAGCAGCCCCGGTGAAGGAGAATAAGAGGATGCGGTGGATTGTCTGGCACCGGCAGCGCTCCATCGTCCCGGAGCCCGCCTTTTCTTCCTGACAAAACCAGTGTACCACAAAGCCCACAAGGAAAACAGGGATAATTTGCGAAAATTTTGTTAAAAATTTATGAAGCCGTCATCATCATACCCGCTAGAGATTACTGGATGGAATAAGGCCCCCGGACCAGCACCTTCACCGTGCCCGACGCGGCAGTCACGGCGCGGGGATTGATGGTGACCATATACAGGTGATTGGCCGTCAGGGCCTGCCCCCCTGCCAGCACACCGCCGGAGGTGGTGTCAATCAGGCCCACGCTGTCCGGCGAGCTGCACGTGGCGGACCCCACCCGCAGCATCACCTCACACCCCACGTTTCCCACCAGGGTCTGCCCCTGGCCGAGGGTGACCACGGCAAACACGCCGCCAGAGGGGCTCCCCCCCCCGCTGTAGCCGGCAAGGATGTCATTCAGCGACTTCTCCATCTGGGCCTGCCGCTCGTTCACCGTCTGATTTACCATGGTTTTCACCTGGCTGGTAAACGCGCCGTTCAGGTAGCTCAGGGTGACCAGGGGGTCGTTCTGCCCGCCGGCGTTGGCGGCATAGGCCACCGTGAACAGGACGCAGACGCACAGGGCCGCCGCGGCTATCTTTAACTTTCTCATATGTAGTCCCTCCTCGTCGGAGCAAGCTCCGCACCGCTCGCTTTCGCCTGCGGCGAAAGCTCGTTCACTCCACCGCTTCCCCTCCCCCCACGAAAGCTGAAGGCCGCTTTCGTGGGGCCCCATTGGGGACAAGGAGAAGCTCTTCTTTCAAATTTACACCAACCGTTCCGGACTGAGGCCGAAGCTGACGGCGATGGCCGAATCCACCCGCCGCATCACCTGGTCGTCCACCCGTCCCATGTGCTCCCGCAGCCGCTTTTTGTCCAGCGTACGAATCTGCTCCAGCAGGACCACCGAGTCCTTGGGCAGGCCGCAGCTGTGGGAGGCCAGGGTGATATGGGTGGGCAGCCGGGCCTTGCCCGTCTGGGAGGTGATCGCCGCGGCGATCACCGTGGGGCTGTGTTTATTTCCGGTGTCGTTCTGGACGATGAGCACCGGGCGGACGCCGCCCTGTTCGCTGCCAACCACCGGGCTTAAGTCCGCGTAAAAAATGTCGCCGCGTTTGACGCTGTTGTCCACAGGATCTCACACTCCGCCGGATATAGTGCCCGTCTACCGCTATGTAGACCGGGTACTATCATTCTCCCACGGGGCGGCGGCTTTTATACCCGGGTTTACCGGAAAAGCCGCCGCGGCTCGCCGCCGGCAATTCCCCGGCGGGCTCCCTGTCTATCCTATGCGTCCAGGTACACTCTGGGCACTCTGGGGGCGACGGCGCACAGCAGCTCATAGGAGATGGTGCCCGCCGCCTCCGCCTGCCGCTCCACGGGCAGGTGTTCGCCGAACACCTCCGCCACATCTCCCGGTTTCACGCCGCTGGACGGGGGCAGGCCCACCATGCACATATCCATGCACACCCGGCCCACAATCTGCCGGCACTCCCCCTCCAGCCATACGCCGCTCTGGTTGGACAGCGTCCGGTGGAATCCGTCGGCGTAGCCGATGGGCAGCACCGCCAGCCGCCCGCCGTCCCCGCCCAGGCAGGCGGTGCAGCCGTAGCTCACCGGGGTGTCCGGCGGGAAGTCCCGCACCGCCGCCACCCGGCTGTACAGCGACATCACCGGCTTGAGGCCGGGGCCGTCCAGCCCCTCGCAGGAGGGGTCGGGGTAGTGCCCGTAGAGGGCGATGCCGGGGCGGACCATGTCCATGTGCGTACAGGGGTATTTTAACACGGCGGCGCTGGCGGCGCAATGGCGAATTTCAAAGCTCCGGCCGTATTGGGCCTTCAGCGCGTCCAGCACGTCCAGGAACCGGGTGAACTGGAGCATGGTGTATTCCTCATCCCCGTCGGCGTCGGCAAAGTGGGTGAAAATCCCCTCCGGCTCCAGGTGGGGCAGGTCGCACAGGGCCGCGATCTCCCTTGCGGCGGCCTGGGGGTCGTGGGCCAGCGCGCCCAGGCGGCTCATCCCGGTGTCCGCCTTGAGGTGAATCTTTGCCCGCCTGCCCGCCGCTCCGGCAGCTCCGGACAGGGCCTTTGCCAGCTCGGGGGTGAACACTGTCTGGGTCAGGCCCAGCTCCACCACCTCGGCGGCAAACTGGGGCTGGGTGTACCCCAAAATGAGGATGGGCGCTTCAATCCCCGCCCGCCGCAGCTGCGCCCCCTCGTCCAGGCAGGCCACCGCCAGATAGTCCGTCCCCAGCTCCACCAGGCGCCGGGCCACCGCCACTGCTCCGTGTCCATATCCGTTGGCCTTTACCGTGGCCAGAAACCTGCTGTCCGGGGCACAGGCCCTCAATGCCCGGTAGTTGTGCTCCAGGTTCCCCAGGCTGATCTCAGCCCAGGTCCGCGCCGTCTCGCGCGTCATCTCCCGTATCATTTGAGGTCATCCTCTCCGTTGTGAAATTGCGGAAGCCCGCCGTCAGCACCGTCCCGCCCTCCACGCTCACCTCCGCGGACAGCAGCGCCCGGCTGGCCCGGTCAAAGGTGAGCAGAAACCGGGTTCCGGCGTTGGCCTCCCGCTCCGGGTCCTGGAACGTGATCTGCAGGCGCTCCCCGTTTTCTCCCGCCCAGGCGCACTTCGCCATCCAGCCCTTCTCGATCTGCTCCATGCAGGCGGTGACGGCGGACACCGGAGTGAGCCCGGAGTCGTCCAGCAGCCCCAGGGACAGCCCCACGCCGTCGTACTCCAGCACCGTCTCCCCCTGTGCGGCGCGGGCAGTGATGCCCGCCACCAGCTCCGGGGCGGTGATGGTGAGCACTGTCTCCCCCTCCCGCCGCCACTGGGCGTCCAGGGAAAAATCGTACACTGTCTCGGTATAGCACACCGACACGTCCACTCCGGCGGACCATCCCGCCAGCGCCTGGTATTCCTCCCGGAGGGCCAGCGCCTCCTCCTCCGGGGTCTCTCCGCCGCGCCCGGCTCCACAGCCGGACAGCAGCAGGGTCATCATCAGTACACAAGACAGCGCCTTGCGCACCTTTCGGTCCCTCCTTGTTTCGCTCCGCTATTCGACCTCACAAAGTCCGTCTCTCTGCCCAGCCAGCTCCCGAAGGGCATAGGGAATCTGCCCAATCAGGTCGGTGGGAGTCATGCCGTGCTCCCCCTTGTCCTGGGCCGCCAAATCCCCGGCCCTCCCATGGAGCCACACCGCCAGCGGCGCCGCGTCCGGCCCCTGCTGCGCCGCTAGCGTCCCCATGAGCCCCGCCAGCACGTCTCCGCTCCCTCCCTTGGCCATGCCGGGATTTCCGGTGGGGTTGATCCCGCACACCCCGTCCGCCGACGTGATGGTGCGGAAGCCCTTCAGCACCAGGACACAGCGGTGCCGCCGGGCGAAGTCCCGGGCCGCGCCCAGCCGATCCCGGACAGGCAGCGCACAGCCGGCCAGCCGGGCAAACTCCCCGTCATGGGGCGTGAGGATGGTCAGCCCCTCCCGCTCGTCCAACACATCTATATGTCTGGAAACGATATTTAGACCGTCCGCGTCCAGCACCACGGGGCAGCTCAGCTCCCGCAGCAGGGCCAGCACCAGCTTTTCCGCCCGCTCCCCCTGCCCCAGGCCGGGGCCGATCACGGCGGCGGTGCAGCCCTTCGCCCGCTCCACAACGGCTTCGTCCTCCTCCGGCCAGGGCCAAATCATGGCCTCATCGCAGCATTTTGCCGCCACAATGGGGTACACGTCCTCCGGTACAGCCAGGGTGGTCAACCCGGCGCCCCCCCGCACCGCGGCCCCGGCGCACAGCGCCGCCGCGCCGGTGTACCCCCGGCTCCCCGCCAGAATAAACAGCTTTCCAAAGTCCCCTTTGTGGGCGTCTGCCGGCCTGGGGGAAAGATGCAGGTCCTCCCGCCCCACCAGCACGGTCCCGGCCCGCTCCGGGTACACATCCTCCGGGATGCCGATGCCGGCGATCACCACCCGGCCGCTGTGCACCGCCCCCTGTCCCACATACAGCCCCGGCTTGCCCCGGGAGAAGGTGACGGTCACGTCCGCCCGCACCGCCTCGCCCATCACGTCGCCGGTGTCCGCGTGGATGCCGCTGGGCACGTCCACCGACACCACCCAGCCCGTCCCCCACCGGGTCATCCGGGCGGCCAGGGACGCGTCCGGCCCCAGCTCGCGGGTGAGGCCCACGCCGAACATGGCGTCGATGGCCACGTCGAAGGACATATACTGCTCCTTGTGCGACTGGTCGAAGTCCTCCAATACGCCCCCGGCCTCCACCAGGCGGCGTTCCATCGACCGGCAGTCCCCGGTCATTTTGGCCCGGTCCCCCACCAGGACGCATTTCACCCGCCAGCCCGCCTCCATCAGCAGCCGGGCGGCGGCGATCCCGTCCCCGCCGTTGTTGCCGGGTCCGCACCACACGATGGCGGACCGGCGGCGCATGGCCCAGAACTCCGCCTGCTCCTCCTGGGTGGGCATATGCCCGTCGGTGGTCACCCAGCCGACGGGGCCGTCCAGCCCCGGCCCGGGGATGGGCAGGGCGCGCACTTCCCGCACCACGGCCAGGGCGGCGTTTTCCATCAGTTGTGCGGACGCAATCCCCCGCTCCTCGATGGCGCGGCGGTCGGCCTCCCGCATCTGGGCGGCGGTGTACAGCTTCATGGGACGGCCCCCTCTCATTTTCTTTTTATTATACGGTTTTTCCGCCTGCATTTCAACCATATTATTATGCCGGCGCAGAGATTCCCCGCCGGAGGCGGGAATCCAATAAATCAGCTTCTCCGCCTGCATTTCAGCCATATTATTTATACTGGGACAGAGATTTCCCGCCGGAGGCGGGGAGAATCTGACAAATCAGCGTTTTTCCCCCTTGCATTTCAACCTTTAATATGATATAAAAAGAAAAGCAAAATGCGTGGAACGGGAAAATAGCGGGTTTGCGTGTCCAAGAGAGGGGCGGTCACCGGCTGAGAGCCGCCCCGGCGCGTGCCGCTTGTTCGCCCGGGAGCGGCCCCTGAGAGGGGGACGGACGCCTCCCGTTACGGGGCCTTGAGTGCGCGCGTATGCGCGAATGCGGGTGGTACCGCGGAAGGGTTTGCCTTTCGTCCCAGCTTTGGGGGCGGAGGGCGTTTTTATATTTTAAGAAAGGGGAATAACGCCATGCTTTTAACCACTACGCCCACCATTGATGGACGGCGGATCACCGCCTATCACGGCATCGTGTTCGGCGAGGTCATCACCGGCACGGGATTTGTCCGGGATATCTCCGCCTCCATCAGCGACCTGTTCGGGCTGCGCTCCAGCGAATACGAGAATGTGCTGGGCCCCGCCCGGGAGAACGCCATCTATGAGATGACCCAGCAGGCGTTTGAAAAGGGCGCCAACGCGGTGGTAGGCGTCAAGGTGGATTATGAGGTACTGAGCGGCAATATGCTCATGGTGTCCGTCAGCGGCACCGCAGTCACGGCAGAGTATTCTGAAAAGGAGTAAAGGATATGAAAGAACAGTTAGCAAAAATCCGCGCCGAGGCGCTCTCCGCCTTTGAGAGCGTCAAGGATTCCGCCGCCCTGGACGAGCTGCGGGTCCGTTACCTGGGCAAGAAGGGGGAACTGACGGCGGTGCTCAAGCAGATGGGCAGGCTGTCCGCCGAAGAGCGCCCCGCCATGGGCCAGCTGGCCAACGAGGTGCGCGCCGCTCTGGAGGGCGCCCTGGACAGCGCGTCCAAAAAGATGGAAGAGGCCGCCCTGGAGCGGAAGCTCAAGGCGGAGACAGTGGATGTGACCATTCCCGGCATGCGCGTGCAGGTGGGCCGCCGCCACCCCATGTACACCGCCCTGGAGGAGATCAAGGAGATTTTCATCGGCATGGGCTTCACGGTGCTGGACGGCCCGGAGGTGGAGCTGGCCGAGCTGAACTTCGACCGGCTCAACGCCGAGGAGGGCCACCCCAGCCGGGACTGGTCGGACACCTTCTACTTCGACACGGACGAGCGGGTGATGCTCCGCTCCCAGACCTCCCCCATGCAGGTGCGTGCCATGGACACCATGGAGCTGCCCATCCGCATCATCGCCCCCGGCCGGGTGTACCGCAAGGACGAGGTGGACGCCACCCACTCCCCCATGTTCCACCAGGTGGAGGGCATGGTCATCGACAGGCACGTCACCATGGCCGACCTGAAAGGCACGCTGAACCTGCTGGCCGAGGAGCTTTTCGGCCAGGGCACCGTCACCCGCTTCCGCCCCCACCACTTCCCCTTCACCGAGCCCTCCTGCGAGATGGACGTGCAGTGCCACAAGTGCGGCGGCGCGGGCTGCCCCACCTGCAAGGGCGAGGGCTGGATCGAGCT
>CAJUOT010000051.1 GCA_910588135.1 uncultured Oscillospiraceae bacterium | reverse complement strand
CATATGATGCCGGGATTTGACGGCGTGCAGACCCTCAAAAAGATACGAGAGCTTCAGAACGGCGCTTATCAGGACCTGCCGGTGATCGCGCTGACCGCCAATACCGTCAGCGGTGCCCGGGAGATGTTCCGGGACGAGGGGTTTACGGAGTTTGTCCCCAAACCCATTGAGCGCACGGTTTTGGAGCGGGTGCTGCGCAGGGTGCTGCCCAAGCGCTTGATCCAGTATGTGGAAGGCCCTGTCGATCAGGACGCGCCCGGAGAAAACGGGCGGGCTGCCCCGCCGGACGGGGCCGGCGGGCAGGCCGGACAGGCGGAACGCGCGGAGGCCCGGGAGGAGGCCGGTCCGGCGGAGCCTGCGCAGGCCGGGGACGGCGGACCGGGGCTTCCCCGTGACCGTCTGGCCCGGGCCGGCGTCAATGTGGAGCTGGGGCTGGACTACTGCGCCGGGGACGAGGAGTTCTTCCGGGAGATGCTGCGGATGTTCCGGGGACAGAGCGAGGATAAGAAAGCGGAGATCGCCGCTCTCTATGAAGCCGCCAACTGGGCGGATTACGCGGTGAAGGTCCACGCGCTGAAGAGCACGTCGCTGACCATCGGCGCGCAGGCCCTGTCCGCCCAGGCGAAAGAGCTGGAGCTGGCGGGAAAGCGGGACGACGCGGACTTCATCCGCGCGCATCACTCCGCGCTGCTGTGCGCGTATGACGAGCTGTGCGGACAGCTCGCCGGGATATAGCCTGTCCCGGCGCCCTTTTGAAATACCGCGTTGAAAGGAGTGAAGGATCGCGTGATCAAAAAATGGTTTGAGATTCTCTCGGATCACAGGATCAGCCTGCGTGAGCGGATGTTCCGCATCGTGACGGTGGTCTGCATGATTGCGCTGGTATTTACCCTGCCCATGGGCAGAAGCATTGCGAATCTTGTGATTCTGGCAGTCAGTCTGGCGGCCATCGCGGGGATCGTGAAGGCCAGCATCCGGAAGGGGCGCGTCCAGGCAGGCGCTACGGCCGTGGTGATCCTGCTGCTCACGCTGTTTCCCTTTACCTTTTTCAGCGCGGGCGGGTTCTACAGCGGGGTGCCGGAGTGGTTTGTGCTGTGCTTCATCTACGTCTGCATCACACTGCAGGGAAAACGAATGGCCGTGTTTTTCGGGCTGTGCACGGCGGAGACGCTGCTCTGCTACGGCATCGCCTTTTACCACCCGGAGCTGGCCGCCGTGAGCACCCAGCAGCGCTCCTTTTTCGATTCCGCGTTCTCCATGGTCATGGTGGGGCTGCTCACCAGCGTGCTGCTCATGTTCCTGAACCGGATGTATGAGGAGGAGAATGCCCTCACCCAGCAGCAGAAAAAGGAGATTGAGGAGCTGAATCAGGCGGAGAACAATTTTTTCTCCAGCATGAGCCATGAGATCCGCACCCCCATCAATACGATCATTGGGCTGAACGAGATCACCCTGCGGGGCGATATCCCGGAGGAGGTGGCGGAAAACGCCCGGAATATCCAGGGCGCCAGCAAGCTGCTGCTCACGCTGATCAATGACATCCTGGACATATCCAAAATCAAGTCCGGAAAGATGGAGATTGTCAACGCCTCCTACGAGACGGGGGCACTGTTTTCCGAGATCGTCAATATGGTGTGGGTCAAGGCAAAGGAAAAGGGGCTGGAATTCAGGCTTCATGTGGACCCGTCCATCCCCAGTATGCTCTGCGGCGACGAGGTGCGCATCAAGCAGATCCTGATCAACCTTTTGAACAACGCGGTGAAATACACCAGCGAGGGTTCCGTCACCCTTTCCGTGCGCTGTGAACGCCAGGGGGTCAACCGGGTGCGGGTCTGGTATTCCGTGGAGGATACCGGCCAGGGGGTGAAGAAGGAGAATATCCCCTATATTTTCAACGCGTTCCGCCGGGTGGACGAGGAAAAAAACCGCCATATCGAGGGGACCGGGCTGGGGCTGAGCATTGTCCAGCAGCTGGTGGAGCTGATGGGGGGCGAGATCAGCGTAAACAGCGTCTACACCAAGGGCTCAAAATTCATTGTCACGCTGGATCAGGACATTGTGGACGAAAAGGAGCTGGGGGCGTTTACACTGGCTTCCCGGGCAAGGCTTCCGGACGGCGGGCCGTACCAGCAGAGCTTTGAGGCGCCGGAGGCGCATATCCTGGTGGTGGACGACAACGACATGAACCTGCTGGTGGTGACCAAGCTGCTTGCGGAGACCGGGATTCAGATCGACACCGCGTCCAGCGGCGCGGAATGCCTGAAGCTGACCCAGAACCACCACTACGACTGTATTTTGATGGATCATATGATGCCGGAAATGGACGGAATCGAGTGCCTTCACGCCCTGCGGGCGCAGCCGGGAGGGCTGTGCCAGGATGTGCCCGTGGTGGCGCTGACCGCCAACGCCGGCAGCGACAACCAGCTCCTCTACCGCAAGGAGGGGTTCAGCGGCTATCTGGCCAAGCCGGTCAGCGGCGCGCTGCTGGAGGCGGCAGTGCTGAGCATCCTGCCCCAGGAAGTGGTAACGCTGCGCGAAGACGCCGTTCAGTCGGAGCTGGGAAAGGACGTGCTGATCTTCGAGCAGGCGCAGAGGCGCTCCATCCTGGTTACGACGGACAGTGTGTGCGACCTTCCGGAATCTCTCATTCAAAAGCTTGGCATATCCGTCTGCCCCTACTATATCTGTACGGATGAGGGCCGTTTCCTGGACGGCCGGGAAGTGAAGCCGGATGAACTGCTGTCCCACATCGCTCAGGGGCGGAGGGGGTGCTCCCAGTCCCCTGAGGTGGAGGACTATGAGCGGTTTTTCGCGGAGAAGCTGACCGAGGCGCAGAATGTGATCCACATCACCATGGCCAGGCACGTCAGCGTGGGCTATCAGAACGCCCTGGAGGCGGCGAAGTCCTTTGAAAACGTCACCGTGATAGACTCGGGGCACCTCTCCAGCAGCATGGGGTTGTCGGTACTGTGCGCGGCCCATCTGGCCGAGCATCACGCGGCAAAGGGGGAGATCGTGGCGGCGGTAAAGCGGATGGAGCGGTTTATCTCCTCCGCGTTCATCATAAACAGCACCCATATGATGTGCCAGTCCGGGCGGTTGTCAAAACGAATCCAGGTCCTGTGCGACGCGCTGCTGCTGCACCCGGTTCTTGTGCTGAAAAAAAGCCGGATGGTGGTGGGCAGCATGGAAATGGGCGGATTTGCGCACGTTGCAAAGAAATATGTCAGGAAGGTGCTGCAGGAGACCAGGACCATCGACCGGCGCATCCTGTTTCTCACATATTCCGGCTTGGACGAGAAAAAGCTCCAGTATATTCAGGAACTGGTGGGGCAGTACTGCCCGTTTGAGCGGGTCTATCTGCAAAAGGCGTCCTCCGCCACCGCAAGCAACTGCGGCCCCGGCTCATTCGGCCTGCTGTTCATGAGAAAGGACGAAGCCTCCATTCCAGCGGACCTAGAACTGGGGCAGGACGGGGCGGCATAATTTTTGGGCACCTCAAAGCCGAAGCCGGACGCCCATTTCACTGGGGCGTCCGGCTTCGGTTCCGCGGGGGAACTCAGGGGGAGCAAACCGTACTGCGGTAGAATTTCTTGACATACCAGGGGAAATGTACTATTGTTATGGATGGCAAAAATGCCGTACACGTTTGCTCTGACTGGGAAAAGAGCACAGGTGGGTGGAAAAATGGTAAATTTTGTGATCGTACTGGAATGCCTTGGAATATGCCTGACCTTTATCGCGCTGATTCTTCTGCTGAACGGGGACGGGGCCAGGGAACAGAAGCTGTTGATTTTCATCATGTGCGGCTCATTGGTGCAGAACGTGGGCTACCTGCTGGAGCTCACCGCCCCCACCGTGGAGGCCGCGGTGGCCGCGGTGACGGTGGAAAACGTGGGCTCCGCCTTCGTGCCCCTGTGCTACTGCTGGTTCACCTATACATATTGCTACGCACCCCCTCCCAAGCGGCTGCTGCGCGCCCTGGGCGTAATCAACTTCTTTGTGCTGCCCACGGTGTTTTTCAATTGGAACGGCCTGTTCTACCAGGAGTTCCAGTGGCTGTCTACCGAAGACGGGTTTCACTATGTCAGCATTGCCTATGGTCCCCTGTACACCCTTTTCATGATTACCCGCATCGTGATCCCCTACATTCTGTCCATCCATACCCTGGTGCGGGCGGTGCGCCTCCGCTCAGACCGGCAGGTCAGCCACCAGTACAAAACTATCCTGGCCATCTCCACCCTGCCCGTCATCGCCCTGGCGGCCTATGTGCTCAAGGTGTTCAATGTCTTTGACCTGACCCCGGTGACGCTGGCCCTGTCCATGTCCATGGTTGCCATCGTGGTGTGGAGCCGCCGCAACTACGACTTCCGCCACCTGGCGGCGGAAAAAGTGCTGGAGAGCCTGGGGGACGGGGTGATCGCCCTGGACGACCACGACAGGCTGGTGAGCTATAACCGGGCGGCGGCCAACATCTTTTCCAGCCTGCCCGCCCACAAGCTGGGGGAGAACATCCGCGTGGTGGAGGACTTCCGGGAGGAGATGCTCAACGAGGACATCCCCTGGAGCTTTTCCATCAACGGACAGAACTACGAGTGCCACAGCAAACAGATCGTGGACGAGGGCGGCCAGAAGCAGGGCTGCGTCATCCTGATCCTGGACATGACCGACATCAAGGCGTATATCAACGAGATCAAGCGGGTGCGCCAGCAGGCGGAGAAGGCCAACATCGCCAAGAGCGAGTTTTTGGCCAATATGTCCCATGAGATCCGCACCCCCATGAACGCCATCATCGGGCTGAACGACATCATCATGGAGGAGTGCACGGATTCCTCCATCTACGCCCACGCCAAGGACGTGCAGTCCGCCGCCAGGAATCTGCTGGCTATCATCAACGACATTCTGGACCTGTCCAAGGTGGAGGCGGGGAAGATGGAGCTGGTGTACGCCGACTACCACCTCAAGACCGTGGTGGGCGAAGTGGTGGGCATGATGGACATGGCCGCCTCCAAGCGCGGGCTCATCATGAAGTACGAGTGCGACGACACCCTGCCCTGCCGTTACAACGGCGACGAGGGGCGGATCAAGCAGATTCTGATCAACATCCTCAACAACGCCATCAAGTTTACCAAAGAGGGCTACGTCCGCGCCCGGGTCACCGGCGAGGCGGGCGCGAACGAGGATGAGGAGCTGATTACCTTCCAGGTGCAGGATACCGGCTGCGGCATCCGGGAGGAGGACCTGGAAAAGATATTTGAGGATTTCCGGCAGGTGGACTCCAAGCGCAACCGGAGCGTGGAGGGCACCGGCCTGGGGCTGGCCATCGTCAAGCACCTGGTGGAGCTGATGGGCGGCACGATCCACGTGGACAGCGTGTACGGAGAGGGGACCACCGTTACCATCACCATACCGCAGAAGATTGTGGACCGGCGCTCCATCGCGGAGGCGCCGGAAATCCCGCGGGCGGAGCTGGAGCGGGCGGAGGCGTTCACCGCGCCCGGCGTAAAGGTGCTGGTGGTGGACGACAACGTGATCAACCGCAAGGTGGCCCGGGGCTTCTTGAAAAGCTATGCCTTTGACCTGGACGAGGCGGAGAGCGGGCCGGAGGCCATTGAGCTGGTGCGGGGAAAGCGCTACGACATCATTTTCATGGACCATATGATGCCCATGATGGACGGAATTGAGGCGGCGGAGATCATCCGCCGGGACTGCGGCGAGAACGGGTCCACCCCCGCCATGATCGCCCTCACCGCCAACGCCATGGAAGGGATGCGGGAAAAGTTCCTGGCGTGCGGCTTCCAGGATTTCATCGCCAAACCCCTGGACCGGCGGGAGCTGGGCCGGCTCCTGGCCCGCTGGGTCCCGGAGGACCGGCGGCAGGCCGGCGGCGGAGAGCCAGACAGTCCCGCTCTGGACCCGGCGGCGTTCCAGATTGAGGGGATCGACATGGACACCGCCATGCGCTATTTCACCGGCGACGAGGCGGGCTTTGCCGAGCTGCTGGAGCTCTACTACATGGACGGCAGGCGCAAGACGGAGCTTTTGCGGGAGCTGGCCGGGTCCGACCTGTCCCGCTACCGCACGGAGGTGCACGGCCTCAAGAGCGCCGCGGCCAATGTGGGGGCCATGGAGGTCTCCAATATGGCCCGGGCCCAGGAGAACGCCGCGGCCCGGGGGGACGCGGACTTTATCGCCCAGCAGCTGCCCCGGCTGCTGGAGGTTCACGAGGAGCTCCTGGCGCGCATAGGGCGGTTCCTGGAGGACCGGCGGCAGGGCGAACCTCAGGCGGAGAAGCTCCCGCCCCTGTCCGCAGAGGAGCTGGGGAAGCAGGTGGCACAGGCCCTGGATGAACTGGAAAACTTCAGGTCCCAGGAGTGCGCCGGAATTGTGGAGCTGCTGCTCCGCCATGCGCTGCCCCCGGAGGCGGAGGCCGGCCTCAGGGAGATTCAGGGGCAGCTGAAGCTGTTTGAGGATGACAACGCGGAGGCGCTTCTGGGGAAGCTGCTGGGTGAGCTTGGGAAGGAGGAGTCGGACAAATGATGCAGTCGGGCAGAAGGGCCGACCGAAAAGTCATTTTGGCGGTAGACGACGCGGCGACTGTGCTGCTGCGGATAACGGATACCCTGGGGAAGTATTACGACGTGGTGACGGTGAACTCCGGGACGCGGGCCCTGCGGTATCTGGAAAAGGTGAAGCCGGATCTGATCCTGCTGGACATCCGGATGGCGCCCAAGAATGGCTATGAGACGCTGCGGGAGCTGCGGGATATGCCGGACCGGGCCGACATCCCGGTGATTATGCTGACCGCGATGGAGGACAAGAACTCCGTTCTGGAGGGCATCACCCTGGGTATACAGGACTATATTTTGAAGCCCTTCGCCCCAGACGACCTGCTGAACCGGATCCGGCGGGTTCTGGAGTCCGGCGACGGCGGACATTTGTGACAGGGCGGGGGATTTGACAGATGAATACTGCCATGACAAAGGAAGGGCTGGCGCAGATTCTCGACCAGGCCCTTCAGGACGTGACGGAGCGGACCGCCGGCGTGCGCCTGCACCAGGGGGACCAGCCGCTCGGAGAGGACCTGTGCACCGTCCACATCACCTTTGACAAAGGCTTTTCCACCAGTCTCACCCTCTGCGCCGACACAAGGCTGCTCTCCCGCATGGCCTGCAACTCCTTTCACGAGGACGAGGTCACGCCGGAGGATCTGGAGGAGTTCAGCAAGGAATACCTCAACGTGCTGTGCGGAAAAATTGCGGGGGCGATGTTCCGGGCGACGCAGGTGCCGGCCCACTTTGGCCCGCCCACGTTCTACCATGGGCGCTATGAGCCGGAGGGGCAGGAGGTGCAGTTTGTTCTCACCTATTCCGATGAGCACAGCGACGGCGCGCAGCTCATTCACCACGTACCCCGTGCCCATGAGGGCGGGGCCGCCCCAAACCAGGGATAACAGGAGGAAGGATATCAGATGAGGAAGCGGATTATGGTAGTGGACGACTCCCGGCTGGTCAGAGTTCAGCTTGAGGATGTTCTGGAGGGCACGGATTACGAGGTCGCGGCCTACTGCCGCAGCGGGGAGGATGCCATTGAGCAGTATGCCGCGGTGAAGCCGGACCTGGTGACGATGGATATCATCATGCGGGGGATGGACGGGCTGGACGCCGCGGAGATCATCCTGAAAAACAACCCGGACGCGAGGATCGTGATGGTGTCCTCCCTGGCGTATGGGGACACCTTTGACCGGGCGAAGGCCATCGGCGCCAGGGGCTTTGTGGAGAAGCCGTTTCACCAGGAACAGCTGGTGCGGGTGTTTGGCGAGGCCCTGTCGTAGCCCCGCCCCGCGCGGAAGAATCAAGAGGACCGGGCCGGAGGATGATCTCCTCCGGCCCGGTATTTTTTCAGGCGGGGCCGGCCGCCCAGCGGGGGTTTTCCGGCCTTTTGTGCGATGTGACAGGAGGGGCCCCGTCATAGCGCGCAAAATCCCTGGAATAACCCCAGGATAATTTAGCCGAAATATACAATTCTTGTCAAGGGAAACGTCCATCATATTTTCCCCAATTTGGGTACTATAAATATGGTCATGATTTGGCCGCACTGGTGCGCGCAGGTGGCAGGCCAAAAATATATTCATGTATTCCACAAAATAGGAGGAGCCATGAAAGGTATTTGTGTCAGAAGCGAGATCAATCCGCTGAAAAAGGTGCTGCTGCACCGCCCCGGCAAGGAGCTGCTGAACCTCACCCCCGACCGCCTGCCTGAGCTGCTGTTCGATGATATCCCCTTCCTGAAGGTCGCCCAGGAGGAGCATGACGCCTTCGCCCAGATTCTCCGCGACAACGGCGCCGAGGTGGTCTATCTGGAAGACCTGATGACCGACGTGCTCAGCCTCAACCCCAAGCTGGTGGAGCCCTTCCTGCGCCAGTGGCTGTTTGAGGGCAACATCAAGACCATGCGCTGGCAGGATGAGTGCCTCAAGTACCTCACCAGCCACTTCAAGGGCAAGGCTCTGGTGGAAAAGACCATGGAGGGCATCACGCTGAAGGAGATGGGCGCCGCCGCCCACGCCTATTCCCTGCAGGACCTGATCGCCCCGCCCGACGACCTGGTGGTGGACCCCATGCCCAACCTGTATTTCACCCGCGACCCCTTCGCCAGCGTGGGCACCGGCGTGTTCCTGCACCGGATGTACTCCGTCACCCGCTGCCGCGAGACCATTTACGCCGACTATATCTTCAAGTACCACCCCGACTTCGAGGGCCTGGTGACCCGCTACTACGACCGGGACCTCCACGCCAACATCGAGGGCGGCGACGTGCTCAACCTCACCGAGGACACCCTGGCCATCGGCATCTCCCAGCGCACCTCCCCCGACGGCATCGAGGCGGCGGCCCGCAACCTGTTCAAGGACCCCGACGCCAAGATCCGCACCGTGCTGGCCTTCGATATCCCCGTGTGCCGCGCGTTCATGCACCTGGACACCGTGTTCACCCAGATTGATGTGGACAAGTATACCGTCCACCCCGCCATACTGGGCCCCCTCACCGTGTACGAGATCACCCCGGGCCAGGACGACCCCGCCGACCTGCGCATCAAGCGGGTGGACTCCGACCTGAAGAGCATCCTGGAAAAGTACACCCATGTGGACAACGTGCAGCTGATCTACTGCGGCGGCGACGACCTGATCGCGGCGGCCCGCGAGCAGTGGAACGACGGCTCCAACACCCTGTGCATCGCCCCGGGCAAGATCGTGGTCTACCAGCGCAACGACGTGTCCAACGCCATCCTGCGCGACGCGGGGCTCACCGTCCTGGAGATGCCCTCCGCCGAACTTTCCCGCGGCCGCGGCGGCCCGCGGTGTATGTCCATGCCCCTGATCCGGGCAGAATAAAGGCGCCGTACCAAAATCCAATCAAAATTTAGGAGGAACAAAACCATGGGTATCAACATTCGCGGCAGGAGCTTTCTGACCCTGCTGGACTTCACCCCCGCCGAGATCAACTATATGCTGGACCTGTCCGCCGAATTCAAGCGCATGAAGAACAACGGCGTGGAGCACAAGTGGCTCACCGGCAAGCAAGTGGTGCTGCTGTTTGAAAAGACCTCCACCCGCACCCGCTGCGCGTTTGAAGTGGGCGCCCGCGACCTGGGCATGGGCGTCACCTTCCTGGACCCCGGCTCCTCCCAGATGGGCAAGAAGGAGTCCCTGGCGGACACCGCCAAGGTGCTGGGCCGGATGTACGACGGCATTGAGTACCGCGGCTTCAAGCAGTCCGTGGTGGAGGATCTGGCCCGCTACTCCGGCGTGCCCGTCTGGAACGGCCTGACCGACGCCTTCCATCCCACCCAGATGCTGGCCGACATCCTCACCGTGAAGGAGGAGTTCGGCGATGTGCGCGGCCGCAAGCTCACCTTCTTCGGCGACGCCCGCAACAACGTGGCCAACTCTCTGATGGTCGTCTGCGCCAAGCTGGGGATGCACTTCTGCGCCTGCGGCCCCAAGGAGCTTATGCCCGCCGCCGACCTGGTGGAGAAATGCAAGGCCGTGGCCGCCGAGACTGGCGCCACCATCGAGCTGACCGACGACGTGAAGCAGGGCGCGAAGGACTGCGACGTGCTGTACACCGACATCTGGGTGTCCATGGGCGAGCCCGACGAGATCTGGGCGGAGCGCATCAAGCTGCTGCGGCCCTACCAGGTGAACAAGGAGCTGATGGCCCAGGCCAAGCCCACCGCCATCTTCCTGCACTGCCTGCCCTCCTTCCACGACCGGGAGACCACCACCGGCGAGGATATCTACCAGAAGTTCAACCTGCCCGCCATGGAGGTCACCGACGACGTGTTCCTGGGCAAGCAGGCCCGCCAGTTCGACGAGGCCGAGAACCGTATGCACACCATCAAGGCCGTGATGTACGCCACGCTGAAGTAAGGGTGCATGGTCATGGGTAAGCGTATTGTAGTGGCCCTGGGCGGAAACGCCCTGGGCAATACCCCCGAGCAGCAGCTGGAGCTGGTGAAAGGCACCGCCAAGCCCATCGTGGATCTGGTGGAAAAGGGCTATGACGTCATCATTGGCCACGGCAACGGCCCCCAGGTGGGCATGATCAACCTGGCCATGGAGTTCTCTGCCAACAAGGGCGGGAATACTCCCTATATGCCCTTCCCCGAGTGCGGAGCCATGACCCAGGGCTATATCGGCTACCACCTCCAGCAGGCCATCCAGGACGAGCTCAAGGCCCGCGGCATCCGCAAGGCCTGCGCCACCGTGGTCACCCAGGTGGTGGTGGACGAGTCCGACCCCGGCTTCCAGCATCCCACCAAGCCCGTGGGCAGCTTCTACACCAAGGAGGAGGCCGACGCCATCGCGGCGGAAAAGGGCTTCACCTTCGTGGAGGACTCCGGCCGCGGATACCGCCGGGTGGTGCCCTCCCCCATTCCCAAGCGCATCGTGGAGATTGAGACGGTGGAGCAGCTGGTCTCCGCCGGCGTCATCGTCATCACCGTGGGCGGGGGCGGCATCCCCGTCGTGGAGACCGAGGGCGGCCTGAAGGGCGTGGCCGCCGTCATCGACAAGGACCGGGCCAGCTCCCTGCTGGCCCGGGACGTGAAGGCCGACCAGCTCATCATCCTCACCGCGGTAGACCGGGTGTGCGTCAACTTCAACAAGCCCGACCAGCGGGAACTGCCCTCCATGACCCTGGCCGAGGCGGAGGAGTATATCAAGCAGGGCCAGTTCGCCCCCGGCAGCATGCTGCCCAAGGTTCAGTCCTGCATGGAGTTTGTCGCCAGCAACACCCACGGCGGAACCGCCCTCATCACGTCTCTGGCCCGCGCCGCCGAGGCGCTGGACGGCAAAACGGGAACGGTGGTTGAAAAGTAAGCGGAAACGACTATAATATAAGCTAAGAAGGAGAGATTGTCATGGCAGAAAAGAAAAAAAGACGCTCGTTAAATACCTTCCTGATTCTGCTGGCCGTTCTGCTGGTGGTGTCTGTCGTCACCTGGATCGCCAGCGGACAGACCTACACCGGCTTTGACGAGGAGACCGGCGAGGCGGTGGAGATGGCGGTGACGGGGGCCTCCCTCAGCGACATCCTCATGGCCCCCATCGCCGGCTGGCATGACGCCGGGGACGTGATCGGCTTCGTGTTCTGCCTGGGTATTTTCCTGTCCATCCTGAACGCCACCGGCGCCCTGGAGACCGGCATTCACGTGCTGGTGAAAAAGCTCAAGGGCAAGGAACTGGTGCTGGTCTGGATTCTGATGTTCCTGTTCTCCGTGGGCGGCACCACCTACGGCATGGGCGAGGAGACCGTGGGATTCTATATCCTGCTGGCCGCCACCATGGTGGCCGCCGGCTTTGACCCGCTGGTGGGCGCGGCCACCGTTCTGCTGGGCGCCGGCACCGGTGTGCTGGGCTCCACCATCAACCCCTTTGCCACCGGCGCCGCGGTCTCTGCCGCGGTTGACGCGGGCGTGGATGTGAACATGGGCACCGTGTACGTGCTGGCCATCATCCTGTGGCTGGGCACCTTCGTCCTCTCCGCCCTGTTTGTCACCGCCTACGCCAAGAAGGTGAAGAACGGCAAGGGCTCCATCTTCACCTCCGAGCAGATCAAGGAGTGCACCGAGGCCTACGGCACCTCCACCGAGATCGACGACAACGTGCGCCTCACCGGCAAGCAGAAGGCCGTGCTGATCGTGTTCGCCCTGTCCTTCGTGGTGCAGATTCTGGGCTTCATCCCCTGGGGCAGTTTGAACGAAGGGATTTACAACGGCCTGGGCTTCTCCGCCTTCCTCACCGGCAACCCGCTGGGCGACTGGTGGTTCGATGACGCGGCCACTTGGTTCCTGCTGATGGGCTTTGTGATGGGCTTCATCGGCCTGGACGACAAGAAAAAGTTTATGCCCTGCGTGATCAACGGCTTCACCGACATGATCTCCGTCAACCTGGTCATCGCCCTGGCCCGTGCCACCACCGTCATCATGGCCACCACCGGCCTGGGCACCTGGCTGGTAGAGGCGTCCATCACCGGTCTGACCGCCTCCGGCCTGCCCGCCCCCATCTTTGGGTTCCTGGACTACGTGCTCCATGTGGGCCTGAGCTTCCTGGTGCCGTCCTCCTCCGGTCTGGCCAGCCTGTCCGCCCCCATCGTCTCCCCCATCGTGGCGGGCATGGGCTGGTCCGTGGAGACCTCCATCATGATCAACGTGGCCGCCAACGGCTTCGTCAACCTGTTCACTCCCACCTGCGGCTTCATCATGGGCGGTCTGGCCCTGGCCCGGATTCCCTGGGACACCTGGGTGAAGTGGGCCGCCAAGCTGCTGGCCGTCATCGCGGTGTTCTCCGCCGTGGTGCTCACCGTGGCCATGCTGGTGTTGAGCTGACGTACCTGACCTGCGCTTGCATTTTCCCCTCTCTCAACATAGGGAAAGCCGGCCGCATGATTGTTTCATGCGGCCGGGCTTTCCTGTCCTCCTGTGAACGACCAGGGACAGCGCCGCGCCGCTGCGGGTTCAGACGCGCGGCGCCGCCCTGAAGAAAGGCTGAAGGTGATCCGTTTGAACCGACCTGCGGCGATGCAAGACAATCTGGCCGCCTCCTCCGACCCGGCCGCCATCTGCTCCTTCGACTACGAGGCCATCCAGGCCCCCACCAGGGCGCTGATCCACCAGTCCGCCCGGTTCCTCTACATCAAGCGGGGCCGGGGCGTCATTGAAGTGGGCGGCGTGGCCTATGACGTGACGCCCAATATGCTGGTGGCCATCACGCCCTGGACCATTACGGAGATCACCGCGGTGCAGGAGACTCTCCAGTTCATGCGGATTGTCTACGATTACCAGTATATCAACTCCATGCTCAAGGGCTTTCCCGGTCTGGAAGAAGACAGCTCCGAGCTGCTGCGCTTTTTGTCCATGGAGCCGGTGGTCTACCTGGACTCAGTGCAGACCCAGTATGTGGACGCCCTGGCCGAGCATCTCAAGTCGGAACTGGGGGTGGAGTCCACCCGGGCCACCCCGCCGCCGGACCGGCCGCTGGCCCAGCTCTATGTCACCAACAAGCTCATTGAGCTGATGATTATGTACCGGCGCTACGTCATGGCCGTCCGGGGGGAGAAGGACTACGAAAAAGGGATTGCCGCGGAGAATTCCATACTCAGCTACCTGTACGCCCATTCCGCGGAGCGGCTGACCCTGTCCAGCGTGGCGGGCGCATTTTTCATTTCGGAATCCACCCTGTCCAAGCGGATTGCCGAGACCACCGGAACCACCTTCTCCAAGCTGCTGTCCAGCATCCGCATTGAGAAGGCCTCCGACTACCTGATTTATACCGACCTGAACCTGGACGCCATTGCCACCCTCACCGGCTTTGTGGACGCCTCCCACCTCTCCAAGCACTTTGTAAACCAGGTGGGGGTCCCGCCCATCAAGTTCCGGAAGATTTACAGCAAATCCAAAACAAAGTTCAACCGGACCAACAAAAACGTGGCCTTTGAGGTCACGGACTATATCTACAAAAATTTTACCGCTGAAAAGCTGAACGCCAGCCAGGTGGCGGCCCAGTTCGGCGTCTCGGTGGCGGAGATGAACCGGCTGATGCTGTACTACTCCGACATGAATTTTGAGACGCTGCTCAACTTTGTGCGGGTGAACCGGGCCTGCGAGCTGCTGGCATCCACGGAATACTATGTCATTGACGTGGCCTTTGAGGTGGGGTACAACAACATCAAAACCTTCAACACGAATTTTTATAAATTCAAGGGCATGACGCCCACGGAGTTCCGGAACCGGATCACCCTTCAAAAGCCGGACGGAAGCGAGGCAAAACGGGCAAAGGTCCGGGAGCCGGGGGAGGCCAAGGGATAAGACACGCAAAAGCACCCGGGCAAATAATACGGATATGCAGAAATTATGTATTGCAATACAGGCCGGGAGGGCATATACTGATAGATGCCTTTCCGGCCGCAAATGTTTTTCGTGGCCGACGCAGGATACCATATACAAAGGAGACTGTATCACATGAAAAAGTTTGTTGCCGATCCCTCGTTTTGGGAGCTGTTTCCGGACGCCGCCATCGGCGTGCTCACCGTGGACAGCGTCAACGAGGCCGCCCAGCTTTCCCCTGCGCAGGCCGCGGAAGTGGAGGCCCTGCTGAAAGACGCCAACGCCGCCGCTTTGGCCCATCTGGACGGGAATATCCCCCTGTCCCAGAACCGGCCGGTGGCCGTCTGGCGGGAGGCATATCAGAAATTCCCCACCAAGAAGGGGGCACGCTGCTCCATTGAAGCCCTCCTGAAGCGGGTGGCCAAAGGAGAGCCGGTGGGCACCATCGCCCCAACCGTGGACATCACCAACGCGATCTCCCTGAAGTACGCCCTGCCCATCGGGGTGGAAAATATGGCCGCCATGGAGGGGGATCTTCACCTGGGGGTGATGGCCGGCGGCGAGGACTTCCTGCCCATCGGCGGGAGCGAGCAGGACCCGCCCCGGCCCGGTGAGCTGGCCTATTACGACGGGGCCGGCGTGGTGTGCCGCTGCTGGAACTGGCGGGACGGACAGCGCACCCAGGTGACGGACGCCACCACCGCCGAGTTCATCGCCATGGAATGCGTCGATCCCGGCAGAGTGGACGACCTGCGCGCCGCCCTGGACGAGCTGGCCGGACTGCTGGAGCGGTATGTGGGGGCTGTGGTGATCGCCAAGCAGGTGGTGACCCGCGGCAATCCGGAGCTGGTGATTCAGAACTAAGCGGGGCTTTCACGGGCCGGCCATGCAAAAATGCAAGAATATACAAGAAAAATGCGAAAAAATATCCAGCCCTAAAAATTGAGGCAGAATATAATTTTCTTATTTATGGGGCAAATCGCTCTTTTCACAGCAGCTCGTGAAGGGGAGGACCGCTCATGAAAAAGGACCGCCAGAAGCTGATCCTGGAGCTCATTTCCAGACAGCCGGTGGAGACGCAGCAGCAGCTCCAGGCGCTGCTGGAGCAAAACGGGGTTCACTGCACCCAGGCGACCCTCTCACGGGATCTGCACACCCTGGGGATTGTCAAGCAGATGGAGCCCAACGGGACCATCCGGTACGGCATCAACCCGCTGTCCATAGAGGACGACGACCAGCGGAAGCTGCTGAACATTGCCAGGATGGCCGTGGTCTCCGTAGAGGCGGCCCAGAATATCATCGTACTCAAGGCGCTGCCTGGTCTGGCCGGCGCGGTGGGCTCCTTTGTGGACCACCTGGAGCAGCACGGCCTTGTGGGGAGCATTGCGGGGAACGACACCATTCTGCTGGTGATGAAGGATTCCGGCGCCGCCGAGGACCTGCTGCAGGTGATTCAGGAGCTGCTGAGTGGAAAACGGGCGCTGCCATAATGGAGGGTAATCATGATGAACGATTTTGAACAGAAGATTTTCCTGGCTGTCAAAGAGGCGGTCAGCCAGGTGTACGGGCTGGAGCCGGAGGACTCGGTGCTGACGGTGGAGGTCCCCCGGGACCCCAAGCTGGGCGACTACGCCACCGGCGCGGCCATGAAGCTGGCCCGGGAGCTCCACAAGAGCCCCATGGACATCGCGCAGCCCTTGGTGGAAAAGCTCCAGGAGCTGCTGCCCGAGGCCGAGTCGGTCACCGTGGCCAAGCCTGGCTTCATTAACTTCAAGCTGAAGAGCGGCGCGCTGTCCGCCCTCATCAACCAGATTCTGGACGCGGGGGACAGCTATGGCCAGAACACCTCCGGCGACGGGGTCCACATCCTGGTGGAATGGGTGTCCGCCAACCCCACCGGCGACCTGCACTGCGGCCACGCCCGTGGCGCGGCCTGGGGCGATGCCATCTGCCGCCTGCTGGAGAAGAGCGGGTACGACGTGCTGCGGGAGTTTTACGTCAACGACGCCGGCAACCAGATTGTCATGCTGGGCGAGTCGCTGATCTCCCGGTATTTTGAGTATTTCGGCAAGGAGTATCCCCTGCCTGAGAACGGGTATCACGCCGACGATGTGAAGCAGATCGCCATTGACATTGCCAGACAGGACGGGGAGAAGTGGCTGGACGCCGACCCCAAGGCGCGGCTGGATTACTTCATGATGGAGGGCAAGACCCGGGAGCTGAAGAAGATTGAGAAGGATCTGGCGCTCTACCGGGTGCATATGCAGTCCTGGATTCACGAGACCTTCTTCTACGAGAACAACATGGAGCGGATCAACGCCTGCCTCAAGCGCATGGACGAGATGGGCCTGCTGTATGAGCAGGACGGGGCCCTCTGGCTCAAGAGCACAGACTACGGCGACGACAAGGACCGGGTCCTGCGCAAGAGCGACGGAACCCTGTCCTACCTCACCCCCGACATTGCCAACCACGTCTACAAGGTGGAGCGGGGCTATCCCGTGATGGTGAACCTGTGGGGCGCCGACCACCACTCCTATATCACCCGGATGCAGGCCGCCCTCACTGCGCTGGGCTATCCCAAGGGGTCGCTGACGGTGGATATCATCCAGATGGTGCGGATGGTGGAGGACGGCGTGGAGGTCAAGATGTCCAAGCGGACAGGCAACGCCATCACCCTGCGGGAGCTTTGCGAGGACGTAGGGGTGGACGCCGCCCGGTGGTTCTTTGTGTCCAAGGACATCTCTTCCCAGATGGACTTCGACATGAAGCAGGCCGCCGCCAAGGATAACGACAACCCAGTGTACTATGCCCAGTATGCCTACTCCCGGATGTGTTCCATCCTGCGCAACAAGGATATTCCGGAATTCCACCAGGAGGAGCGCTACGACCGGCTCACCGACGAGAAGGAGCTTCTGCTGCTCAAGCAGATGGGCGAGTTCCCCGCCCTGGTGGCCAAAGCGGCCAAGCTGCGCAAGCCCAACAACATCGCGGACTATATCCTGGCCCTGGTGAAGCTGTTCCACAGCTATTACAACGGCACCCGTGTGAACAACCCGGACGACCCGGAGCTGACCAACCAGAGGCTGGGACTGGTGAAGGCGCTGCAGGTCACCCTGCGCAACGCCCTGGATCTGCTGGGCGTGTCCGCACCGGAGTCCATGTAAAACGTAAACCGGCAGGGCGGCCCATTCTGGGTGGGCCGCCCCGGTGTGCGCCCGTAGTTCAATTGGATAGAGCGTCAGATTCCGGTTCTGAATGTTGGGGGTTCGAGTCCCTTCGGGCGTACCATAACTGGACACCAATTTTGATACAATGGGTATCTTGATTGGTGTCCAGTTTCTTTTTGTAAAAGCTCCTATTTGCAAGGGTTTTCATATACTTTTTAACGATAACAGGCTCTACGGTGATTCTGAAATTGTCACCGTGGAGCCTTTTCCGTTTTACCCCTCTATACCATTTAACGAAAGGTCTGTGGGGTGTGCATTTTGAGCCAAGGGGTGTGCATCTTTTAATTATTCCTCGGCAAAGAAAAAAGCCGGAGCAGTTACGCTCCGACCTTGATTTCCGTGTCGTTCTGGAAAACAAATGTGATTTGTCCATCCTTATGAACAATGGCCTTTTCAATCATCACCGTCCAGATGGTGTCGTTCCAGTCATGCATCACTTCCGGCTGTTTCTTGAGGGTACGGATGTAAAGTGCCATCTTTTTGTCCTGTTGGCTTCGGGTGGTGCGTAGGCTTTGCAACCGCTCCAGTTCCGCAGCCGCCTTCTCGTACCGTTCGGTGAGGGCCTCGTACTTTTTAAGGTAGGCTTCCTGGGACTGTGCTGTGGATGCGTTTTCCTTGACTGCCGCTTTGACCAGTTCGGCAACAACCTGGGTCTCTTCAAGCTGCCGTTCAATGTCGGCATCCAGTGTTCCGAAATCCATCAGCCGCGCACGCCACGCTTCACACTGCTTAATGATCTGCACCCGATCCTGCATCATCAGATTGTAGGCTTTTATGAAAAGCCGCTGTATGGTTTCGGTGTCCACTACGGGAGTGTGGCAGCGTTCCTCGTTTGCAAATTTGCCGTTACACTGCCAAATGGTGCGACGGTACTGGTCAGTGGAGTGCCATACCTTGGGACCGAAGAAGGCACCGCAATCCTCGCAGACCAGTTTGGCAGAAAGAACACTTTTGCCGCTGTAGGCTTTGCCCAGGATCTTCCGTCTGGCAAACTCCGCCTGCACCTGCTCCCATTCGTCCGGCTCAATGATGGCGGGATGACTGCCCGTCACATAATACTGTGGGACTTCACCCTCGTTGGGCTTCATTTTCTTTTCCAGAAAATCTACCGTGAATTTCTTCTGGAGCAGTGCATCACCCTTGTATTTCTCATTCTGAAGGATACTGGTGATCGTGGTCTTGCTCCATGTCTGCTTGCCGCCCGGTGACGGGATGCCCAATTCCTCCAGGTACCTGCAAATGCCTGCCTGGGTCTTGCCCTCAAGGAAAAGCCCGTAAATCAGCTTTACGACCCTTGCTTCGCTTTCGACAACCGCAGGCCGTCCGTCCTCGCCCTTTTCATAGCCGAGGAAGCGTTTGTACGGCAGATGCACTTTGCCATCGGAGAAGCTCTTGCGCTGTCCCCAGGTGATGTTTTCGGAAATGCTGCGGCTTTCTTCCTGCGCCAGAGAGGACATGATGGTGATGAGCAATTCGCCCTTGCCGTCAAAGGTGTAGATGCCCTCTTTTTCAAAGTAGCACTCCACGCCGTTCTCTTTCAGCTTTCGGATGGTTACCAGACTGTCAACCGTATTTCTCGCAAATCGGCTGACCGACTTGGTGACGATGAGGTCAATCTGACCGTCAAGGGCATCGGCAATCATCTCTTTGAACCCTTCACGGCGTTTGGTGTTAGTGCCGGAAATGCCCTCGTCCGTGTAGACTTTTACGAACTCCCATTCCGGCTTGGACTGTATGAACTTGGTGTAATAATCAATCTGTGCCTCATAACTGGTGAACTGCTCATCACTGTCGGTAGAAACACGGGCGTATCCGGCGACACGTCTTTTCCGTGCTGCTACCGAAGGCAGATGCGTCAGAGGGTTTATGGTTGCGGGTATCATTGTAACTTTAGGCATTCTGGTTCCTCCTTTCCAGGGCTTTCTGACGGGCGGTTGCTTTCATCTCGTCCGTCCAACTTTGGCTGCGTGAGCGGTCTTTCCATTTTCGTGTGACTTCTGAACCGTCATAAAAGCGGAAAATCAATACATTTTCATTGCAGACCAGAATGCTCTTTATCAGCCTGTGGAGTAATTCCTCTGAAAAATCCATCTGCCCAAGCACTTCTGCGGTCACTGCCTGCAGGGTTTCCTCTGGAATCTGCTTGGAAGCACAGGCGGCTTTGCCCATCGAATTGAAGGTGCCGCAGACCCAGACAGGACCCGTTTTCGTGACCTTGCGCCGATAGTTCTTTCCGCAGCCGTCACAGACCAGAAGGCTTGTGAACGGGTATGTTTTCTTGGGTGTTGGCTTTTTGATGAACCGCGCCGCCCGTCGTGCTTTTTCTGTCTGCACCGCCTGGAAAGTCTCCATGTCGATAATGGCATCGTGGGCATCCTCTGCGTGGTACTTCGGAAGTT
>CAJUOT010000050.1 GCA_910588135.1 uncultured Oscillospiraceae bacterium | reverse complement strand
GGTGCGGTCGGGGTTGGTGATGGCCTGGCGCTTGGCCACCTGGCCCACCATGCGCTCGCCGTCCTTGGAGAAGGCCACCACGGAGGGGGTGGTGCGGTTGCCCTCGGCGTTGGGGATGACGACGGCCTCGCCGCCCTCCATGACGGACACGCAGCTGTTGGTGGTTCCTAAATCAATACCGATGATCTTGCTCATAATGATTTCCTCCTGTTATATGAAAGTGTATTTTTAACAATGTGAAATTGGGGAACTTGAAATTCGCGGCAAGCTGTAGGGCGCGACGACTCGGCGCGCCGTTTTTTGCCGGGTGAACCCTGTTTGCGGACCGCCGGATCGTCGGGGCGGGCCGCCGGGGTCGTCGGCCCCTACAGGTCAATTCGCCACCTTTACCATGGAGAACCGGATGACCTTCTCCCCGCAGGCAAAGCCCTGCTGGAACACCTCCACGATGGTGCTCTCCCCGGCGTCCGGGTCGTCGCAGTGCATGACGGCGTTGTGGCGGTTGGGATCAAAGGCCTCGCCCAGGGCGGGGATCATCTCCACGCCCAGTCCGTTCAGCACGTCCTGGAGGCCCTTCATGGTCATCTCCACGCCCTTTTTATACGCCTCGTCGGCGGTGGGCTGTCTGAGCGCCCGTTCCAGGTTGTCGTACACCGGGAGGAATGCGGCCACGGTCTGGGCCTTGGCCTCAACCCAGGCGGCGTCCTTCTCTTTGGAGGTGCGCTTGCGGTAGTTGTCGTACTCGGCGGCAAGACGCAGATATTTCTCCGCCGCCTCGGCCAGCAGCTGGCCCTGATCCTTCCCGGGCGTCTCGGGGGCCTCGGGAACCTGGGGCTCTTGAACCGCGTCCCCAGTCTGCTCCGGGACCTGCTCCTCGTTTTGAACATCCTCCGGGATGGGCGCCTGCTTTTTCTTATCCTTTGCCATGGGACTTTATTCCTCCTTTTCCGGCGTGCCGGGGGGCAGCTCCGGCTGCCCGAACAGTTTGGACAAGCCGTCCGCCACATAGGACAGCTTGGCGGCCACCTTGGCATAGTCCATCCGGGTGGGGCCCACCACGCCGATAACCCCTTTCATGCCGTCCCCAATGTCGTAGCTTGCCAGCACCACGCTGGTGTCCTTCAGCTCGTCGGCCACATTTTCCGGGCCAATCAGAATCTTGGTATCGTCTCCCTCTAGGGCGGGCAGCGCCAGCGCCTGGGCCAGGGAGCGTTCTTCCGTCAGGTAGCTCATCAGCTTCTGGGCCTTGCCCACGTCCTGGTACTCGGGGTGGTCCAGGATGTGGCTGGCCCCGGCGGTGTACACCGAGCTGTTCTCCAGGCTGTCCAGCACCTCCATGGCGAAGGACACCACCAGGGAGATCAGCCCGTAAGAGCTGCCCGCCGCGTGCTCCGCCACCCGCATCAGCTCCGGGGTGAGCTGGTCCAGGGTCTTGCCCACAAAGGCCGTGTTCAAAAGAGTGGTGAGCAATTGCAGCTGGGGCTCCGACAGCTCGGCGGGGAGGCGGAAGAGCTTGTTCTTCACCACGCTGCTGTCTGTCATCACCACCGCGATGAAGGAGGCCGCGTCCACCAGGATCAGGTCAAACCGCTTGATGGTAAACCTCCGCGCCCCTTCCGTGAGGGCGAAGGCAGGGTAATTGGTGAGCTGGGACACCATGCGCCCAGCCTGGTCAATGACCTTGTCCAGCTCCCGCATTTTCAGGTGGAGGGCGTCGTTGATCTGCTTCGCCTCCTCCAGGCTCAGCCGCTGCTCCTCCATCAGCTCGTTGACGTACAGCCGGTAGCCCTTGGGGGAGGGCACCCGTCCGGCGGAGGTGTGGGGCTGCTCCAGGTAGCCCAGCTCGGCCAGCTCCGCCAGTTCGTTGCGGATGGTGGCGGAGGAGACCTTCAGTCCCGCCAGCTGCGCCAGCGCCTTGGAGCCCACCGGTTCCGCCGTCTGGATGTAGCTTTCCACCACGGCGCGCAAAATTTTCTTCTTGCGTTCGCTCAGCTCCACGTCTCCGCCCCCTCTCCAATATCTTAGCACTCATTATCCCTGAGTGCTAAAGCTACTCTACCACCACCCCCCAAAATTGTCAATAGTTCAGATGTAAATTAAATGTGAATCTGCGTCAGACGCCGGTTTTCTCCTCCCTTCCAACCCGCAAGCGCCAAATTTCTGTCCAACCCTTGCACACCGCCGACCGGATTGCTAAAATCCTGTTGCCTGTTTCCATGCACGGTTCTCCGGCACTGCTGAAAAAAACGTCCTTCACGCCATTCAGCCCCTTGCAATGTCCGGCTCCCCGCGCTATAATAAAAATATAGTATGATCCGATGAGGTGAATGTTATGTTGAGCGGCATTTCCGGCATGACCCCTTATTTCCCATACAGCGCCTACGGCGCGGCCTATGACAACCGCGCCGCCCAGGCGGGCAGAGCGCAGGCCGCCCAGCGCCCCGCAGTGCTGTCGGCTGCCCGCAGGGCGGCCCAGCCCGAAGCCCCCGTCCAGCCGGTAACCCCGGTGAAGGCGGTGGCGCCGGAGGCGGAGGGCGGCCCCGCGGCGCCCGCCCTCCTGCGCTACGGCTCCGACCCTGCGGAGATGGCGGTGCGGATGCGCATCCAGTACCCCGGCGATTCCCCCCGGCAGGGCCAGCCCGCCCAGGCCGCGGGAGCGGCCCAGTCCGGCCCGGCGGACGCCGCCCTGGACGGGGCCAAGAGCGCCCAGGAGGTTATGGAGGAGGGCGAGTGCCAGACCTGTAAGGAGCGCAAATACCAGGACGGCTCGGACGACCCCGGGGTTTCCTTCAAAACCCCTACCAGCGTCGCCCCGGAGCAGGCGGCCTCCGCCGTTCGGGGACATGAGAACGAACACGTGGTGCGGGAGCAGGCCAAGGCCCGGCGGGAGGACCGGCGGGTTGTCAACCAGTCCGTCACTTACCACACCGCCATCTGCCCGGAGTGCGGCAAGGCCTATGTCTCCGGCGGCACCACCCGCACGGTGACCAAGGCCAATACCGGCCAGCAGCCGGACCCCCGGCAGGGCGGGCAGGAGAATCCCCGCGCCCCCTTCTCCGCGGTGGCCTGAGTGAACTGCAAAAAAGAGCTTCGGGATCAGGTCCCGAAGCTCTTTTTCCATCCATGGCGGCCCGCCCTGCCCCTGGACAGGGGCTCCAGCGAGGCCATCGGGCTGCTCCGGCGCAGATGGGCGATACAGCCCATGCAGGCCGGGATCAGGAACAGGTCGGCGCAGATCCAGGCCGCCGGGGAGGCGAAGCAGGCGGCCGGATAGCCCACGGCGGGGACAAAGAAGCTGCCCACCGCAATGCGGGCGATCATTTCCAGCACCCCGGCCACGATGGCCAGAGTGCTGAAGCCCATGCCCTGAATGGAGAAACGCAGAACGTTCACCAGGGCCAGGGGAAAGAAGAACGCGGCCTGGGTGAGGATATACCGCCTGATAAAGCCCACCAGCAGCTCCAGCTGGGGCTCGGCGGGGCTGAGAAAGAGCATGGCGCACTGGGGTGCAAAAAAGATCATCCCCGCCAGGGCGGCCGCGGAGTACCCCAGCCCCAGCAGCGAGCAGGAGCGCACCCCCTGGGGCAGGCGGTCCAGCCGGTCGGCCCCCACGTTCTGGCCGCAGTAGGTGGCCATGGCCGCGCCCATGGCGTCAAAGGGGCAGACCAGCAGCTGGCACACCTTACTGCCGGTGGCCACCGCGGACACATAGATACTGCCCAGCGTATTGACGGAGGTCTGGAGCACAATGGAGCCGATGGCAGTGATCGAATACTGCAAGCCCATAGGCAGGCCCATGGCGCACAGGGTCTTGCACGCGTCCGCACTGGGCCGCCGCTCCTCCTTGGTAATCCAGAGAATGGGGAAGCCCTTCACCATATAGGCCAGACACGCCGCGCCGGACACCCCCTGGGACACCACCGTGGCGATGGCCGCGCCGGCCACGCCCCAGTCGAACAGCAGGATAAGCGCCAGATCCAGCACGATGTTCAGCCCGGCGGCCAGGGCCAGGAAGTACACCGGCGTGCGGCTGTCCCCCAGAGCCCGGATGATGGAGGCCAGCAGGTTGTACAGAAACACCACCGGAATGCCCATGAAGATGACGAAGATATAGGCGTTGGCATCCTCAAAGAGATCGGCCGGGGTCCGCATGGCGGCCAGAATATCCCGGCAGAAGAGGCCGGTGGCCACCGTCAGCACCAGGGCGATGGCGGCGGAGAGGTACGCGGCGTTGGCCACATACCGGCGCATCTGGGGATAGTCCTTGGCCCCCATCCGCTGGGCAACAGGGATGGCAAAGCCGGAGCACACCCCCAGGCAGAAGCCGATCACAAAAAAGTTGATGGAACCGGTGGAGCCTACCGCGCCCAGAGCCTGAGCGCCCAGCAGCCTGCCCACAATCATGGCGTCCACCAGGTTATAGAACTGCTGGAACAGCAGCCCGAACAGGGTGGGCAGGGTGAAACCCAGAATCAGCCGCGCGGGGCTGCCTGAAGTGAGATCTTTGGTCATACGCAATTGCCTCCTTCCAAGGCGGGGTAAAAAAGGTTTGCCTCCCGGGGCCGGCGGAGCGGCCCCAGCTTTTGCACCATTATAGCCGCTTCCCGGGCAAATACAAGAGAATTTTTTAACAAGATTTCTCCTGGCTTTACCTGAGATATCGGGAATTTACCAGTTTTGTATTGTCCTGTAGTACAAAGTCTCTTTTCCTTTTGCTTTTTCTTTGTGCAAAAAGCAGATAAGGTTCCTGCCCCCGCGCTGTGCGGGGGCAGGAACCTTTCTCTATCGGGCGGTTTTCTCGGAAAAAATCCAGAAAACTGCTAGAATGCCTTCCGTTTCCGAATCTCTTCCCGCTGAATGGCGAAAATAGCCCGGAGCAGGCTGTCCTGGTCCTTGGGGGACAGGGCTACGAACTGACAGCCGTAGCGGATCACGCCTTTCTTCCACTCGCCGCCCCGGCGGATGACACAGTTGAAGCTGAACGCCGGGCTGTCCGCCAGCAGGGGGATATCCGTCACCTCCAGATAGTCCCCCTGGGCAAAGATCTCTCCGCAGCTGATCAGCATCCCCCCCGCGCTGATGTCCAGCACCTGGCAGGGAAACAGCACGTTGGGGCGGCCGCCCCGGGCGGTGCGTTTTCCGCACTGGGCCATAACCGCCACGCTGATGCTCTGACGGAAAAAAGCGCGGTTTTCCTTGGTAAAGGCTTTGCGCAGCCGGTCCACCTTCCACATCCGCATGGTGCTGCCGCACACCTTCCCCTGGAGCACCAGACTGCCCTCTTCCGCAAAAAAGCGCAGCTTGAGCTCCTTGTTGATCAGAACCATGGGCAGCATATCGTCGTTGGCATCCCGGATGCACACCGCGCCGTTCTGGATCGTATCTATCTTGCCCACGAAAAGCAGGCGGTTTTCCGGCGTCATCACCTCCACCGCCGCACCCCGGCGGGCGCCGGAACCCAGCTCCTTTTCCAGCTGGATTGTCTGGGGCGTTGTGCTCATGCCGCCGCCCTCCTTTCCTTTTCCGCCTCCACGGCCCGCCTTACATGGTCAGGACATAGTGGAGAATTATTGCGGTTTCCGCCCGGGTGATGGTCTCCCGGGGGTTCAGCTGCCCGTTGCTGCCCCGGATCACGCCGATCTGCACCAGGGAGGCCACCGCATCCCTGGCGTAGCCGGATACCGACCGGTTGTCCGTGAACCGGGCCAGATCGGCCTCAGTCCCCCTGGGCGGGTTTTTCCCCATGGCCTTCAGGGTGTTATAAATCATCACCATGGCATCCTCCCGGGTGAGCCCGTCCGCGGGCCGGAACCTGCCGTTGGACGAACTGACGATGCCCATCTGCTTGGCCGAGGCCAGCGCCTTGGAATAATACTGGTTGGTGGGCACATCGGAGAAGCTGGAGCTGCCCGCGCTGGGGAGGTTGAAGGCCCGGTCCAGCATCACCACGAAGTCCCGCCGCATCACCTTCTGCGCCGGGCCGAAGGTCGTGTTGCTGCCGGAGCCGTTGGAAATTCCGTTCAGGCGCAGGTAGTCCGCCGCCGAGGCTGCCCAGACGTGGTTGCCCATGTCCTTGAAGTACCTGGAGCCGGTGGCCGGGGTGATGTTAAACACGATCCGCCCGGTGACCCGCTCGTTGCTGGTGCTCACCGCGGTGTAGCCCACCTCCACCTGGCCCTCATATCGTCCCCGGGGGACAAAGCTGAGCTGACCGATGTTGGGGCTGCCGGAGACATAGTACGCAGTACCGGTGTTGGCCGCGTAGCCGGTGCCCACTTTGGTGTACCCCACGTAGATCCGGCCCGCAGAGGAGGCGGGCAGGTTGTTGAGCATGATGTAGGACAGCGGCTTGCTCATCTGCCCGGAGCAGGCGGCCGACACCTGGGACGCGCTGACCTGAAGGGGAAACGCGTTGGTCCCGGTGTAGGTGATGGTGTTCGGTGTGACGGTAATTGACACCTCTCCCGTAAAGGAGGTGCCGTTTGTGCTGTAGCCCGTGTAACCCAGCGTCACCGTCCCGACGTAGCCCGTGTTGGATTGGAGATAGACGTTGCCGATCAGGGTCGTCCAGTTCGAGGAATTGGAGTTGACGCGGTAGCACGAGGTGGAAGTGCTTACGCTGCCATAGCTGCTCCCGCTGATATAGCGGTAGCGCAGGTAGCCCTGGGAATAGGAGGGCAGATTATTGAAGCGCACGTAATTCAGGCTGGCGCCGGTGGCGTTGATGCAGGCGCTGTTAAAGTCGTTGACGTTGAAAGACACCGCCCTGCCGCTGACCACGCTGTACCGGATTCCCGTCTGGGACGCTTCGTCCAGGTCAATGTACACCGTCCCGGTATAGGCCGTGCCTCGCGTGCTGTAGCCCGTATACGGAATCGCCACCTGATCGGGGCCCACAGAGCTGGACACAAAGGACACTGCGCTCAAGCCGGGAGTACCGGACACATAATAGTTGGTGCCGGCGTTTACCAGCGCGCTGTAGCTGCCCGGCCCCCAGTAGTTCAGGTACAGCGTCCCCTCCTCCGAGGAGGGCAGGGAGAAGCGCACATAGGACAGTGTCTCGCCTATGGTCGCCATGCAGGCGGCGTTGAACTGGGCGGCGTTAAAGGCCGCCTTTTCCCCCCGCCGCGCGGTGTAGCGCACATCGGCGCTGCCATATCCGCCGCTCTGCCTGGTGACGCTCAGGCTCACCACCCCGGAATAGCTGCCCCCGTTGGTGTCCGTCCCCCGGTAGGAAATGGTGATGGAGCTGGGGCAGGAGCTGGACGGGATGAAACTCACCCGGTCCAGGCTGGGCGTGCGGGTGCGGTAATACTGGGTGCCCCCCGTGACGGCCTGACCGTTATGGGTGGGACTGCTGTAGTCGTACCGGAGCTCGCCCCAGCTGGCCTGGGGCAGCGTAAAGGTGACGTAGTTCAGTGTCCGTCCGCCCTGCAGGCTCTGGCAGATGCGGTTGAAGTCATCTGTCTGGAAGCCCACGGCCTGACCGGCCACGGCGGAATAGTGGATACCCTGCGTCCCCGACACCGGCACCCGGATGGTGCCGGTGAAATACTGGTTGTCGGTGGTGACGCCGGTATAGCTGATATCGGCATTGCCTGTGAACGTGCTCCTGGCCACAAAGGACAGATTGGACAGAGGCGTCCGCCCCTGGGCGCTGCTCCCCGACAGATAGTAGCGGTCCCCGCTGCCCACGCCCGCGCCGGTGTCCGCCTCGGAGCGGTGGCTGTCGTGGAGAATGCCCTGCTCGGTGGCCACGGACAGATTGGTGATGTAGCTCAGCGCGCTGCCCGTCTTGCTGACGGCGATGCTGTTGAGCCGGCTGCCCACGGTGCTCAGGTTGACCGAGCCTCCCGCGATGACACTGGAGGCCTGGACCAGCGCGGAGGTGTCCTCCTGCACGGTGACGGTGAGCACGGCGGCGTCATAGCCCTCCAGGGTGGCAGTGATTTTGACCGTGCCCGGTGTGCGGGCGGTGAGCCTGCCGCCGTACACGTCCACGATGGACGGGTCGGAGGACTCCCAGCGTATGCTGGCCATATTGGCGCTCTTCGCGCTCCCGTAGGCATCCACCACCAGCTGCTCAATCTGGTTCTCCCACAGGGACAGCTTGCCCCCGGTGATCTGGAGCGTGTTGCCCCGCAGGGTGATGCCGGGGATCTCCACCGTCCACTCCGCTTTCGCGTCGCCGGAGGCCACCGTGAGCTTGGCGATGCCGGGGCCCACCGCCGTCACCACGGCGGAGCGCCCGCTGGGGTCAAAGCTGGCCGGGTCCTTGACCACCCGGATGACGGACTGGTCCGCCGCCCCCGCCTCGTTCACCACACCCCACACCACGCTCTCATAGGTGAACACCGCGTCCGAGGGGGTGGGGGCGGCCCGGAGCCGGTTGGGTACGCCCTTGTCGGTGTATTCCAGGGTCAGCGTGCCGCCGTTGGGGACGTCCTTCCCCCCGGCGTCCTGAACTACAAAGCCGTTGGGCTTATCCCGCACGTACACCGCGCACTGGGCCTTGATCTCCCCGTCCTGGGCGTCCAGAATGGGCATGCCTGCCTCGTTCACCGCTTTTACGGTGACGATGGCGGGGTCGCTGTTCACCGACACCGCGGTGACCAGGCCCTTGTCGTCCACGGTGACCGTCCCCAGGGCGTCGGCCACACTCCACGCCACCGTCTTGCTGTCGGCGTTGGGCGGGGCCACTGTGGCGGTCAGCTGGAAGGTGTCCCCCGGGTTGAGGCGCAGCGACGTCTGGTTCAAGGTCACGCCCGTAGGAAGGACGGGCGCCCGGACGGCCACCTTGCAGGTGGCCGTAACCTCCCGGCTCCCCACTTTGACCGGGTCGCCGTTCTCGTCCACCGCCGTGGCGGTGATGGTCGTCACGGTGTCCGGGGTCTTGCCCCGGACGCCGCCTCTCTGGTTCATGGTCACCCCGTTCCCGTCCTTCGACCAGACAACGCTGGCGGGGTCGCCCCTTTGGTCCACACACTCCAGCTTAATCAGCTCACCCACTTGCACGGTGATTTGAGATGTGACCGCTTTCCCGTCCAGGGTGATCCGGATGGAGGTGGGGTTTGCCGCCATGGCCGGGACGGCCGCCGCGGGCAGCGCCAGAACCAGCGCCAGGGCCAGCGCGCCCAGGCGGCGCAAAAAGCTGTGTTTCATCGCTCAGGACTCCTTTGCGCAATACTGTTTGATAAAAAGGGCCGGGAGCGGGCGGGTTCCGCCCGCTCCCGGGGTTGTGTGACTGTAGATCAGCTCGGGCTGTACTCGGAGGGCACATAGTCCGGCCCCCGCATATTCTGCGGAATCTGCCGCTTGGTGTACTCACCCGTCTCCCAGTTGTAGGTGACCTTGATCGTGATGCCGCTGGAGGGCATCGTGGCGCCCCACCAGTTGCACAGGTCGGCGGGCAGGGCGATCTCCCAGGAGGAGGTCTTGCCCACCAGGGGCTTGGGAACCTCCCCGATGTCAAACATGAGGGAGCTGGTCTCCCGCACTGGCGTCACGTGGGAAACCGTAATCTGGGAACCCTGGGGCTTCAGGCCGATGTAATTCACCTTCTGCCAGATCTTGTTGTCGAACTCCCCCTGGCCGGGAGCAGGCGTGTTGTCCGTCCAGCCAGTAATTCCCGTTCCGCTGGTAATGTGGGCCACCCGGTAGATGGCGTTGGCCCCCAGCCGGTAATAGAGCACCTTGTGGAAGTTGATGGAGATGGAGCCGGTAATCGTGGGGTTGGCTGCCGTCGCATTGGGGCCCGTGCTGAATCCCGCGGACACCGAGTTGATTTTGGGGTAGTCCTTGTCCTGGTTGGCCACGTAGTAGGCCGCCCGGAAGGCGTCGGCGGAACCCTCCTTGCTGGCCGCCACCGCCACGCAGATGTACTGCTCGGTGTTCTGCATGGCGTCGGTCTTATAGCCGAACTGCTGGCTGCCCGTGGCGGGATTGCCCACGGCGTTGATGGTGATGGGCTTCTCCGGCCCGGTGTTCAGGATGGCGGTCCCGTCGCCGAAGCCGCTGCGGATATCCTGGGCCACCCGGGCCTTCAGGGCGTCCGAGGCGATGAAGTCAAAGACGGAGCCGTTGCCGTAGTCCTCGCGCATGGCCTGGATCACCGTGTAGCCCCCATACCTGGTCGTGAGGCTGGCCGCCGCCGCGCTCCACGGGCTGCCGATGCCGTTGTTGGCCGCGTTGGTGGCCAGAGTGCCGAACGTCGCTTTGAACACGCCCGTCATCTCGTGGTCCTTGCTGCTGTTGATCAGCAGGCGCTGGGACACCTCGGAGGTGCGGTCCACGGTGGCCCGCACGTCGGTGTTGTCCACGATGTCCAGCTGGAGGTTGGGCTTCTTCGCCTCTTGGGTGGCGAAGTAGAAGCCCACGGCATAGTCCTCCATGGCCCCTGGGGCCTCGCCCTGGGGCACCATGCAGATGAAGTAGGCCGTATTGGCCTTGGCATAATCGGTCAGGTCGATGGCCGCCCCGCTGTATGCCGGTACGGTGCCGGTGGCCTTTATCCGGATGCCGGTCTGCGCCTCGTTGTTGGAGCCGGGGGTGGTCACCTTTCTCCAGGTGGGCTGGGAAAGCTTGACTCCCGTGTTGGGGTTGCCGGCGCTGTCTGTGCCGCCGATCTTGTCCAGGTCGGTGATCGCGGGCTGGTTTCCGTTCCCCTCCACCCGGACGATCTCAGAATTCTGGGTGGAGTAGTTCGCGCCCACCTTCCCCAGAACATCGTCCGTCAGCCTGATCTTGTTGGCGCCGGGAACGTCAATCGTAACGCCGTTCTCCGTATAGAACAGGTTGTTCAGGGGAATCACCATATAGTTGACGCGCCCCCGGTTGTTCATGGTCACGTCGATAAAGGGCCCCCGGCCCTCCCGCTCCTCCACCAGGGCGGTGGAGATGATCTGGGGCGGCTTGGTGTCGGTAAACTTGATCTCCGGAAGGAAGAGCTCCGGCTCGCCGATGGAGGTCACGCCCCCGCCCTGGGTGGCGGTCTTATAGGCCTCCTGGCAGTTGAACACGGTCTTGCTCAGGTCGTCCAGCGGGTTGTCCTCGCCGGCCACAATGGACACGCGCACGTTGTACTGGGCGCTCCAGCCCTTGAAGTCCACGGTGTCCTGCCCCCGCTGGGTAATCTGGTCCACATGAATGATGTACTCCCGAGCGGTCAGGCTGGACAGGCTCTCGAACTGGCTGGTCTTGCGGATCATCCTGGTCAGGCTGACAAAGCCGTAGCCCCCGGCCTCATTGCCGGAGCCCAGAATCTCCGCGCTGCCCTCCCGCTCCCAGGCCACGGTATCCGCCGCGTTGACCGCCCGGGAATAAAGGGTGAACTTCATGTCGTTGTTGGCCCAGATCAGCATATCCCACCGGGTCTCGTCGCTCAGGTTGCCCATGGACATGGGAGTGAGGCGGAACTTCGCGTCGATGCGCTGGGGCGGGTTGAGGTCTTTGTTGGTGGCGATCATCTTGACGTTATCGTCAGGACTGCTGGCGACCCAGCCTTCAACGGTGACGTCCCCGTACTCCTGGCCGTCCGCCTTCACCGCCGTGAAGATCGTCCTCCCCGGCGTGGGGTCTGCGCCGGGGGCCACCGCCGGGGTATCCTTCTCCTTGGCCGCCAGCATAAAGCCGGGGGATTTGCTGGGCTCGTTCAGGGCCACCTTGGCGATCATGGTGGTGAACGGGAGCGGGGTGGCGGTCTCGGGCACCAGGTCGTTGGCCTCGATGGAGTTGTCCTTGATGCCGCTGAGCACAAAGTGGTAGGTGGCGCCGCTCTCCAGCTGCAGGGCGCTGGTCCCGGTGACGGGGTCGTCGACATTGCCGTCCTTGTCCTTCACCGTGGGGAAGGTGACCAGCAGCTTGCCGTCCTCCATCTTCACCTGGGCGTAGCAGTAGTTGATGAGCCACGGCTTTGCACCGGTATAGCTGTTTTCAATGCGGTAGTTGCCCGGTGTGGCTGTATCCTCCACCGCCGCGCAGGTCTTGCAGAAGGGAACCTCCGTCTCCGTGTCCCCGGCCACCGGCCCGCGGTACAGTTTGATGTGGGCGTACAGGGCCTCGGCCAGCTTGTTGCGGGCCGCCGCCTCCGCCTCCATGGCCTCCTTCGCGCCGAAGCCGTTGGTGTCCTTGGGATTCTCCTTGACGGCCTTCTTCACCGCCTCGTACAGCTCCAGGAACTTCTTGTCCGTCCCCGCGCCGCCGCGGACGTTCTCGGAAAAGACCAGGCTGATGGTGGCGTCTGCCCGGGGCTTGCCGTCGCTGGCGCTGGGCGCGGGGGTGAACTCCACCCGCTCCAGCCTGGGCGGGGTGTCGTCCTTGGTGTTCACGGCAAACTTCTCCACCTTGGAGTAGTTGCCCGCCGCGTCCTTGGCCACCATGTAGATGATGTAGGAGGAGGTGCCGGTCTTGGCGCTGTCCAGGGGCCGGGTCTCGTTCAGGCCGATGGTGACCTCTTTGTTGGCGTTGTTGGCGGACACCTGCTTCCGGCCGTTCTTGACAAACTTGCCCGAGCCGGACTCGATCTTCATCTGGAGGGCGCGGTCATCCGGGTTGAACTCCGCAGTCTCGTCCGTCAGGCCCTCGAAAGCCATCTCGTTGTCCCTGCCCTCGGCGATGATCGTCCAGTAGACGGTGGACGCCTCGTCCACGGTGACGCCCAGCTCAATGGCGTTCTCCGTCTGGCCGGACTGCCGCCTGTTGACGATAACCGGCGCCCGCTCGTCGGGCGTGGTGAAGGGCACGGAGTACACCCGGGAGCTCTTGGCCCCGTCGTAGTCCTCCAGCCACAGGTAGACCACATATTTTGTCATCTGGTCCAGCGGGCGGCCGTTCACGTTGATGTTGATATTGGTGTTCTTCACCGCGTCGCGCACGCCATAGCCCAGGTTGCCCGGCACGGCGTTGGCCTTGAGCTCCGCGCCGGTGGGGGCCGTGGCCCCGGCGGGCAGCAGGGCATAGTAGAGCTTGCAGCTCTTGTTGGGCATACCGGTGACCTGCGCCACCTCGGTGGTGTTTCTGGACATACGCGGGCCGTCGCTGAAGGCGGGCACGGTGCCGTCCGGGGTGCTGAAGGCGGTGACCTTCACGGGGCTGCGCTGGTCCCGGTTGTCCACAAACACGGCGCTGACATAGTAGGAGCCCGCCTGGCTCAGCCCGGAGAGGGCCGGGGAGGCGTTATACTCGGTCTTGCCGGCGGCAGCCTTCACAGAGCCAGACTTGAGAATCCTCCCGCCGTAGCTGGGCGGATTAATCAGGTTTTCCTCGCTCACGGAGCCGTCGGACACGGCGGTAACCGCCCAATAGACGGTGCCCGGCTTGTTGGTCTTGAACACCAGGTCGGCGGAGTTGGGGGCGATGTTCTTCACCTTGGGATAGCCCGCCTCCAGCCGGGGATCGGCGGAGGATTCGTCGGCCTGGACCTTGTTCATGGTGGACCCGTTGATATCGGCGGTGATGCCCGGACGGATCACGATGTCGTCGGGCAGCTGCTCCACGGTGGAGCCGGCAGCGCCCACGTTCAGGTTCTTGATGTCGCCCTCGCCCTCCACCTTGGTGGCCACGTCCAGATTGAGGTCGTCCACCCGGGCGTCCCCGTCCACGGTGACCTTGGAGCCGGTGGCGTACTCGTCCATGGTGATCTTGTCCGCGGAGCCCTGCACCACCTGGAGGTCAGAGCCGGGGGTGCGGTTGATCACCTCTTTGATGTTGCCCGCCAGCTGGAGCAGCTTGCCGCCGTCCAGCTCAATGAGATCCAGCCCGTAGCCGGGCAGGGAGGAGTCATCCACATAGGCGTTGGTCCGCACGGTGGTGGTGCCGATGCTGGTGATGCCCTCCGCCCGGATGGTCACAAACTGGTCGGTGATGCTCTCCACCGTCATGCCCTCGGCCGTCACATTGCGCAGGGTGATGCTGCTCTGGGCGGAGTGGCTCTCTCCCGCGCCGCTGACGATGATCTCGCCCAGCACGTTGACGTTCTCCAGCAGCACGTCGCCCAGGTCGATGCCGCCGGTGAGGTAGAGGTTGCCGGCAATGGTGCCGTTTTGCAGCTTCACCCCGGCGGTGTTGACGGTGACATTCCCGTACACGTCGCCCAGGGTGTGCTCACCCTTGGTATTGATGGGGGTGCCAATGGCCTTGACCAGCATGGAGGCCACCTCGCCCCGGGTGATATTCCGCTGGGGCTTGAAGCTGCCGTCCGAATAGCCGCCCAGTATGCCCATCTCAGCGGCGGCCCCCACCAGCCCGCGGCTCCATTCGCTCAGGGCCCGGCTGTCGCTGAAGTCCAGCCCCTCGCCCTTGGTGGGCTGGAGCATCATGTTCCGGGCCAGCAGCACAGCGGCCATCTCCCGGGTCAGGTTTGCCTTGGGCATGGCATAGCCGGACGCGCCCTTGAAATAGCCCATATTATAGGCGATGTTGATGTCCTCGTAATACCAGTCCCGGGTCCGCACGTCCGGGAAGGGCATACTGCCCAGCCGGGTATACCCGTAGGCGCGATTCATCATGGCGACGAATTCCGCCCGGGTGATGGCCCGGTCCAGGGCCAGGTTGCCGTTGTCGCCGCGCATGACCCCCCATTCCACCAGCTTCTGGGCATAGGGCATGGCCCAGTGGGCGGCCTGGGCGGGGAGCACTGTCCCCGGCAGCAGGGCAAGGATGAGCGCCAGGGACAGGATGCCAGACAGCCCCCGGCGCAGCCAGTTTCGTTTTGCAGCCTTGTTCGGATGTTTGCTCATGGATGTGACCGTTCCTTTCCGGCGCGCAGGGCGCGCCTGTCCGTGTCTGCTGGTGATCTATGGTGAAAGGAGGGCGGGCAAGCCCCTGTCCAGGGGGCCGCCCGGCGCTCCCTTTAAGCTAGGCGCCGCGCCCGGAGGGCTTGGGCCGGCCCCGCAGCTGGAGATTGAACACCGACTCCCGGAGCATGGTCTCCTCGTCGTTGCACAGCTCGATAAACTTGGCGGCGTACAGAATGCTGCTGCGCTCCGTGGGCCGCATACGCAGCAGTTCGCACTGGAGCACCAGGGGCTGGCTGGTAACGGGGACGACCACCTCCAGGCGTTCCCCCACCTGCAAGCTGTAGTCCGTGAAAAAAGCGATCCCGCCGGCGCTCAAGTCGTTGGATTCAATCTCCCTGCGCCCGGCCCATCTGCCGCTCAGGGGATAAATAAAGCTCTTGAAATGTACGATTACCCGCAGGTTTTTGCGCATATCCCCTGTGTCCGGGGTCAGCTTGGTGACCTCCAGCTGGATCATATCGTTTCGGCTGCGCACGATGATCCCTTCGTAGGAGGGGCCGGTGTCCATAATGGACAGGAGCTTCAGCTTCTTGTGCTCCAAAATCTCGTCGATCTTGCCGTCCTCCACCTGGATCTGCCAATAAGGGCCGTCTGTTTTCCCCTGGACCCTTCCCCGCGCGATGGGGTTGCCTTTGCTGTCCAGCATCAGATACAAGCTCTGCTCCATCCTCATTCCTCCTGTCCCGCAGGCTGGGGCGCCGGCTTTGCCCCGGCGCCCTCCTCCACTTTATTGGGGTCGAAATGCAAAAAGTACACATAGATTTCCACGATGGCCTTGTACAGCTCCTCCGGCACCTCCTGGCCCAGCTTGAGCTGGGTGAGGATGGTGGCCAGCGAGTTGTCCTCATAGATGGGCACGCCGCTGTCGGAGGCCACCTCCACGATCTTCTCCGCCATATAGCCCATGCCGGAGGCCACGATCACCGGCGCGCCGTCCCCCGCCTCGTACTGGAGGGCCACCGCCTTTTTCGACGGGTTCCGCCTGCCGTCATACTTTGACATTGACGCTGTTCATCCCTTCAAAAATTTTCGGGAACACCTCGGTGAGCGTCACCGGGCGCTCCATTTTCCGCACGCTGATCCCTGTGGGCGTCAGCTCATTGCGCACCAGAATCTGGGAGATGGTCCGCTCCACCTGCTTGGAGAAGGGAACCACCGTCTCCGGGCAGGCCACCATGATGTCCACCTCCCGCTCCCGGCTGGACAGCACCACATCGAACAGGCCCAGGCCCTGTACGTCGATTTTGAACAGGAACCTCATGCACTTCTCGCCCTGGCCCTTCCCATCCTTCTTTTGCTCGGCGTCGGCGTCCACCCAAAGCTCGGAAAACAGCATCTTTCCCTCCAGCTCCAGGGGGATCAAATAGTGGTTGATGGGCATATAGACGCTCTCGTTGACCAGCATGGCGGACACCAGGTTGCGGAATACCTCCTGCACCTCGGCGCTGCCCTCCCCCCGGAGGGCCCGGGCCGCGGCGGCGGCCAGATGGTCGCTGAACTGGGTGGCCGGGGACGCCTTGCTGAACTGGCTGCCCTGGAGCAGCTTCAGCAGGGCCTTGTCGTCAATGTCCCCCAGCATCCCCTTCAGCGTGCCGTAACCTGCCAGCTGGTGGAACGCCTCGGTGAGCTTTTCCTCCGAGCCGTTCTCATACCGCGCCAGGTCCAGGGTGAGCAGGCTGAGCAGCTCCCGGGGTCTGCCCAGGTCGTGGGTCTGGCTCACATAGGCGGACATGAGGGGAATCACCTGCTGCTGCAAAAGGCCGATGTTCCCCCGCCGGTCCCCGGCGGCGACGCCGTTTTCCAGCTGGGCCAGAAGCTGCCGCAGCTGGTCCCCCCAGCTGGCGGGCATGGCCTTGGCCATGGCGGCCAGATTGCGCAGCAGATTGCCCTCCAGATGGCCGGTGGACGACCAGTCGCTGTAGCTTTTCAAAAACTGGAGGATGTCCCCCCGGACCCCTTCCGAGTCCGCCCGGGCATAGGCGTTGCGCAGCAGGGCGAACAGCGCCCCGCCGAACCGGGTGCCCGCCTTCATCTGGGCGGCGAGGAACTTGAGCAGCTCCCCCTGGTCCATCTTCAGCAGCTCAATGGCCTGGGACATCTCCTCCGCGATGCCCTCGCTCATGCCCGAGGTCACCGCCGTCCCCTCCCGGAGCATCAGGCGGGACAGGCTCTGGCTCATGTCCTGAGCCTGACGCAGCTGCTGGATAAACGCCTGGAAATTGGAATCGTACCTGATCTGGCCCGAGCCCTGGCTGGCGTCCTGCTGTTCGGTGCGGTTGTCCGCCCCGGTCACCCGGGAGGGGTCCGGGACGTTCTGAATCTGGGTGTTGCTGGGTGAAACCGGGATATTGCGGTTGACCGATGTATTGTCATAACCCGGCACCGGGTTGGTCGCTCCCAAAAGATCAGGCATTTTTTCACACCCCTGAGATAAATCTTAGAAAACCCACTTAATTTTTGACCGCGCCCTGCCGATAATACAAAGGATAAAAGATATTTACTGAGGTGGTGCTTTTATGGGCAGCGGCAACGAGATCCTTGATATGTACATCTATGAGACGAACACCCTGTTGGAACAGCTGGAGACCATCGTGCTGGAGGCGGAAAAGGCGGATACCTTCTCGCAGGAGAACGTAAACGAAATTTTCCGCATCATGCACACCATCAAGGGTTCCTCCGCCATGATGGAGTTCGACACCCTGGCCACTGTGGCCCACCGGATTGAGGATATGTTCTTTATTATCCGGGAGGGCACCATGTCCGTGGTGGCCGAGGAAAACCGCCCCGCGCTGTTCGACGTGGTGTTCCAGTCCATCGACTTCTTCCGCGGCGAGGTGGAGAAGGTGGAGGCAGACGAGCCTCTTGATAAGAACATCGACAGCTTCATGGCAAATATTAATACCCTGATTGCTAAAATTAAGGGAGAACCCGTTCCCGACGCGGCCCCCGCGCCCGCGGCCCAGCCCGCCGCCGCGCCTGCGCCCGCCCCCGCCGCCGCGCCCACCGGGGAGGCCGGTTTCCCCTATGCCCTGCGGGTGAACTTCGAGGAGGGCTGCGGCATGGAAAGCCTGCGCGCTTTCATGGTGGTCACCGCCGTCCGGGACGTGTGCTGCGACGACGACTTCCGCTTCGAGCCGGCCAATGTGGAGAACGACCCCTCCACCTCCGAGACCATCATCGACAATGGGTTCCACCTGATGTTCAAAACCACCGGCGACCGGGACAGCGCCATCTCCGTGGTCAAGGGCGTGGGCTCGGTGCAGGGCTACCAGTCCTATGACTGCCCGCCGCCGGAGGAGGCCAAGCCTGCCGCCGCGCCCGCCGTCTCCACGGCGCCCGCCGCCCAGAGCGCTCCGGCCGCGGCGCCCGCGCCCGCCTCACCCGCCGCCCAGCAGCAGCAACAGCAGCACCCCAAGGAGACCCTCATCAGCGTCAACCTGTCCAAGCTGGACCAGCTGTCCGCCGTGGTGGGCGAAATCGTCATCACCGAGTCCATGGTCACCTCCTCCCCCGATCTGAAGGGGCTGGTGCTGGACGCGTTCTCCAAATCCGCCCGGCAGCTGCGCAAGCTCACCGACGAGCTGCAGGACGTGTCCATGTCCCTGCGCATGGTGCCCGTGTCCAGCGTGTTCCAGAAGATGACCCGTATTGTGCGCGACATGACCAAGAAGCTCAACCGCCCGGCCAAGCTCACCCTCATCGGCGAGAACACCGAGGTGGACAAGACCATTGTGGACTCCATCGGCGACCCCATCATGCACATGATCCGCAACTCCATGGATCACGGCATTGAGGAGACCCAGGAGGAGCGCGTGGCCGCCGGCAAAAACCCCGTGGGCGAGATCATCCTGTCCGCCCGGGACACCGGCAGCGAGGTCATCATCGAGATCATCGACGACGGCCGGGGCGTCAACGACGAGGCGGTACTGGCCAAGGCCATCCGCCAGGGCATCGCCTCCCCCGACGCGGAGTACAGCCACAAGGAAATCCTCAACTTCCTGCTGGCCCCCGGCTTCTCCACCAACACCGAGGTCACCGAGTTCTCCGGCCGCGGCGTGGGTATGGACGTGGTCAAGCGCGGCGTGGAAGAGCTGGGCGGCACCGTGTCCATTTCCAGCCAGCTGGGCAAGGGCATGACCACCACCATCCGCATCCCCCTGACCATGGCCATCATGGACGGCATGGAGGTGGCGGTGGGCGACTCCATTTTCACCATCCCCATCAACAACATCCTGTCCACCATGAAGGTGTCCTCCGGCGAGGTCATCCACGACTCCAGCAGCGGCGAGATCATCAAGTGCCAGGGCAATTTCTATCCGATTGTCCGCGCCCGGGACCTGTACCAGCTCCAGGGCGGCTGTACCGACATTGAGGACGGCGTGCTCATCTGGCTGGAGGCCGGGGACCACTCTTACTGCCTGTTTGTGGATGAGCTGCTGGGCCAGCAGCAAGTGGTGGTTAAGCAGCTGCCCGCCTACGTGAACAGCTACAACATCAAAACCTACGGCATCAACGGCTGCACCCTGCGCAGCGACGGCAGCATCAGCATCATCCTGGACGTGGCCAACCTGTACGCCGCGGCCCGCTCCATGTGAGCAGGAATCGGGGATTTAAGGAGAGAGAACCTATGAATGATGAAATCTTATTCGCCCGTCAGGACGAAATGGAGGCCCTGAACACCGTGGATGACACGGTGGACTCCCAAAAGTACCTCATTTTTATGGCCGCCCACCTGAAGCTGGGTGTGGTGGCTGAGGATGTGGTGGAGATCCTCAACAACCAGATCATTACTTACCTGCCCATGCTGCCCACCTTCATCCGGGGCATCATCAATATGCGCGGCCAGATGATCCCCATTCTGGATATCCGTGCCCGCCTGGGCATGGAGACCAAGGAGGATGACAGCCTGGTGGTGGTCATCAACCTGGGGGACGTACAGCTGGGCATCCTGGTGGACGCAGTGGATCAGATGCTGGACATCCCCAAGGCCAACATCCTGCCCATGCCCGCCAACAGCACCCAGATGCTGGTGTCGGGTATGTGCTCCCTGCCTGACGGCTCCGGCACCATGATGGTGCTGGACTGCGAACAGCTGATGCCCAATGACTAGCCCGGGGACCGGAGCGGGCGGCTCCTTTTCCGCTCTGACCATCACTGACGCCGATTTCAACCGTCTGGTCAAATTTGTGCAGGGCAACTACGGGATTGACCTGTCTCAAAAGCGGCAGCTCATCACCGGCCGGCTGTCCACCCCCCTGAAGCAGCGGGGCTACACCAGCTTCACCGATTTTGTCAACCATGTCCTCCAGACCAAGGACAATGACCTGATTACCCTGCTGCTGGATAAGCTCACCACCAACTACACCTTTTTCATGCGGGAGAAGGAGCATCTGGATCTCTTCTGCCAGAAGATCATCCCAGATCGGAAGAGCGTCGTGTAGGGAAAGAGTGTAGATCTCGGTGGTCG
>CAJUOT010000049.1 GCA_910588135.1 uncultured Oscillospiraceae bacterium | reverse complement strand
TTGCGATTATCGACTACGCCCTCTATGGGGTGGAGCCTGATTTGAAGGGGAAAATGCCAGCCGCTATTTTTACCGTGGTAAGGCCCAACATTGACGCCAATAACGCCAAACGGAGAGCCGGGAAAAAGGGTGGTAGACCGAAAAAAGAAACCAATGGTTTTCAATCTGGAGAAACCGATGGTTTTTCAGAAAGTGAAAACAATGAAGGATGTATTATGAAGGATGAAGGACAGAGGGATGAAGGACAGAGGGACGGAGAGTGTGGGGCGGCTTCGCCGCCCACCCGCGCCCACTTCATCCCGCCCACCCTTGAGGAAGTGACCGCCTATGTCCGGGAGCGGGGTAGCAAGGTTGACCCGCAGGGCTTTATCGACTTCTACGCCGCCAAGGGGTGGATGGTGGGGAAAAACAAGATGCGGGACTGGCGGGCTGCTTGCCGGAATGCCGAGAAATGGGAGCGGTGGGACAAGCCCCAGCAGGGTGGCGACCGAAACCGCATCAAGACCGACGCAGACTACGGGGAAGAACTCTTTTTCACGAAATGAGGTACATATGGACGGTTTAATTTCTGAACTCATGAAGACCAAATCCGCTCCCGGCGATTATACCGGCGCGGACGGTCTGTTGTACTGCGGCAAGTGCCGCACGCCCAAGCAAATGCGCCTGGACTACAACCCGGCCACGGGAAAGGATGATCCAACCGTTGTCCCTGTGGCCTGTCGGTGCCAGCAGGAGGAAGGTAGGGCGGCGGACGAGCGGGATAAGCGGGAGCGGTTCGAGGCCAGGATGAAGAACCTGAACACCAGCGGCATTACCTGCCCTGGTTCCCTGCGCCATACCTTTGCGGACGATGACGGCCAGAGGCCGGAGATCACCGCCGCTTGCAAACGGTACGTGGAGTACTGGGACGAGATGGCGGAAAAGAACGTCGGCATTCTGTTCTATGGCACCGTGGGCGCCGGCAAGACCTTCTATGCCTCCTGTATCGCCAACGCCCTGTTGAAGCGGCAGGTGACGGCGGCGGCCACCAGCTTCCCCCGGCTGCTGAACCTGCTCCAAGGGACACAGGATAAGCAAAAGCTGCTGGATTCGCTGGCCCGATACAAGCTGCTGATTATCGACGACCTGGGTGTGGAGAGGGACAGCACCTTCGGCCTGGAACAGATTTTCAACGTGGTGGACGCACGATCCCATGCACACCTGCCCGTCATCGTCACCACCAACCTGTCAATGGAGGAGCTAAAGAATCCGTCCTCTGTGCAGTATGGGCGAATCTATGACCGGGTATTGGAAATGTGCCAGGTGCCCTTGAAGCTGACCGGGGACAGCCGACGGCACGAAAACGCTGAAAGTGTGAGGAAATGGGCGCAAAAAATTCTTTTGGGGTGAAAGGAAACTGAAATGGAAATCAGATTTGAACTGAACCAGCGCCATGGGCGCGGCTTCCAGCTCAGGCTTACCCACGGCCCACTGGACAAGCTCTACGATGAGGAACCGCTGAATCTCTATCAAGCCGGGGCCTCCGCCGCCACCCTCCTGGAAGCGGTTAACAAGGAGATGGGCACCGATTATAAGCCCGAGCAGGTGTGGCGGGTTGCCAATGACGCCCTGGAGCCCAACGCCAAGCTGGGGGATTTTGGGGCGGCGCGGATGCTCCAGGATATCAAGTCCGGGCAGTACGAGCTGTCGATCCCGGCACAGGTAGACGTAACCATGATGGACGTTGACGGGCAGAAGGAGGCCATGCTGTCGGCGCGTGGTGTGGCGCTGTTCTGTTACCTCACATATATGGATGAACACAACGAAAAGGCCCGTGCCACGGTGCGGCGGTTCTGCGAGTATATAGCTTCCCATGGTTATAAGGGCGGCGCGGCCAATGCCCTGGCGGAACTGGACGTGCTGGGGAAGGATGACGGCGCTATGTGGATCAAGCGGGCCTATGCCCGGTATGTCCAGGATGGCAACAGCTGTATCACGTACATGATGGGGGCAATGGCATGAACTACTACAAAACCTGTCCCCATTACGGGGCGAACCTGGACAGCGGCGAACGCTGTGATTGCATCGCCGCCCGGTATGAGCGCCTTACCCCGGAAAATCGGGGCAAGTTCGACGCTATGATTGCCAAGCTGCTGGAAGAACAAAATGCCGCCCAGAGTGCTGCTAACGCTCTGGACGGCGGGGTGGATAAGGCTTTGACCAGGCCTGATTCCACCTCCCATGATAACAGAAATTGAGGAGGATTTCAAGTATGAATTATGTATTTGCACCTGCGACCGCACAGCGCAGACTTGCGACGCTGCAAGAGTGCGTCCAGGCAGCGGCCCAGCAGGGGCGGGCTGTCATCCCTGTTTCCGGGGACTGCATGGAGGGCCGGGACATCATGGACGGCGGCTGGGTAGCGGTGGACTTCACCCACTACCCCCGGCCCTGCCGAACTGTGGACGGGGAGCACATTCCCGGCGATCCCTGCATGTGCTATGCCGAATTCCCGAGCAATATAGACGAGCCCAAAACTCCGCCCGCCATCATGTGCAAGGAGTATACCGGCCTGTGGATTGGGCATATGGTGGCAACCCGGTACAAGCAGATAGGCGGCAAACTTCGTATGAACGCTGGTTTTTCCGCTATCGCCATTCTGGGCGTTGTCTATGCCTCCTGGGGGCCGGATGGGAACTTATTGTGGGAGACAGACCCGGACGCATATCCAACGGAGTTACCTTCCAGAATTACGGTAGAGGGCGGTAATATTAACGTTACAAGCACAATCGTACCGCTGGGGGTGAGGGAATGACCTTTTCAGAGCTCAACCGCGCCACAAATGACAAGCAGGTGTGCCAGTTCATGGAGCTGCTTGATCGGGCAAACGCCAGCGAGTATATCATGGTGGTGGCCATCCTTTGTGCCGACCTGGGGGAAGATGGGCCCGACATCGAAAAGAGGTACACTAAGGGGGACTTCAAACGGGCCATTAAAGCCTTGAGAGCGTGCCAGGCATACGCCCCGGATTATGCTGAAAACTATGAGGCCGCTATCGCGCATATCCGCGAAAAGTGGCTGCATAAGGGGGTGTCGGCATGATTCCCACCACACCCCCTGAGTACGCCAACTACCCGAACCTGTGGCGGGTAGCCCGTGAGATCGCAAGGTGCGAAAATCCTGACCGGGTGCTTGATGGACTGCTGGCCGTTGCCGGGTCTGTGTTGAAGGAGGCCCGCACATGAAAATCACATGGAAACATGGAGACCGCTCCATTGAGTTTGAGCACACGCCCATGCCCCCGGAACGGTTCAACGCCTTGTGCAAGCTGGCCGGGGCTGTGATCGGCGGCGCGGTGCTGCTGGAGTCCGTCCACATGGTGGGGCTTGCGGCCATCGTTGCGGCGGTAGTGTGCCTGGTGCTGGTGGGGTTTGGCAAAATGGGCAAGTGGATGACGGAATAGAGCAGAGGGCCGGGGGAAACTCAATGAAGAATTTTGTCACAGTGGACGACCTACCCGTCATCAATTACATTCTGACCCAAGGGGATCAGGTAACCATTGTCCCCGTCAAGGGCGGGAAACGCCTGTTTAGGGTTTGCCGGGAAGAAATTGATAGCGAAAAATGCTTGCAATTCCTCTCAAAAAGTGGTAAAATAAAGAAAAATGAATATAATTCCCCGTCCTAAGCGGTGGGCGGGAAGGGCTAAGCGGTGCCAGCGTCAAGATAATTCTTGGCGTTGGCACCTTTTATTTTTGGAGGTGATGAAGGTGACTGCGGCGGAAGCAAGAAGGGAGTATATGCGCCAGTGGCGACGGAATAACCCGGAAAAAGTCAAGCGGAACAATGAGAATTTTTGGAAGAAACAGGCGGAGAAGATGGAAGCGCAAATGGGAGGAGGCAACCGTGGGCAAATCACAGCAGCGGAAAGGTAGAAACGGCGAAATTGAGATTTGCCGCATATTCCAGGCCCACGGGATAGACGCACAGCCGGGGCAAGCTGTCTCTTATGGAGCAACCCCGGATGTGCTGAACATCCCCGGCATTCACCCGGAGATCAAGCGGGTGGAGCGGCTGAACGTGCCGGAGGCTATGGCCCAGGCCGTCCGGGACAGCGAGAAATTCCACGATGGAGTGCCCACGCTATTTCACCGGCGCAATAGATCCCCGTGGTTAGTAACAATGCGCCTGGAGGACTGGATAACGATTTATACCGATTATTACCGAGGAAAGGAGGGGTGCAATGACGCCCAAGAAGCAAAAAGCCCTGGTTGCGCTGCTGACACAGCCAACGAAGGAGAAAGCCGCCGCTGCGGCGGGGATCACCTCCAAGACCCTGCGGGGGTATCTGGATGACCCGGAGTTTCAAGCGGAGTACAAGAAAGCCTTTGCGGGGTTGGTGGAGGACGCCACCCGGAAGGTGCAGCAGACGCTTGATCCGGCGGTCGCTGTTCTGCGTGAAATTATGGAGGACAGCGACGAAAACGGGCAGGTGCGTGTATCTGCGGCCCGCTCTGTGCTGGAGTATGGCTTGAAAATGACGGAGCAGACTGACATCATCACCCGCCTGCAAGAGCTGGAGGCAGCAGTGGGAGGTGAACATGGGCAGTAAATCGATCAGGGGGCGGTTGGAGGCATTGGAGGCGATGGCGGCGAAAGCAGCCACGGAAAAAGCCCGCCTTGCCCCATACACAGAGGTGCACGTTCTCTCCGTTTCCGGCGATAGGGCCTGTTTGGTTCACCATGAGAGGGGGAATTGTGGGAAAACCCTGGGAAAGACCGGGCTGTCCGTTTCGGAGGCTGTTGACCTGGCCCATGAAATGGAGGGAGAAATTTACATTCTGATGGTGTTTTCCCCGGAGTGGGTGCACAGCTTTTACATGACCTCAGATTTGTATGCGCCTGAGCAAAAAGAGCTGATAAAGCAGCAGCACCTTTCATGGTGGCCCGATGAAATTTCCTGGATCTATCAGCATAGCAACCCGGAAGGGCTCATTCAGGAAATTGCGTCCATCCCACAAAATTTTAGGATAGGAGGATAGAAAATGAAATCCGTTCTTGCCAGACTGAAACGTTTGGAGCAAATGGCCCAGACAGAAAGTGGAGTTGCAATCCTGGAACTTCTTCCCAGCGGGGAGTGGGAGCTGATGATGGACGGGAAGCGGAGCATACACCCGACACAGGAAGCCGGCCGGGAGGCCCACAAGGAAATTCTGCGGAAGCACAGAAGCGATGAAAGCAAGGCAGTTTTGATCATTATTGACCTATGAAAGGAGTACATAATGAGCGATTCAATCAGGATCAACAGCACCGGGAAGAAAATCCAGGTGAATGACAGCGGCGATTTTATCACGCTGGAACTGAAGAACACCACCTTCATGAGCGGCCTGATTGGCCTGATGCGGGAGCTGGAGGCGGATTCCAAAACTCTCCTGTCGCAGATTCCCCAAACAGAGGGCAATTCTGTTGAGGAGGTTTCTGCGGCAATGTCCCAGGCGGCAGAGGTGTGCGGAAAGCTGGCGGCGCGGACTGATGAGGTTTTCGGAACGGGCACCTGCCGGAAGGTATTCGGGGAACAAGCGCCCGGAATCTATGAGTTCGCCGATTTCTTCGGCCAGATCGGGGCGCTTGTGCGCAAATATGGCGAGGAGGAGGCAGCCAGGGCGGCGGAGGCCATCGAAAAGTACAAAGAAAAATATGCCGGGAAGCGGTGATATGAATGGAAAAATATGACGGCTCTGTTGTCATTGGCGTAGATATGGACACCGACCCGGCGCAAAAATCGGTACAAAGCCTGGGGGACAAGCTGAAAGGCAGCATTGCCGCCGCTGCTAAGGCGGCAACCGTGGCGCTGGGCGCGGCGGTTACCGGCGTGGCCGCGCTGTCAACCGCCGCGGTGAACTCCTACGGCGAATATGAGCAGCTTGTGGGCGGCGTGGAAACGCTGTTCAAGGACAGCTCCGCCGTTGTCATGGAGTACGCCGCGAATGCGTACAAAACCGCCGGGTTGTCCGCCAATGAGTACATGACCACCGTGACCAGCTTTTCGGCCTCCCTGCTGCAAAGCCTGGGCGGCGATACCGAACAGGCCGCACAAATGGCGGATATGGCGATCACGGATATGTCCGACAACGTGAATAAGATGGGTTCCACAATGGAATCTGTCCAGAACGCCTATAACGGTTTCGCCAAGCAGAATTTTACCATGCTGGACAACCTCAAATTGGGCTATGGCGGAACGAAGGAGGAGATGGAGCGGCTTCTATCCGATGCGGAGAAGCTGTCCGGCATTGAGTACGATGTTTCTTCCTATGCGGACATTGTGAGCGCGATCCACGTCATTCAGACGGAAATTGGGATCACCGGCACCACCGCCCTTGAGGCAAGCACCACCATCCAGGGTAGTATCAGCTCCATGAAATCAGCATGGGAGAACCTTGTGACCGGCCTTGCGGATGATAACGCCGATATGAGCCAGTTAGTCGGCAATGTTGTGGAATCCGCAAAAACCGTGGCGCAAAACATCATTCCCGTGGTGGAAACGGCCCTTGCCTCCATTGGGCAGATGATTGTGGAACTTGCGCCTGTCATCGGCACAGAGTTGCCCGGGCTGATCATGCAGGTGCTCCCCTCCCTCCTGGAGGCGGGGGTTCAGTTGGTGCAGGGCATTGTGGAAGGGATCGTCACCGCATTCCCGGAATTACAGGCCGCTGCGGCTGACCTGTTCAACAGCTTCATTGGCTTTCTGCAAGAGAACCTGCCACAAATGATTTCGTCCGGGTTGGAGGCCCTGCTGAGCTTTTCGGCGGGGTTCCGGGAGAACGTGGGCGCTTTGGTAGACAACGCCATTGAGCTGATCATGACCCTGGCGGATGGGATCATCGAGGCGCTCCCCGACCTGATAGCCACGGTCCCGGAGATCATCTCCAACTTTGCCAACGCCATAAACGACAACGCCCCCAAGCTGCTGAAATCGGCGGCGGAGCTGATTGCAAAGCTGGTGAAGGGCCTGATCGACAACATCCCGGTCATTATTCAGAACATCCCTAAGATCATAAAGGCCATTGCGGACACCATATTGGCGTTTAACTGGCTGAATCTGGGCAAAAAGATCATTGAATTTTTCGCCCAGGGGGTCAAGGGTATGCTCTCCTCGATCGTCAATGTGGCAAAGGATATCATCAAATCCATAACAGACGGCGGCGGGCTGAAAAACCTGCCCAAAATGGCCCTGCAATGGGGCAAGGACTTGATTGACAACTTTGTGAGCGGGATCAAAAACATGATCGGGAAGGTCAAAGACGCTGTTGTGGGCGTGGCGAACACAGTAAAGAGCTTCCTGGGCTTCTCCGAGCCGGAGAAAGGCCCGCTGTCCAACTTCCACACTTACGGGCCGGACATGGTGGAGTTGTTCGCAAACGGCATTGAGAAATCAAAGAGCCTCGCGGTCAACGCGGCGCGGGATATGGCTCAGGCGGTTTCCAATGCCGCTGCGATACCGGCCATGCAGATCCCCGCCATGAAGGGTATGGCTATCCCGGAAATCTCAAGCTTCAGCATTCCGGCCATTGCCCAGGGCGCGGTGGTTCCGGCAAATCCTCAGTTTTCGTCCACTGTGAACAGGCAGGTAGACACAGGGAACATTGCGGAGCAGCTTTCCGCCATTATGCAAGCGCTGCAAAACACCGAGGCAAGCCAGCCGATCAATATCACTGTGGAAACCAAGTTGGACGGGAAAGTGGTGGCCCGGAACACTGTTCATCACATCAACAGCATGACCATGCAGGCCGGAAAGCCGGTTCTGCTGATATAGGAAAGGAGGTTACACGATGAAAGACTACCTGAGAGAGCGCATGGGTGATTTGGCCCGGAAAATGCTGAATCCGGGGGTTGACCTGAACCCTGCTTTGGACGCCGCCAAAGACGTGTTGCGGGCGGCTATGGAAGAGGCGGATCAGGGCGATTCCACGGAGAACTGAGTACCTAAATCAATTTTTTGAAAAGGAGAAAAATCATGAATTACGGAAAAGCTGTTATGACTGCGGTCGAGGCCCACATTGCCAGCATGGAGGGCATTGACGTCCAGGAGCGCGAACTGGACAAGGAGCTGAAGGAGGAGCGGATCACCGGCAGGGTGGCGATGGAGCGTCGGAAGGTGCTGGAGGACAGGCGGGCCGCGCTGCACCTGGAGGCCATTGAGAAGATCAACGACCTGCACCGGCAGCACGACGAGGCCGTGGACAAGTGGAACGCCCTGGACGGCAGCAAGCTTCACGCCGATGCGGAAATCCTGAAAATGGATTTTCCCATGAATCAGACGCAGTATCAGCAGCTGGTGGACAAGCACCGGGATAACTCCCTGATGCTGTCGTTGCTGGCCGCATACGCCGACCGCCACCCGGACGAGCCTCTTTTCGCTGACCGTCCGGCGGATGAAAAAATCAGGAAAGCGGAGTTTGCCGACTACTGCGAACGCGCCGCCGGGGTATGCATCAACTGGAACAGTCTGGCCGCCGCTATGTTCCTGGATGGGAAGTCCATCCCGCCGTCCGTCGGGTACGACTACTGAGGCCACGCAACGCACGGGGCAGGGGCGCCGTCCCTGCCCCGGATAGGAGGTCTGCTTCGTGACGAACGAGGAATTGGCAAGCCTCATCCAGGCTGACCCGGACAGGCTTTTGGAGCTGTGGGCGCAGACCCGGCGGATGGCGTTGAAGGAGGCCCACCGCTGGGCGGCGTACCACTCAAACGGAGTGGAGCTGGAAGATCTGTCGCAAGCAGCATTTATCGCCCTCATGCGGGCGGTGGACACCTTCGACCCCGCTGCCGGGGCATTCAGCACATGGTATCACCAGGTGTTGACGGCTGAGTTCACGATTGCCACAGGACGGCGCACAAAAAAGCAACAGCTTGACCCGCTCCACGCCGCCGTGTCCCTGGATGTGCCATTGGCAGACAGCGAGGATATCACCCTGGGCGATACCATCCCAGACAAACGGGCGGAAGCGGCCTTTCTGGAGGCGGAGCAGCGGGTGGACAACGACCGCCTCCATGCCGTTTTGATGGGGGTAGTGAGTGCCCTACCCGCAAGTCAGCGTGCGGCAATACTGGCCCGATATTGGGGCATAGGGGAGCCAGACGCGAGGGAAGAACGAAAAGCTTTGAAATCCCTGCGGCATCCCCGTGTGTCTATGACGCTGAGGGCGTTTTTGTAGGTTCTCCCCAACTTTGGGGAGAACCAAATTTGCAACACCTTTGCTCCCCAGATCGGGGGAGTGTCCAATTTTGGACTGTGCTCAAATGATAGCCACGTCAAATGAGGTTTTCCCCAGATTTGGGGGAAATGGAAGCAAGGTCATTTTTGACCTTGCGGTGGTGAACATCGACCACCGCCAATTTTGACGGGTGTATGTCTGCTGAATTTTAAGCAGACCCCGGATTGGACTTTCGCTCATTTAAAATGAGCGAAAGCAGCATTCTCAATTTTGAGCACGCTGACTTTTGGACATTTTTGTCCAATAGCCCCGGAATCATGGGGGAAGGGGCACCAAATTTGGTGCCCCTTTGAGGTTGCCGGACTTTCTGTCCCACATCAGCCCAAAAGGGTGCCCCAAATCGGGGCACCCCTACCCGGCGTTTCACCGGGTGGGGTACTTTCCATACCCTACCCCTGACCCGCCCTCATTTCGGGTGAGGTGGTGAAACGCACCCCCACCTATTCGCCCTCTGAGGCCGTTTCTGGCGCGCCTTGACCTCGCCGGAGAGGATGGCCTCACGGATTCCGGGAGAGGCTTCTTCGGCGGCATCGAGGCCGCGGCCAAATTCAACAGCTTGCCGAACTGCACTTTCCGTCATGCCGTGTTCTCTGGCGACAAGTTTTCGGGCTTGGAACATATCGCTTTTATTATTTGGTAATTGGCGATTTTCGCCAATTACCACTTTAGTATATTGATTCCCGCGAAAACCATCTGCCGCCCCGTGCGTTTTCACAAGCGCGTCGTGCTCTTCTTTGAGCAAATAGTCTTTTTGCGCTGGAGTCACATTTCTGCGCCCAAGTTGATTCCGACACATCCACGCAACAGCCGCCCATTTATTTACAAACTCCATCCGCTTGACCTTGTATGGGATTTCCGGGTGCGCCCGGATGATTTTCCAGCGGTTGTGCCCGTCGATGATGGTATTGCCCCATACCACGATGGGCTCCCGGACTTCTCCATCTTCCAAGATAAAATGCCCGCGATTTCGGCAAGGGATTCATCGGTGCGGCCCGTCTCGTGGACTTCGTTAGAATTCTTACGAAGTCCACCCGTGTGTTGGTTGCCGCAAAATTCCGCCTGCCTCTCCTTCGCTTTTGCCGCAATCATCGGCTTGAGCACAAGGGCCAGTTCCGCCTTTGGGCAAGGTTCCCTTGTCAAGCTTTTAACACAAAGGCCGCATAAAGCCCATAGAGCGCCGCCAACTCGGAAGAGTGAAGAGTTATACCCTGGACGGGCCAAACGCCGCGCAAGGGGCCTTAAAACGCGAAACAGAGGGGCCGGGGAACACTCCCCGGCCCCTTTCCCTTGTCACTGGAAACAAGAAATGTGCAAAATATTTAAAAGTTCCTATCTTTCAACAAAATTCGCGCTATTTTTATAGTAGTCTAAATGTGTCATTGAGCTTGGGATGCTTTTACATCAATCGGATTACAAGGAGGTTGGGCAATGCCCCGTTTGAAGAAAACAGAGGCCCAGCGGCGGGCGGAGCGGTTTGATGAGCACTACCGCGTGAGCAAGGCCCGGTTGAAGCTGCACGAGCCAGAGATTGCCGCCGCAATCGGGGTTGGGCGCACGACCCTTTACAGATGCAAGCAGAACCCTGATACGCTCACTCTCGGCCAGTTTATGCGGCTGGGCCGCGTGTTTGGGTGGTCGGACGAGGACTATCTGGACATTATCAGGGCGCAGAAATGACACGAACAAATTGAAAAGAGGAAGAAAGGTATGATGGGCGCTGCTGGAGGATATGCTGAACAAACTCATTGATGCGGATCGACCTGCGCCAGATAGCGGAACAAGATTTCAGGTAAAATACCATGCGCTCCCCCGCAACCACAATTCCCTCGATTTCCTTGGAGATCGAGGGAGTTTCTTTGCTTTTTTGCACTCTTTAGGGTGGTTCATTTTTTGCTCTCCTGCAAGACCCAGGTTTTGACCCATACGGGGAAATCGTCCTCACAAGCTCCATATCGCTCGTTTCCGGCTCAACCCGAAAACTCGCTCATTTCGCTGTTCGTCCTCTCCCCATCGAACCCGCTTCGCTGGGCTTCGATGGGGCCCCCTTTATAGTTCTCAACAGCACCGGAGAGGATATTCGCCATGGTATTCGCTGCCTGACGCTGTGCCTGGGTGGTGACGTGGGCGTAGGTGTCCAAGGTGAACCCGGCGCTGTAATGGCCCAGGATGCTGGAGACCGTTTTGGCGTCCACACCCTGCTGGATCGCCAAGGTTGCGAACGTGTGCCCTTATGGCATAATAAAGACAAATCGGAAAACCTTTGTGCCGTAACGGGTTTCGGATTTGTCTTTATTCTTTTTCCATCTATTTGTCCCGCAAAAATAGGCATAACAAGGAATGCCAAAAAGTGAGGTGTCCCGAAAAAGACAAAAGCAATGTATATCTATCCAGCCGGGTGCGTACAGCGTTCCGGCTGGGTACTTTTTACCAGCAGGGGACAAGTCGGCGAACCTTGTACTGGGGGTTGCCGTGGGAACTGCTCAGATAGACCGGCGCGGGTTAGCCTGTGCGCCTTATGTGCCGTTCCATTCCGAGCGTCAGCGGGGAACGGCATACTTCTTGCGGCAATGTACTTGTGCGCGCTGCGAGGCCGCTGCTCGGATCGCTGACTTATCACCGCTTCAGGCCGCTTGCGCCGCTTTGCGGCTATCTCCTCATGAAGCTGCTGGGTCACTCTTTCCCTGCTGGTCATGCGAAGCATGGAACCGCACCGATAGTGCGTTCGACTTGCCGCTTTGCGGCCAGTCCGGGGCTTGGGGCGGAGCCCCAACAAGCGAGCGGCGAAATCCAAAAGGATATCGCCACTCATTGCTTGCCGCAGGTACCTTTTGCCATGGAGCTTCCAACCATCATTCAAAAATCCTCGAACCAGGAGGATTATTCTTTTGATGCCAAAATGATGGACAAGGGGTGTACAATGACAATAGGGAGGTGTGCCCATGAACAAGATTTTGATTGCCGAGGATGAACCCGCCATCGCCAACCTCATCCGGACCGCCCTGGACGGCCCGGACTACCGTTGCACCTGGGCCGCCGACGGCCTGTCCGCCTGCGACCTGCTGGAACGGGAACCCTTTGACCTGGTGCTGTTGGACATCATGTTACCGGGAGCAGACGGCTACGAGGTGCTGGACTACTGCCGCACTCTGGAGGTGCCCGTCATCTTCCTCACCGCCAAGGGGACGGTGGAAGACCGGGTGAAGGGCCTGCGTCTGGGCGCGGAGGACTACATCACCAAGCCCTTCGAGCTGATGGAGCTGCTGGCCCGGGTGGAGACGGTGCTGCGGCGGTGCGGCAAAACGGGCCGGGTGCTGTCCCTGCCGCCGGACATTGAGATCGACACCGCCGCCCGCACCGTTCGCCGGAACGGCGTCCCCGTGGCCCTCACCGCCAAGGAATATGAATTGCTCCTCCTGTTCGTCCAAAACAAAAACGTAGCCCTGTACCGGGACCGCATCTATGAGAGGGTGTGGGGGGACGAGTACCTGGGGGACAGCCGCACCGTGGACCTGCATATCCAGCGTATGCGCAAAAAACTGGGGTTGGAAAAGCGGCTGGTGGCGGTGTACAAGGTGGGCTACCGGCTGGAGGTGTAGGCCATGAAACTGTTTTGGAAGCTGTTCTGCTCCATGGTGTCCATCACCATCCTGGCCTGCGCCATCGGCGGGTTCGTCCTCATCGACGGACAGTTCCGCGCCGCGCTGGCCCAGGAGGTACAGACGCTGTACGGGGAGAACGATATGGTGCGCTACGCCTTGTCCCGGGAGCTGGACCGCCGGACGGTGGAGGGGCGGGAGGATGTGGCCCAGGCGGCGGGGAGCATTATCATCACTGCCGGGGGCCGGACGGCGGCCTTCCGGCTCAGCGACCATGGCGGCAGGGAGCTGGGCGGAAACGATTGTATGCCTCCGGATTTGGGACCCTACCCCCTGATTCCCAGTTTGGCGGAAAACCGGCGGGGCTGGACGCTGCGCCGGGTCGCCGAGGGCGCGTACTATTTGCACGGGGCCAGTGCCCTGCGCCTGCTGGACGAGACCATATACCTGGAAAACTGCCGGGAGGTGTCCGCCCTGTTCGCCCAGCGGGAGAGGCAGTACCGCAGCTTTGCCGGGGTGATGCTGGCCCTTGCCGCCGGGGTGGGGCTGGTGTCGCTGGTCGCAGCCCGCGCCATCCTGCGCCCCCTGGGCCGCCTGTCTGCCGCCACCCGGAGCATGGCGGCGGGGGAACTGTCCCAGCGAGTGCGCGTCACCAGCGGCGATGAGCTGGGGGAGTTGTCCCAGGACTTCAACGCCATGGCGGCGCGGCTGGAACAGCAGGTGGACGAGCTCACCGACGCCGCCCGGCGGGAAAAGGATTTCACCGCCAGCTTCGCCCACGAGATCAAAACGCCCCTCACCTCCATCCTCGGCTACGCCGACCTGCTGCTGTCCCGGCCCGCCACGCCGGATCAGGTGCGGGACAGCGCCGGGTACATCTTCCGGGAGGGGAAGCGGTTGGAGGCGCTGTCCGGCAAGCTGATGGAGCTGATTGTGCTGGATCGGCGGGACTTCTCCCTGCGGTCCACCGCCATGCGGGCATTTTTGGAGCGGGTGGGCAACGCCCTGCGCCCCGCTTTGGAGGGCGCGGGCATCCGTTTTGCGGTGGAAGCGGAGGAGGCCCCCGTCTCCATAGAGCCAGATCTGATGGAGACGGTATGCCTCAACCTGCTGGACAACGCCCGGAAGGCCACGCCAGAAGGCGGTTCCATCGCCCTCACCGGGTGGGCTGAGGGGGAGGGCAGCTACCTCATCCAGGTGTCGGACACGGGCCGGGGCATCCCGGCGGACGAGCTGGGCCGCATCACCGAGCCGTTTTATATGGTGGACAAGTCCCGGGCGCGGGCCCAGGGGGGCGCGGGGCTGGGGCTGGCCCTGTGCCGGCGGGTGGTGGAGCTCCATGGCGGGACGCTGGAATTTGACAGCGCGCCGGGTGAGGGCACTACGGCGCGCATCCATTTGAAGGGAGGGGGCCAGACATGAAGCTAATGAAAAAATGGCTGTTCCCGGTTTTGACCTGTTTGATCGTGGCGGGGGCGGCGGTTCTGTCCCCGTACCTCTCCCAAATGCGGGATATGGGGCAATTCGGCCAAGTCCATACGGAGCCGCTGGATGCTGCCGCCCTGCCCGTCCGGGAAGGGCCCACCCTGCTGGACCGGATGGAGCTGTTCGCCAACCAATATTCCTCGGCGCGCCCCGTCCTGTCCTCCAGTACGGGAACATATGCGGACAGCTTCACCAAACGGGAACAGACCCTGGCCCTCCGGGAGCAGCTGACGAAGTGGAACATCGTCCCCGACCTCTTTTTCGACGAGTATACGGGAGCCACCGACGAGGCATACGAATTTTGCGACATACAGCGCCTCCTGCTCTGGGACCCGGCGGGAGAACAGGAGGTCCGGGAGCCCTTCCGTTACTACCAGTTCTCCTGGACCGACTATGAGACCTATCACAACAAATCCCTGTCGGTGGACGTGGACGCCGAGACCGGCCTGCCTATCCAGATCATCCTATGGGACACCAATATCGCCCAGTGGTTTCCATACGACAGGGAAGCGCTGCTGGACAAGGCGTTCTGCTTTTTTGAGATGATGGGCTGGACTGTGGGGACAGATATGGTATATATGAACCCCTTGGAGCCGGAAAACAAGTTCCTTCAGTATTGCTTCGCTGTGCCGGACACCGATCTGTACTACTGGATCACCCACGGACCCACCACGTTTCACATCTCCCTGGAGACCATGGGGGATGGGGAAACCGGCAGCGATTCATCAGGCTTCGACCGCTGAAAAGACGGTACTTTGATGCAAAAACCATGAAAATCAGATGGCGGCGCGTGGTAATTTGGGGACATAGACCTTTACAAAGGAGTGTTCCCCATGAAAACCACGCGCCGCCATACGTCACCCCTGTCCGTTTTGCTCGCCCTGGTCCTGCTGGTGTTTGCCGCCGGGCTGCTGGCAGGATGGATCGGGGCTTCCGCCTTCGCCCATATGGAGCAAGGGCCCTCCGGCGCCCCTGGCCCCGCCCAGTCCGCGCCCCCCCTGCCCACTCCCACGCCCATCCCAGCATCGGACAAGCCCGCTGTGCCCCCGGCGGAGGGGGACTGGGCGCTGGTGCTGGTCAACGCAGAGCACCCCCTGCCGGAGAGCTTTGCCGTCTCGGTCTTCACCCAGCTGAGAAACGGCCACGCCATCGACCAGCGGGCCTATCCCGCCCTCCAGTCCATGATGGACGACTGCCGCGCGGCGGGGCTGTTGCCGCTGATCTGCTCCTCTTATCGTTCGGAAGAAACCCAGCGGAAACTTTTTGAACAGGAGGTGGAGAGCTGGCTGGCCAAAGGGTACGTACAGAAGGAGGCGGAGGCCCAAGCCACCCGGTGGGTGGCCCGCCCCGGCACCAGTGAGCACCAGACCGGACTGGCGGTGGACATCGTGGACACCGGCTACCAGGTGCTGGACCAAGGCCAGGAGAACACCGCTGTTCAGCGCTGGCTCATGGAGCACTGTGCGGAGTATGGGTTCATTCTGCGCTATCCCACGGATAAAAGTGAGCTCACCGGGGTGGGCTATGAGCCGTGGCATTACCGCTATGTGGGGAAGGAAGTGGCACGGGAGATTATGGACGGCGGGCTGTGTCTGGAGGAGTATTTGGAGCAATGAAGGTATTGAGGCAGTATAGTGTTTTTTCCTGTGTTGGGAGTTGCAAATATGTACGATAAGAAGCCTAAATGTTTATTCGCTAGACAAGTATAAAAATTCTTTGTCGTGGGCTTGACATATGGGTGTCTCATATCGTGAAATCTGATTCGGGGCAGTCCCGCCCGTTTCAGCACCCGATGGAGCATATTCAGAACGCTGTCCGGTGAGATGGGGCCGCCTGTGGGGGACGGGAACACGTATTCGCTGTTGGTTTTCCTCCGTTGCTCGTTGAGGATTTGCACTGCGTCCTGCCCGATGGACACACTGCGGTAGGAGTTCTTTGTCTTGAGCGGGGCCTCCACCACCTCGCCGTCGATCCGAGCGATCTGACGGCGCACTTGAATCGTGCCGCCCTCCAAGTCAATGTCCTCCCACTTCAATCCCAGCAGCTCGCCCCGGCGCAGGCCCGTGGCCAGTTCGATGTAGTACAGCTCGTATACGCCGCTCTCTTTCGCTTCGCGGAGGAAGTCAAGCGCCGGGAAGCAGCGGAGACGGAACAACGGAGGGCAGAAAGAAAGCTTAGCCGTGGGGCGAGGTGAAATCCATGGATTGTTTTAACAGATGGTTTGTGCTATACTGCACTGGAAAACGCTGTGGGGTGATTCAGATGAACAATAGGCAATCAGGAAAGAACAGGAAAAAATGGAAATTAGTCTTGATTGCAGTGATGGCTATCATGATATGTGGGGGAGCCTTTTTCATTGCGCTGTCGGCGTACAGTAAGTATCAAATGAGCAAGATTCCAGGGCTATCATTTCAAGAAGCATTGGAGTACACAACAAAGGACAATGCAGATGCAGTCATTACAGTTGGAATTATCAAAAATGGCAATGCCTCCTATACCGTCTATGGAGAAAACGGAAAGGAACTGCCCAAAGAACCGCACACATATGAGATTGGCTCCCTAACGAAAACCTTTACTGCCGCTATGGTGAGTAAAGCGGTTCAAGAGGGAAAAGTTGATATTAACGCGACGATTGATCAATATCTTCCTTTGCCGGAGGAAAATGTCTATCCAACGGTTGCGGCGCTGTTGACACATACTTCCGGATATAAGAGCCACTATATTGAAAGCCCAATGATTTCTAATTTTTTTACCGGGAAGAATTCTTTTCTCGGCGTTACGAAAACCATGGTAATCAATAAAGCCAGCGAACTGAATGTGCCAAATGAAGATTACCCCTTCAACTATTCAAACTTTGGATATGCTGTACTTGGTTTGATTTTAGAGGAAGTTTATGGAACCGATTACACCACCCTGGCAAATCAATTTGCGAAAGAATTAAATCTCTCCCATACACAGCTTTCCACTCAGGACGGTGATTTGGGGAAGTATTGGGATTGGAACGATGGCGATGCATATTTATCGGCTGGAGGGCTTACCTCGGATATAAATGATATGCTGGCCTATGCTCAATCCCAGCTTGACGAAATTGGATATTTTGCGGATTGCCATAAAGAGTTAAGAAAAGTCAACGCTGCCTCTGAACAATATAAAGCAATGGGAATTAACATGGATGCGATTGGTATGGCTTGGATAATTGATACCGAGAATGGGGTTGTTTGGCACAACGGCGGCACAGGGAATTACAACAGCTACCTTGGTTTTAGCGTTGACAAGAATATGGCCGTTATCGTCTTATCCAATCTTGCTCCGAGCTACCGAATACCTGCCACAGTGTTAGGTATCAAACTGCTTGACGAGTTGGAATAGACTGTTTCAAATCTCACGATGAGACACAATTTGACAAAACGCACCTCAGAATGAGGTGCGTTTTGTCGGCTTAAAAAGCGGAGAAATGCGCTTGTATTTCTCCGCTTTTTGTGCTGTAATATCGCTATAAATCAGGATAATTGATATATTTCCTCCCAAAACCCTGGGGAGGAATCCCTCCGACAAACAGCGGGCCGTATCGCGCATGAACCGCGTCCAAGCCGCTTTAGCGTGGACAAATCCGCCCAAGCGTGGTATATTGTTTCAGTCAGCTCTATGCGAGGAGGGATTGTCGTGCCCACGCTGGTGATGCTTCTAATCGGATACGTAGATTCCACGCTGGCCCACGCCGTCGTGGCGGCCTACCTGTTTGCCGTCCTGGACGAGCGGAACTGGCGGCGGCTGAAAAAGCTGCCCGCCCTGCTCCTCTCTCCGTTGGTCAACAACCTGCTCAACATATTCCTCATGTATGCCCTTCCCGGCGGTACTCTCATCCGTTTCTGGGCCACCAGCTTGTGCGCCATGCTGTGCGTCGTGCTGTGGGCCCGGTGGGCCTGGAGAATGGGATTCTGGCAGGCCCTCTCCGCCGTGTCCATGACGGGGGTGTTTCAGGTATCCCTCGTCATCCTGACCCGGTTTTTGTACCGAACCATCTTTGTGGATAACGAAATTCTCCAGTTCGCGGCGGTGACGGCCGTTATCTGCGTTGTGGTGGCGCTCTCCACCGCCCTGCTGTACCGCCTGCGCTTCGGCCGCTGGTTCCGCCTCCTGCTGGAGGAGGGACCCGGCCAGTGCCGGACAGCCCTGTTCCTTTTCGCCCTGGCGTGCGTCATGGAGATGTTTTATATGCTCCAGCTGAGGGGGCTTCAGGAGCGGTATTTTGCCCTCTATTACCTGCTGGTGCTGGTGATGGTGGTGCTGGTGACGGGGCTTGTGCTCTACTTGGCCCAGTGGTCCGACTCCGCCCGGAAGATGGAGGCCCAGCGGGACGTCATCGCCCAGCAGCAGCTCTACGAGCAGGATTTAGAGGTCATCCGCCGGGAGGTGCGCTCCTTCCGCCACGACTACAAAAACCTGCTGGCGGGGCTGTCGGAGCAGGCAGACGAGGGCGAGCTGGACCAGCTGCGCTGCGCCCTGTCGGAACTGGACGCGGGTTTTGACCGGCGCATCGGGGAGAAGATTCGGGCCTCTACCCAGATCGGCAACCTGCGCGTCCCCCAAGTGAGGAGCCTCCTGCTGTCCAAGCTGGCCGCCATGGGCGGGCAGGGCATCGACTGCCGGCTGGAGGCGCTCTACCCCGTGGAGTCGGTGGGGATGGACGTGTGGGACTTCGTGCGCTGTCTGGGCATTCTGCTGGATAACGCCGCCCAGGCCGCCCTGGAGACGGAGACGCCCTGGGTGGAAATCGTCCTGCTGGCCCAGGGGGGCGAGCTGTCCCTGCGGGTGTCGAACCCCTACGCCGGGGCCATCGACCCGGACAAAATCTGGGCGGAGGGTTTCTCCACCAAGGGGGAGGGCCGGGGACTGGGCCTCCCCAGCTACCAGCGGATTCTGGCGGAGTACCCCAACACGGCCGCGTCCACCAGCTGGGCGGGGGGCGTGTTTGTTCAGGAGCTGAAGGTGGAGGGCAGGCCATGATTTCCATTTATCTCTGCGACGACGAGGAGGCCGTCCGCCACCAGCTTCAGACCGCCCTGGAGTGGAAAATCTTCGTGGAAAATTACGACATGAAGGTGGCGTGCGCCGCATCCTCCGCCGGGGAGCTGATGGACGCGGCCCAGGACAGCCGCCGGGGCGTCTACTTCCTGGACGTGGACTTAAAGGACGGGGACTGGGATGGCTTCACCCTGGGCCGGGAGCTGCGGCGGCGGGACCCCCACGGCACCCTGGTCTACATTACCAGCTATGGCGATCTGGCCTGGAAGACCTTCCAGTACCACCTGGAGGCCTTCGATTACATCGTGAAGGACGGGGAACAGACCGGCTCAGCCGCCGCCCGGTGCCTGGAGGCCATCCACGCCCGTCTGCTGGACGAGCGCCATGACCCGGCGGAGGTGTTCTCCCTGCGGACCGGGGACGAGACCCGCCACGTACCCCTGGCGAACATCCTGTTTTTTGAGACCGCCCCCAAGGCCCACCACGTATACCTCCACACGGCGGACAGCCGCCTGGACTTCGTGGGCAGCCTGAACGAGCTGGAGCGGGAACTGGGCGGGCGGTTTGTCCGGATCCACCGGGGCTATCTGGCGGCGTGGGACAAAATTGAGGCCGCGGACTGGAAAGGAAATCAGGTCCGGGTGGGCGGGCGGACGTGCCTTTTGTCCCGGGCCGGGAAAGCGGAGCTGAAAAAGAAGCGGGGAGGGAGCCTGTGAGGCCCCCGCCCCGCTTCTTGCTGTTTAAGAACGATTTGCGCCGTTTGGGAAATTCGGCCCACAGCAGGCCGGGCGCGTGGTATGTTTCCTTTCGCGGACAGGCGGGATGAGAAAGGAGGAACACGCAATGGCAAAGGAGCGCTTTGTAGAGGTCTATAACCAAGGCATCGTCAATGTGATGAAAGTCGTCGTCGATACGGAAACCGGCGT
>CAJUOT010000048.1:19151-20445 GCA_910588135.1 uncultured Oscillospiraceae bacterium | reverse complement strand
TTTCCTTGTGATTGCTTCCCTTGTCACACTGTCGTTGACAACGACGGTGGCAAGCCGAAACTCAAACGGATTTTTGCGTATCAAATCATCGTCCACAGCCATCTGAAACACGGGCCGGACAACGCCACGAATCGTTGGCCCTCGGTGTTGTGCCGGACACCGGTTTTCTGGGAGAGATACTTCTTCACCAAATCCAGAACGCTCATCTCTCCGCCCCGGGGAAGGCCGGCACGATATAATCATATTGTACCATAGCCGAGGCTCATTTTCCATATCAATCTAACCGTTTTCTTAAAACTTTTCACAAGGTGCGGCGCTTAAATTAACGGCAGCTTATCCAAAAACTGCTCAAACCGCTGCTTTCAAGCATCATCTTCCGGGAAACCCTGCCATAGAGGAACAATGCCAGACCGATGGAAAGAATATCCGCCATCGGCTGCGCCCACACAAGGCCGGCGATGCCAATCGCCGCCTGTAACATGAACAGGGCCGGAATAAAGATGATCCCCTGACGGCTCAAATTGATCACCAGGGCGGGGGTGGCGGCTCCCATGGCTTGCAGCGTGTTAATCAGCACATAGAACACGCCGAACAGAGAGCTTGTGGTCAGCAGGATGCAGGAGAATTGTACGGCGTAGGAATAGGCGCTTGCGTCCGTCAGGAACGCCCCTACGATCTGATTGACAAACAGGTAGCAGATGACCGTCAGGGCCACCCCCAGCGCCAGGGAGAAAACCAGCGAAAAACGCAGCGCCTTTTTGAACCGCTCCCACAACTTCGCTCCCACGCAGTAGCCCAGCAGCGGCTGGACACCCTGCCCCAGCCCCATGCAGACCATGCCAGTGATGGTCACGACCTTCATGGCAACCCCCATCCCGGCCACGGCCATATCGTCGTACTGGGTCATTTGGCTGTTAATAATGATTTGGGAAACGCTCATCAGCAGGGAACCCAGCGCCGCCGGAACACCGATCGCCAGAACGCCGCTGCACACCTGGTCTTTCAGCGTGAAGTCCCTGATGCTGACACTCAAGGTTGTTTTGCCCCGCACGAAATAGAAAATGTAGTAGAGCGCGCCAGCCACATTTCCGATTACCGTCGCAATCGCCGCGCCAGCAATATTCCAGCCAAAGCCGAGTATCATAATCGGGTCAAGAACAACATTCAGCAAGTTACCAATAATCTGCCCCATCATGGCTTGGCTTGACCGGCCCTCGGCACGGACCACATTTGAATAACAGTTGGAAATCAGCACGAAGGGCCCGCCCAGGCTGACGATGGTCAGATAGGATTT
>CAJUOT010000048.1:0-19051 GCA_910588135.1 uncultured Oscillospiraceae bacterium | reverse complement strand
ACCGCCGCCACCTGGAGCGCGTCATGGGTCTGGCCAATAAAGAACGTGTCCGCCAGATTGTAGATCAGCACCATCAGCATCGCGGCCATAGCGGGCAGGGCGTTTTTCCATACGGCCTGGGACACAGGGGCTTTCTCAAAGAGTTCTACCGCTTTCGAGTTGTTCATAAAAGGTCCTCCTTCATATAATCGTCAGTTCGCTGTTAATATCATGCTATTGATTTGATTGAAATAAATGTCCGCCGCCGGGCGGACATTCATTTCAAGTTGCCTGCTACCCGTTCCAGCAGAGCAACAAATGTGGTGCGTTCGGCTTCGGTCAAGCCAGTGAGCAAGTGTTCTTCAAATGCCGCCATGTGCTGGTCTGCAAGCCGGCAGCACTCTTCCCCGGCGGGGGTAATGCGGAGCATTTTGATCCTGCGGTCGCTTGCGTCACCGAACCCCTCCACAAACCCCTTTTGCTCCAGCCGGGCCACAATCCCGGCGGCGGTAGACTGCGCCACATGAAGCCGCCGCTCCAGTTCCTTCAGCGCCATTTGCTTTTCCGGTGAAAAACGGAGCTCAATCAGCACACCGACTTGGGACATGGTAAGGTCTTGGGAACGCAAGGAATTGTTGGCCTGCTTTTCCAGCCCATCATGTATCTGCTTGATCAGCGCCACGCAGGTCACTCTTTCTTTCACGAGTTTCACCTCCTTGGGGTATATAATAGCACGCTGTCATTCCCTTGTCAATAGCTTGCTGTTGAATTTTTTATACAACTCCGGTATCATGCTGATGCCGGGATTGTGGTCTTGCCCATATCAGTGGGCAGCAAAAGCCGCCGGCTGGCGGCTTTTGCTGTGTTCACCCCCTTGTTAATGGAACACGGGGCAGCCCTATTGTTCAGGACTGCCCCGTTCCAAATCATACGACTATTTTTGAAAATGTTATTATCCTTTCACGGCGCCGGCGGTCAGTCCCTGGATGAAATACCGCTGGAGGAACACGAAAATGATGGTCACCGGGATGGCCGCCACAATGGAGGCCGCCATCATATAGCCCCAGTTGGTGGACGCCTCCCCCAGGAAGGTCATCACCAGACCGGAGGCCAGAGTGCGCCGGGAGGTATCCGTCACCAGCGTCATGGAGTAGAGCAGATCGTTCCAGCTCCACACGAAGCCGTAGATGGCGATGGAGATCATGCCGGGCACCGCCATGGGGAAGATGATGCGGGTCATGATCCGCCAGTGGCCCGCGCCGTCGATTTTGGCGCTCTCCATCAGGGCGTCGGGAATCTGGTCGAAGTAACTCTTCAAGGTCCAGGTGCCCACCGGCAGGGTGAACACCACATAGCTGATGAGCAGGGCCCAGTAGCTGCCCAGCAGACCCATCCGGTTCATCAGCGCGTAGATGGACAGCAGCAGGATGGCCTGGGGGAAGGCCTGACTCATCATGAACATCCCCATGACAAATTTACGGCCCCGGTAGCGGAACTTGGCGAAGCTGTACCCGGCGAAGGAGCACACCACCGTGGCCATCAGGCTGGAGCCGAAGGAGACGATGAGGCTGTTCTTCAGGTAGGTCATGATCTTGGCGTCGGTGAGGATGTGCAGGATGTTGTCAAAGGTGAGGGGGCCGGTAAAGAAGTAGCTGCTGAAGGTCTGATCGGTGGGTTTCAGCGCCGTGTTGATCATCCACAGCAGAGGGAAGAACACAAAGAAGCCGATTGCGATCAGAGAGATCCAGAAAAACGCCCGGAATGCCTTCGTTTTTTGAAACATGCTCTCTCCCCTCCTCACTCAGACTCGTTGACCCGGCGCAGATAGACAAAGCTAAAGCAGGCCAGCAGCACCGCCCAGATGGTGCCGATGGTGGCCGCTTTGCCCATGTTCCAGTTTTTGAACGCGGTGGTGTACACCTCGATGGACAGGGTGGTGGTGGCCCGTGCTGGGCCGCCCTGGGCCATGGTCCAAGGCAGGTCGAAGTGCTGAAGGTTGCCGATGAGCCCCAGAATAAACACCAGGAAGGCAGTCTGCCGCATACCGGGCAGGATGACGTGGCAGAAGGTCTGCCAGTTGTTGGAGCCGTCCACGTGGGCGGCCTCAATCTGGTCCCGGGGGACGCTCTGCAAGCCGCCCAAGAGAAAGGCCATGTACCAGGGCAGCATTTGCCAGGTGCGGGCCACCACCACACACAGAAGGGCGGTGCCGGTCTGACCCAGCCAGGGGATGCCGGTTTCCAGGATGCCCAGTCCCCGGAGGATGCTGTTGAGGATGCCGTACTGGCCGTTGAAGATCCAGCTCCACAGAAAGCCGATGGCCGTGCCGGGGATGATCCAGTTCACCAGGGTGACCCCCCGCAGGAACTCCGCCCCCCGGAAGCCCTGGTCCAGCAGGATGGCCCAAACCATGCCCAGCACATAAGGCAGGACGGTGCTCCCCAGCACGAACAGGGCGGTGGTCAGCAGGGTCTTGCCGAAATAGGGGTCCCGAAACACCTTTGCATAGTTCTCCAGCCGGACCCAGTGGAATTCCGGATACAGCATGGAGCGGTCGGTGAAGCTCATGAGGATGGCGTCTACAAAGGGGTACAGGATGATGGCCGCGAACACGGCCAGACCGGGCAGGATCAGCGCCACGCCCACCTGGCTGTCGGTGAGCCTGCCCGCGTTTTTGATCTTGTTCATGGAAAACCTCCTGGCGCGTCAGCCGCGCCTGTTCCGCCGGAAAGGGGCGCGGCCCCGGCCCGCGGGGGAATGCCGGGACCGCTCCTCCTTTTTACCGTTGTGCCGGGCCGGAGTTACAGCGCCTCCAGCCGGGCGGCCATGTCGGCCACGCACTGCTCGGCGGTCTTCTGGCCCAGCAGGGCGTATTGCAGTTCCTCAGTGATGACGGTCTTGATCTCGCTGGCGTTGGTCATACGGGCGGTCTCCTCCAGGCGGGCGGTGGCGGTGGAGCTCAGGAAGCCGTTGAGGTAGGCGTCGTTTTTCACCTGATCCAACCCGGCGGCACTCTTGGTCACCGGGGGCATGCCGTTGTTCTCGAAGTAGTCCAGGGCCACCTCGTCGCTGATGAGGGTCTTGGCCAGCTCGGCGGCCTCGGCCTGGTGGGCGGAGTCCTTGAAGGCCACCAGCATATGGCCCCACATGGTGGACTGGGGCTTGTCGCCCTGGTTCAGCACCGGGCGGGGCATGGCGGAGCACACGTTGACCACGTCCTCGGGAGCCACGCCGTTGTTCACCGCCTGGCCCTTGGCCACCACCGCGTCGTCGTAGAACGCCACCTTGCCCTGGGCGAAGAGCTGGCGGGCCTCGCCCCGGCCGGTGTCCATGGCGATGTAGCCCTTCTCCATCAGGCCTTGATACCACTGGACGCAGGCCACGGCGGCCTCGCTGTTCAGGGCCACGCTGCCGTCCTCGTTGAAGATGGCACCGCCGAAGGTCCACAGCCAGGGCATGAAGTCGCCGGCGCAGGTGGCGTCTTTGGTAGATACTGCGTAGGGCACTACTTCGGGGCTGGCAGCCTTGATATCGGCCAGACACTGCTCAAACTCGGCGATGGTGGCGGGAATCTTGTCCCACCCCGCGGCGGAAAGGAGCTCAGGGTTGTACACCATGGTGATGGAGGCCATGCTCCAGGGCATACCCAGCTGCTTGCCGTCGATGTTGCCTACGCTGAGGGCGGACTGTTCAAAAGTGGCGTCCATGAAATCCTTGCCCAGGATGTCGTTCCAGTCGGCCAGCACCCCGGCGGCGGCCACGGTGTTGAAAATGCCGATGTCCGTCTGGGCCAGGTCCAGCTGCTCTTTGCCCTGGGTGCGGATGAGGAGCTGCTGGGCGGTATCTGCCCAGGTCCAGCCCACCCAGGTCACGTCGTTTCCACTGGCTTTTTCGTAGGTCTCCATCATGCGCTGGAAGATGGCCTTGCTGGCCTCCTCCTCACCGGACCAGCCAGCCCAGACGATCTCGGTGCCGCCCTCTGGGGCCTGGGAGCTGTCCGGCTGTCCGCCCTGGCTGGCGGCGGGCGGGGTGTCACCGCTGCCGCACCCGGCCAGCAGGGACAGGGACAGAGCGCCCGCAAGGAGCATGGCAAAGAGTTTCCGCAGTTTCATGTTCATTCTTCCTTTCAAATTTGATGTTGGTTGATATGGGTTCTCGGCTTCCGCCGTGAGTTCATCAGGCCGTTGGACCGTGGGCCCGCACCTCGTAGACCGCGGGGCTCCATCCGCCCCAGGTCTCTGGGAAGCGCAGCCGGAGAGCCGCGGTCTCCACCGGAGCTGGGAACCGGATTACCACCAGCCTCTGATGGTTTTCTCCGGCGCTCCACACCGTCCGCCATGCTCCGTCCCCGCCCAGTGTCTCCGCCTGGACGGCCTTGGCCAGCCGGGGCGGCATTCCAGCCCGGGGGGCATAGTGGTGGCTCTCCTCCCAGTGCTGGGCCCGGCTGCTGGGCAGTTCCATGGTCAAGTCCGGATCCAGGTACAGCCGCAGCTCCCGGATGGCAACGGGGGCGGGCCACTCCAGCCGGAGCCAGGGGTCACAATCGTTTGGAGCGGCACACCACTGGTTGGGCTGGCCCCAGGGCCGGGAACAGCCGCTGAGGACCTGCCGGGGGTGATACAGCGTTTCAGCCGCTCCGGGGCGGTACTGGATGGCGGGGAAGGCGTACTCCGGCCTACGCTCATGGCCGCACAGGAAGCCGGTCCGGCCCTCCTCCGTCAGAACCAGGGAGACGCCGGGTGCGCCGTCAAACCGCAGGACGCAGAACCGCCCGCCGCAGTCCTCCGGCACCGTGAACTCCACTTGCTGTTCTCCAGGCTTCAGGTCCCAGGCAAAGCGCCCCTCCTCCCGGCCTGCCAGAAAACGGTTGGGCAGCATGGCGGACTGGAGGGCGCCCGTCAGCCGTGCGGCGGCCTCGCTGCGGAGGGTGAGGACGGCCTGCCCCCCGGCCACGCCGGGGAATACCGCGAAAGCGCCGCTTATCAACTCCAGGCCGCCGCTGAGCGCCCCGATTCGGCCGTCATGAGCGCTGCTGGCCGTGATTTGCGCCTGCCGGACCAGGTCGTTCCCGTCCTCAGAACCCACACCGGGGATAAACATATCCTCTCGGAGAAGAGTCTGGCGAATTCCCTCAATTTCGGCGGGGGACAGCTCCGCCGGGGGCCGGCCCTGGGCGATGCAGGCCGCCGCCAGGGTGCCCGCCGCCTGGCCGGACAGGGCGCAGGTGTTCATGATGCGGCTGGAGGCGAAGGCGTCCCGCTCCGTGCCGATGTTCCGCCCGGCAAACAGCAGGTTGGGCACGTTTCTTTGATAGAGGCACCGCAGGGGAAGCTGATAGACGTGGACGGGGATCTGAACGCAGTTGTCCGCCTGGGAGTCCAGGATGCCCCCGGCGGGGTGGAGATCCATGTACCAGCCGCCGTAAAAGGCCCCGTCGGGGAACTGCCGCCCCTCCAAAAGGTCCTGCCGGGTCAGAAGGTATTCCGTCTCCATCCGGCGGCTCTCCCGCTTGCCGGGGAGGCTGCCGATCCAATCCAGGGTATAACAGTCTGCGTCGAACTTTCCGCTGTTTTTGATGTAGTTCCACACGCCCAGCACCAGCCGTTTCAGCTCTATAGCGATGTCCTGGGCGGCAGAGATGGTGTCCCGGGCGCCTCCGTACTCGAACCACCAGCAGTCGCTGCCGCTGAGCCGTTCACTGACCACCCGGCCCCCAGTTCCGATGAGCCGCTCCACCTCCTCCAGCCCGTAGGCATAGGAGGGGGGGATGAAACGGACAGGGTGATCCTCCCTTCTGGTGTAGTACAGGATGGAGCTGCCCAGCAGCTCTCCCTCCGCCCCCGGCCCGCCGCCGGCGGCGCGCTGAGTGCCTATGTAATAGGGAAGTCCCGCCTTCGCGCCGATCGTCCCGTCTCCGGTGGCGTCTACGAAATAGTTGGCCCGGAAGCACAGCCCAGCCTCGGTGCCCTGCTGGGTAGCGGAGACGGAAGTAATTTGACCTTCTTCCAGCTCCGCCGCTGTCACGTCCGTGTTGAGGAAGAGCAGGAGGTTTTTCTGGCCTAACACGGCGTCCAGCAAGATCTCATCCCAAAAGACCGGGTTGGCGTCCGGGTTTTTATATAGATTTTCCAGCTTCAGCCGGCCCCAGATTCCCATCTCCTCGGCAAAGAGGCTGCCTGCCCCCGTGGCTCCCCGGGTCCAGACCCGTATTTCACTGCTGGAATTGCCTCCCAGTACCGGGCGGTTCCCAATGAGCACGGTACGCACCCCCAGCCGCGCTGCGGCCAGCGCCGCGCACACCCCGGCAGGCCCTCCGCCGATGACGGCCAGCTCCGCGTTCACTTCCTTCATGGTATCACCTGCCTCACAACGTGTCTTTAATATTTTGAACTCGCTCTATGCGGATTTTTTAAGATATGATGGCTAACGGCCTCTCTCCCACAGCAGAGAAGCGAAAAAATAAATAAATTCTCCTGCCATTTTTTAGGACATCTGTCTTTTCTGCCTAAATCATAGCAGGAGAGCTTCCTCTTTGCAATAAATAATCTACACAGTATCTGGATTATTCTGCACTGGTATTGACTTTTCCAGTAATCAGGCGTAAGGTATATTCTGGAGAATTTTCCGGATAAGGAGGGGAGCTTATGGCCGGTTCTTATGAAAAAATCAGGGACTATCTCTCGTATCTCCACGACCGGCACAACGTCCAGATCTGCATCAAGGATTTCTGCGGCTTCATCCCCATCAACAAGGCGCTGGACGAGGCGGTGCGCCCCTTTCTGGCCCACACCAACGTGTTCTGTATGTACATGAAATCCACCCAGGAGCACTACCGGGTGTGCCTGTCCATGATTCGCCGGATGTACAACAAGTGCAAAACCGCCCGGAAGACCTTTTTCGGCCTGTGCCATGCCGGGCTGGGGGAGTACGTGGTGCCCATCTACAGCGGCGATGTGCTCATCGGCTGCATCAACGCCGGTTTTTTCCAGGTGGATGAGCGCCGGGTTCAGGCGCGCATTTGCAGGGCCTGCCGCCACGCCCCCGCCCTGGACTGCCAGGAGGCGCTGGCGCTGTACCGGGAAGGTGTGCAAACCGCCGATGTCGATGTGGACAGTATGCTCATCGGCTTGGAGCTGCTGGCGGAATATTTGGGGCAGACCTATACCATTTTGCAGACTACCCACAGCGCCCCCACCGCCGTCCGCAGCTATCTCACCTCCAGCGAGGACACCATCCTCAGCCACGCCATGGAGTATATCCGCCTGAATTCAGGCGGCCATATCTCCGTGGCCGCTTTGGCCGGGTTCTGCCATTGCAGTGAGTCCTATCTCAGCCGTATTTTCAAGCGACGGACCGGGGTGAACATCAACGTGTACGTCAACAAGGTGCGCATGGAGCTGGCCAAAAACCATCTGCTGCTGTCCAATGAGAGCGTAGCCGAAATCGCTTCCCGGGTGGGGTTTAACGATCCAAACTATTTTTCGCGGGTTTTCACTCAAATCATCGGTGTCTCTCCCACGGAATTTCGGCGGCGTTTCCAGCAGGAGCTTCCGCCGGGCCAGGAGGCACAGAAGGGTAAGGCTGGCGCACAGGTATTACAAGGTCCTTGACGACCGAGAAAATTTGCGCAATTCACAATTGATGGAGTAAATGAGATTTGGAGTGGCGATTTTGTTTGTGGAATCTCAGATATTTTTCTGGATATGGCAAACCCTCCATGACAATACTGGGCTTCAGTATATCATGGAGAGTTTATAATAGAAAAGCTACATTCTGCCCTAAATTAAGGACAAAATGTAGCTTTTGGTTGGCTCCATGTGGCAAAACTACTATTTCCGAAACCCGTTGCGGCGCAACGGATTCAAAGCATTTAGCATCTGATTGCAGGCAGACATTTCAGAAACAGGAAGTTGCACGCCGAATCACGCCGCAGGCAATTTTTGTACCGGAATTGCCGGATGGCTGGGTTGTAAAGTCATCCGGATGATCATGGATAATCACCGTCCTGCCAATCACCTCGTCAATGGAAAAACGGTTGGTCAAAAACGCGCACAGCGCAAGCCCATTGTTTCCGAACAACGGCGGCAGATCTCCAGCGTGGTGCGGGTGTCCACAACCGCCTGGATTGTAGTGGGACATCGCGTCCGCAAACGAATCGTCCATATTTCCGCTACAGTCGGTTCCTGAGTGGATATGGAACCCAAAAATCTGCCTATGACAGGGGGCGTCGGCCTGGGGGAGACCGCGGATCTCAGCGTAGACGATCACGCCTTCCTTAACCTGATAGAATTGTACCGTACCCGATAGGTTGGGGTAGTTATCACTGCCTGTGATGTTGGCTATCGCTTGAGGTCTGCTATGCAGGATCGGGAAAAGGCGATTTGTGAAATGGCCGCACAATGATGGCTGATTCATAGGAAATGCTCCTTATGGCTGGGATTTCATAAAGCATCCTATGCAGATAAGGGCCAAAGTGTTCAGAAAGGGAGCCTTTCTTTTCAGTTCCATCCCCTGAAAAAAAGCGCAAATATCAGGAGAATCATTAAAAAGCAAATGTTTGTCGTCGTAAAATATCGGAAATATGCCCCTTTCACCCGGCTCTCCTCCCGTGCGATGAGCTTGTAGGAGATCAAACTGGCCATGGATGCAATCAGCGTCCCAAGCCCGCCAAGGTTGACGCCAATGGTCAGAGCGGGCAGATCCTCCGTGAACCCTGACAGCAGGAGCGCCGCCGGGACATTGCTGATGACCTGGCTCGCGGCGACGCCGGCTAGGATCTCGTGGCCCGACACGATCCTTTGCAGCAGTTGCGAAAACGCCGGGAGCCTCCCAAGGTTGCCGATGAAAATAAAAAATCCCACGAAGGTCAGCAGCAGGCTGTAGTCCACGCGGCGGGAAATGCCCCGGTCTGTCAGCAACAGGGCGGCAGCCGTCACGCCAAGGGCTGCGCCGTAGGGGAGTATCCTGGCCACAACAAGCAGGTCAAGGGCAAAAAGGGCCGCGTAGACAGCCAGATGAACCCGGTTTCCAGAAAGCCGCGCCCTCTCCGCAAAGGAAACCCGAACCGTCCCGTGACAGGCCCTGGACTGGACAAGACACCATACGAGGATGGCCAGGAGCGCCACCGACGCATAGGGCAGCATCAGCAGGACGAAGGCCCCCAGGGAGAGACCGGCCTGCCGTACAGGTACAGGTTCTGCGGGTTGCCGATGGGGGTCAGCATACTGCCCAGGTTCGCGGCAATGGTCTGTAAAACCACAACCGGGATCAGCAGCCGCTCTTTGACCTCCGGCCCGATCATACCCAGGACGATGAGCGTAAAAGGTACAAAGGTGATGAGTGCCACATCATTGGTAATCAGCATACTGGAGAAAAAGCAGAGCAACACAAGGATTAGTACCAGCTGCCACGCCCTGCCCACCCTGCCCAAAAGCGCCTGGGCGATATACTGGAACACACCGCATTTTTGCAGTCCGGCCATCACAGCCATCAGGCAGAACAGGATGGCAAGCGTCCGGAAGTCTATGTAGCCGATGTATTCCCTGTCCGGCGGCACGAAAGCCATGGAGATGGCGGCAAGGGCAAGGGCCGCGCACAGCACTGTCTCCCCCTTGAGAAAGCGGATGAGTTTTTCTTCCATTTTACCGCTCCGCCCGGAACAGTTCTGCCGCTTGGGCCATCCGCGCCGCAATTTTTACCCCAAAGGGGCACCGGCCCTCGCAGGCCTTGCAGCCGATGCACTCGTCCGCGTGGTGCTCCAGCGTCTCGTAGTGGGCGCGGACGGAGACGGGCACATCGGGCTGCATGGAGGCCAAATCATAAAATTTGTTCACCATGGCGATGTCAATGTTCACGGGGCAAGGCTTGCAGTGGCCGCAGTAGGTACACTCACCCTGCCCAAAGGTGTGTTTAGGGGCGTGGGCCAGCACGCTGGCGTAGTCCTTTTCCTGGTCGGAGACGGTCTCGTAGGCTACAGCCTGCTCCGCGTGTTCCGGGGTGTCATACCCCGCCAGTACCGATGCCACGGCGGGCCGGGTGAGACAGTAGTGGATGCACTGCACCGGTGTCAGCGCCACGCCGAAGGGGGAGCGTTTTTCGTCCAGCAGCCGTCCCCCGGCGTAGGGCTTCATGACGGTGATGCCCACGTCATTTTGCTCACACAGGCGGTATACCTCCGCCCGGGCTTGGTCAATGCCATTCAAGTCCTCCCGGTAGTCCTCCACGGCGAAGTAGGTGTCCAGATCGTCGCAGGGCGGGTGCATATCAAAGGCCGGGTTCACGCTGAACAGGATCATCTCAAACAGGCCGCTCTCCGCCGCCCGTTTTGCCATGTCTGGGTTGTGGGTGCTCATGCCGATGTGGCGGATGGTTCCGGCGGCCTTCAGCTCCTGGACGTAGTCCCAGAAAGGGCCGGAGGTGGCATCGTCCCAGTCCCTGTCCACGTAGTGGACCATGCCCAGATCAATGTAGTCCGTCCCCAGCCGGGCCAGCAAATCCTCAAAGGCGGTTTTGCACTTGTCCACATCCCGGGTGCGGGTATACTGCCCGTCCTGCCAGGTGGAGCCAATGTGGCCCTGGATATACCAGCGCTCCCGCTGCCCGGCCAGGGCCTGCCCCAGGCTGTCCCGCACCTCCGGCTTGGACATCCAGCAGTCCAGGATGTTGATGCCCAGCTCCTCTGCGCGAATCAGCACTGACTTGCATTCTTCGGCAGTGTGCCGCTCCATCCACTCCGCGCCAAAGCCGATTTCGCTGACCATCAAGCCGGTCTTGCCCAGTCTGCGGTAGTTCATAATTCCAACTCTCCCCTCAATAATTGTTCGCAGCCAGCGCGGCGGCCCAATCCGTCTCCCGGAAGCCGACCAGCACAAAGCCGTCCCCCACCAGAATGGGCCGCTTCACCAGCATCCCGTCTGAGGCCAGCAGGGCGAATTGCTCATCCTCGCTCATCCCAGGCAGCTTGTCCTTCAGGCCCAGTTCCTTGTACTTCAGGCCGCTGGTGTTGAAGAACCTTTTCAGGGGCAGACCGCTGCGCCTGTGCCAGTCTCTCAGTTCAGCGGCGGTGGGCGGGGTGTCCTTGATGTGGCGGGTCTCAAAGGTAACCCCCTGGGTCTCCAGCCACTTCCGGGCTTTCTGACAGGTGGTGCATTTGGGGTATTCGACAAACAGCATGACAGTTCCTCCTTATGGTGTTTTGATGGGTTTTCGCTGTTTTGGGAATGCCCAGTATCCGCCGGACGGCAGAAGCTGATAACTGGAGATCCAGCCCTGCGCTTTGAAATATTCCAAAATCACACATACATCCTCCGAACCAGGGAACCTCGGTTTTTTATTTGTGGTGCAGACCAGTTCAAACTTTTTGTCGGGCAGATACTGCCGGAGTTCCTTTGCCTCCTCCGGGGTCAGTGACTGGAGCGTATAGGCATACACAGGAATAGGAATCGTTTCTTCCGTTTCCACTGCATTGCACAGTTCCTTGATATGCGTTTGTATACAGTGGATAAATGCCTGCTGGACAGGGCCAGATTGGCGGTCACAGTTCACCAAAAACCAGTTGATATCCTCTACATCAAAATAGTTTTCAATGATTTTCATCTGGACTGCTTCCGAATATTTTTTCCCCGCAGCCGACACGGTTTTGCCATGAAGCTCCAATAGGCGCAGCGCGGTGCTGTCCCCAAGTCTCTCGTCCTCCAGCAGAGCGGCAAGTTCCGTGTCCTCCAAGTTGGTCTCGCCTGCTTCCATCATGTCGGAAAGCTTTACACATTTATCTTGTATCAGGAAGTTTGCCATTTGGCCGGGAGACAGGGTTGCCGCAAACGCTTTCCATGCGTCGAATCGTATTGCGTGAAGAAGGAGCAAACGGTATCTTTTGGACTGACCGACTCACCTTCTTTATCAAAATCGGCAAGAGAGATATGAAGAAACTTCTTAGTTGTACGGAGCCTCCCATAGCTATTGATCACGCCGCTTTTTCCTGAGCCATAGGAGCCAGACAATGCCACATTGCGGATTTCATCATGCTCCATCGCATAGTCCAGCGCATCTTGATAGTTGCACAGGTTTACGTCATCTTTGGGCAAAAGGGACTGAAAATTTTGTTGGCCCATAAAGCATCTCTCTTTCTAATGGCAGATGTCAAAACAAAGCAGCGTTGACCTGTGATGTAGGGGTTTCATATTCGTATTTTACCAAACAGGCAAGAGAAATGCAAATTTTTCACTATAGATAATGAATTTTGCATTTACCGCGAGTTTGTTCAGACGTTGCCTTTTCCTTTCTTCCCCTGAACCAGCTCAAACGTCTCCCGGTCAATGATCGGCTCATGGGCATTTTCAACCAAGTACGAAACAAGCTGTCCAATGTTCTTTTCCCGCCTGCCAGTCAAAAAATCGGACGTGAATGCTTTCTGCATCCGCACCTCCCCGATGTATTTCTCATTACTCAGCATTCGGTCAATAGTGGAGGTACTCCATTCCGTTTTGCCTGTTACTGTTTTGATCCCATGTTCCTCCAGATACCGTTTGATCTTTCGCACCCCATTGCCCTGGATGTAGAGCTCGAAGATTTTGCGAACGATCTCGGCCTCCTCCGGCACAACTTGAAGAACGCCATCCGGCCCTTTGGTGTAGCCAAGGAATTGCGTGTGGTTCAGCACAGTTTTTCCGCTTTTCATTCGGTGGCGGATACCGAACTTGATATTCTCGCTGCGGAAATGGCTCTCGGCTTGATCCAAAGCCGCAAGCTGGTCGATCATACTGTTGCTAATGTTCATAGTGTTTAGCCCTCCTGTTTCAATATAAATGCCGATACCCATTCTTTTAAGTTTCCTGACCTGACGGATCGTCTCCAGCGCATCCCGACCAAACCGGCTGAGAGATTTCACCAAAATCAAGTCTACCTTTCTTTTAGCGCAGTCTCTCATAAGCTGCTGGTAGCCGGGACGATTAGCAGTGCGGACACCGGATGCAACGTCCGAATATATTGCAACGAACTCCCAATTTGGATTGCGTTTGATAAAATTTGTGTAGTGGGGAATCTGCGCTTCCAGACTGTGGCGCTGTTCCCCATGGCGGGTACTGACCCGGCAGTAAGCCGCTACCCGAAGCCGCCGGACTTCGATAGGGACATCTCGCTTTGTTTGCGGAATCTCAGTTACTTTTCTGGACATAGCAAACCCTCCATGACAATACTGGACTTCAGTATATCATGGAGAGTTTGTAATAGAAAAGCTACATTCCAGCCTGAAATAAGGCTAAAATGTAGCTTTCAACTTGGTGCCGGTGGTGGGACTCGAACCCACACGGGGGATTAGCCCAACGGATTTTGAGTCCGTCACGTCTACCAATTCCATCACACCGGCGTGCGCAGGAGGTATTATACCATACTCCCCCTCCAAACGCAAGGGTCATTCCGCGGGAGTTTCAGGATTTTCCTCCCCGCATTCCAAATCCAGATCCGCCACTGTCAGCGCCATCAGGTCCTTCATTTTGGGCGCCTCCATGGCCGCCACCCGGTTGGCCTGACGGGCCACCGCCGCCTCAAATACATTGCGCACATCCCGGGCGTTTCCGAAATTCTCGTCCCGGCGGTCATACATCACCTGAAACGCCTCCGCCGCAGCCTTGTCCGTCTCCCCGTCCAAAGTATACCCGTTCTTCTTGCACACCGAGCGGAAGATCTCCGCCAGCTGTCCCCCATCATAGTCCTCAAAGTAGAAATACTTGTTGAACCGGCTCTCCAGCCCCGGATTGGCGTGGATGAAATCCCCCATCAAATCGGTATACCCCGCCACGATGACGATGAGGTTGTCCCGGTGATCCTCCATGCCCTTGAGGAGCACCTCAATGGCCTCCCGCCCAAAGTCGTTGGCGTTGTCCTGATTGGCCAGCGCATAGGCCTCGTCGATGAACAGCACCCCGCCCAGCGCCTTGTCCACGGCCTCCTGGGTTTTGAGCGCGGTCTGCCCCACAAAGCCCGCCACCAGTCCGGAGCGGTCCACCTCCACCAGCTGGCCCTTGCTCAGCACTCCTACCGCGTGGTAAATCTTTGCCAGCAGCCGGGCCACGGTGGTCTTGCCGGTGCCGGGGTTGCCCATGAACACCAGATGCAGGGACATAGGCGGCACAGGCAGCCCCGCCTCCTGGCGCAGCTTGCGCACCTTCACCAGGTTGATGAGCCCCTTTACATCCTCCTTCACCTTGTCCAGTCCGCACAGCCCGTCCAGCTCAGCCAGCAGCTCCTCCAGGGAAGGCTCCTCCTCCACGGGGGTTTCCCCTTTCTCAGCCGCCGCATTGGCCGGGGCGGGAGACACAGCCTCGTCCTCCGGCCTGCCTGTCTTGACCGGCTCACCGTCGGTGCGGCGGGCCACAAATTCGCTGACATCCAGTCCCGATTTTCCGCCGCCCACTCCGGCGTGGTCGCAGTAGGCGGACAGGGAATCGGCGCAGGCGTTGACAAATCCCGCTTCCGCCTCGCTCACTTTGCCGTCCACGGCGGCAAACAGCAGCAGCATCAAAGTGAAGGTATCCACAAACCGGCGGCTCTGGCTGCGCCCGTGCTCCAAATCGGCCTGCACCAGCCGCCGGAACAGCTTGGGCAGCGCAAACCCGGGATACTCCTCCACAGCGGAAGCCAGCTCCCAATAGAGGGCGGTGGGCACGGGGTTGCCCTTGGAGTAGATAGCGTTGTAGTACTCCACGTGGCGGGGGCCCATCCCCTGGTCAGCGTGCCACACGCCGCAGGCGCACTGGCGCATGAACCCGTCAGCCTCCCGGCCGAAGGCCACCCGAGCGGCGGGGTCGGCGATCTGGCGGCGGAACGCAGTCATGGCTTCGTCATACTGCTTATGGACGGCGGCGGGGGTCATGGGTTGAGACATGGCGGACACGCTCCTTTTTTTCCTGGCATTGTTCTGATCCTATTATAACCCTTTTTTCCCCAGGCCGCAAGGGGGAAACGGGTTGACAGGCGGCGGCGCGTATCGTATCATAACAGGGAGCGCGAACCTTTGGGCGCGCGCCAATTTCGGATGGATTTGAGTGATTGCAATGGTGAAACGTATTTCCGCCCTTCTGCTGGCCCTGGCCTGGACCCTGGCCCTGGCCGCCTGCGGCGGGCCCGAGGCGGCCGCCCCCGGCGCCCCCAGCCCGACGGAGCCCGCCCTCAGCACGCCGGGCCCGGACGCGCCCTCCCAGCTGCCGGAGGCTGAGCCGCCCGCCGGAACGGACCCGGCGGAGTCCCAGGCCCCTGAGGTCCCTCCCTTGGAGAGCGAATCCCCCTCCTTTCCGGAGGACGGCTGGTACAGCTCCAAGGATGAAGTGGCGCTGTACCTCCATCTCTATGGCCACCTGCCCGGCAACTATGTCACCAAGCGGCAGGCCCAGGACAAGGGCTGGAGCGGGGGCAGCGTGGAGCCGTACACCGGGGAGGGGACGGCCATCGGCGGCAGCCGGTTCGGCAACTACGAGGGCCTGCTGCCCGAGGCGGAGGGCCGCAGCTACCAGGAGTGCGACATCGATACCGTAGGCGCCCGCTCCCGGGGCGCAAAGCGGATCGTGTATTCCAATGACGGCCTCATCTACTACACCGGGGACCACTACGAGAGCTTTGAGCTGCTCTATGGGGAGCCATGATATGGAGACGGTGAAATTGGACGGCGCCCTGCTCCATGCCCGGGAGGAGGCTATGGAGCTGCTGGGACAGGCGCTGTGCCTGCCTGAGTGGTGGGGGCGGAATCTGGACGCGCTGTATGACTGCCTGACAGACCTGGGGCGGCCGGTGCGGCTGGCGGTGTCCCACCGGGAGGAGCTGGAGGGGACCGCCTTTGGCCAGCGTCTGCTGCGGGTGCTGGAGGACGCGGCGGCGGAAAACCCCTGGCTGGAGCTGGAACTGGAAACAGACAGCCCCCAGGACCCCCCTGCCCAAGAACTGCAGTGGTAACGCAGCATGGAGCCATATGAATTGATCCGCTCCCGCCGGAAAACACTGGGGCTGGAGATTACCAGAGACTGCCGGGTGGTGGTGCGCGCGCCCATGCGGCTGCCGGAGGCGCGCATACAGGCCTTTGTGGACAGTCACCGGGACTGGATCGCCAAACATCTGGAACGCCAGCGCCAAAGGGCTTCTGCCCTGCCGCCGCCCCCCACGGCGGAGGAGATTGAGCTTCTCAAGGCCAGGGCCCGAACCGTCCTGCCGCCGAAGGTCGCCTGTTGGAGCGAGCGGATGGGCGTGACCCCCGCCGGACTCCGGATCACCACGGCCCGCAGGCGCTACGGCAGCTGCAGCGGCAAAAACCGCCTCTGCTTTTCCTGCTTCTTGATGGCCTGTCCGGAGGAAGCCATTGAGCTGGTGGTGGTCCATGAGCTGTGCCACATCCGGGAGAAGAATCACGGACCCCGGTTTTACGCCCTGCTGGAGCAGTATCTTCCCGACTGGCGGGAGCGGAAAAAGCTGCTGTCCATGGATTTTGGATGAGCGGCCCGCGGCGGGTCCGCCGGCGGAAAGAAAAATCCTGCGGGCAATGGCAGGGGCCGGAGCGCTGTCCGCTCCGGCCCCTGCCATTTGTTACGCTTCCATTCCGATGAACCGTTTGAACCGTCCGGTGTCCGTATTGAGGACCAGCGCCGGGTCGAAGCCCTCCTCATTGAGCAGCGCCAGGGCGGCGTCAAACCGCCCAACGGCACTGGGGTCGTGGGCGTCCGAGTTGACAATAACGGGCACGCCGTGTCGGCGGCACAGCCCCAGCATCTCCCGGTAGTTCTTGACGCAGCCCGGCCGGCGCTCCGGATTCCGCAGGGAGCTGTTGTTCACCTCCAGCGCCACGTGGTACTCTTTCGCCGCCTGCACCAGCCGCCCGTATTGCAGGGGCGTGCTGTCGCTGTCCGGATGGGAGACAAAGCACACCTTTTCATACTTCATGCAGGAGATGAGGTTGTCCGTATTTTTCTCCGCCCCCGCCTCCCGGTAGCACGGGGGATGGATGCCCACAATGGCGTAGTCCAGCAGCTCCAAATAGCGCTGGGGTAGGGAGAGCACCCCGCCGTCCAGCACGTTGACCTCACAGCCGTGAACCACCTCCACCCCGTGCAGCCGCCGGGGGATGGCGGACAGGTTGAGGAAGTAAAACGGGTCGCAGGTCCCGGGCAGGCCCGGTCCATGCTCGCTGAAGCCGATCACGTCCAGCCCCCGCTCCGCCGCCGCCGCGGCCATCTCCCGGATGGTCCCGTAGGCATGACCGCTGGCCAGGGTATGGGTGTGGATATCCAGCCGAAGGTCGCTCATATTCATCATAGTCATCCCTCTATTATCCCTGATTTGGCGGGACGCCGCCCGCCTCCAACATGATACCACACAGTCCGCCGGATTTCAATTGAAACCGCCCGCCCCCACGGGACTTCCCCTTCTGGGAATTTGGAATGGACGCGCGGGCCGCCCTGTGGTATGATGTACCGGGTATCCTGTCATAAAAGGGGGGACGCAGCCTTGACGGCGCGGCAAAACGACTTTTCTCAGGGGAGCATCCCCCGCAACATCATGCGGCTGGCCGCCCCTATGACGGCGGCGCAGCTGGTGAATGTGCTGTACAGCGTGGTAGACCGGATCTACCTGGGCCACCTGCCGGAGAGCGACAGCCTGGCCCTCACCGGGCTGGGCATCACCATGCCCATCGTCTCCATCCTCATGGGCCTCGCCAACCTGTGCGGCACGGGCGGCGCGCCCCTGTGCTCCATCAGCCGCGGGAAGGGAGACGACCGGGAGGCGGAGCGGGTGATGGGCAACGCCTTTGTGCTGCTGCTGATTCTGGGCACGGCGGCCACCGCCTTCTTCCTGGCGCTGAAGCGGCCCATCCTCTACCTGTTTGGCGCCAGCCCGGACACCTTTCCCTACGCCGACGGCTATATGGGCGTCTATCTGTGCGGCACCCTGTTCGTCATGGTCAGCCTGGGGATGAATCCCTTCATCAACACCCAGGGCTTCGGGCGGACAGGCATGATGACCGTGCTGCTGGGGGCGGCGGTGAACATCGCCCTGGACCCGGTGTTCATTTTCGTGCTCCACATGGGTGTGCGGGGGGCGGCGCTGGCAACGGTGTTCTCCCAGGCCCTGTCCGCGGCATGGGTACTGCTGTTTCTCACAGGAAAGCGGGCCATCCTGCGCCTGCGGCGGGAGGACCTGCGCCTGGAGGCGGCCCGGACCAAAAAAATCGTCTGCCTGGGCCTGTCCGGCTTCTTTGTAAATATGACCAACAGCCTGGTGCAGGTGGTGTGCAATGCCACCCTCCAGCACTACGGCGGCGACCTCTACGTGGGGGTGATGACCATCATCAACTCCATCCGGGAGGTGTTCATCATGCCCGTCCACGGCCTGACCAACGGCTCCCAGCCGGTGGCGGGGTACAACTACGGCGCGAAGCTGTACAGCCGGGTGCGGCAGTCCGTCCGGTTCAGCACGGGGGTGACGGTGGCCTACTCCGCCCTGTTCTGGCTGCTGGCCATGGCCCTGCCCGGGCCGCTGATCCGCATATTCAAGGATGAGCCCGCCATCCTGGCGGCGGGTGTGCCGGCCCTGCGGATTTATTTCTCCATGTTCCTGTTCATGTCCCTGCAGATCGCGGGCCAGGGCGTGTTCGTAGGGCTGGGCAAGTCCAGGCAGGCGGTGTTCTTCTCCCTGCTGCGCAAAGCCATTGTCAACGCGCCGCTCACCGTGATCCTGGCCGCGTACATGGGCGCCTCCGGGGTTTTCCTGGCGGAGGCCGCCTCCCAGCTGGTGGGCGGGCTGGCCTGCTTTTCCACCATGTTTCTCACGGTGTACCGTCCCCTGGGGCGGCTGGAGGACGGCGCGGACAGGCCGTGACCGGGCCCATGGAAGCTTCCGGCCGCCCGGCCGGGCCAATCCGTTGACATTCGCCCCATTCTCCGGTATAATGATGCAAATTTGCAAAGAGGAGAGGGCAAATGAAACGAGAAAACTTCCGCTCCCGGCTGGGCTTCCTGCTGGTGAGCGCCGGATGCGCCATCGGCATCGGCAACGTGTGGAAATTCCCCTATGTCACCGGGGAGAACGGCGGCGG